>JBAXMO010000056.1:0-8198 GCA_037134255.1 Actinomycetes bacterium | reverse complement strand
CATTAGAGGCCTTCGGCGTGCACACTTTTGTCATCAACGGTGCCGCCACCTTCGTTCGCTACATGGACGCCCCCACCTCAGATGAATCGTCGAGGGACCTCATCGAGTCGCTAGTGGCACTCATGATGACTCGTCCTGCCCTCAACGAGTTCAAACACACCCGCCTACCGAACTAGAGCAGATCCAGTCGTTCCAATTGTGCGAGCGGGGCGTCAATCTCGCGCAGTGCTTCACGCAAGGCCGCACGGCCGGTTTCGCGTTCGTCGTTCGAGGCACGATTATTTTCTTCGAGGGGATCGTCGACTCGATTGAAGTAATGGTCGCCGTGGAAGTTCGACATGTTGGCCCAAAAGGGCACGTTGTCCCCCGCGGCGAAGGGCTGTCGGATAACCGGAATGTCCGAACCCGGCATGTAGGCGAGCGAGGCTCGACGGTCGGGCCGTGGGAGCCGTAGACCGGGGTAGGCGTGAATGGGCATCGTCGACCAGCGGTTCGAATACATCTCCAAGGGTCGGTTACCTTCCACTGGCGCTCGTACGTATTTACGTTGGTCGTCGATGTACACCACTTCTCGACCCCAAATTCCAGTCAGCACGTGATGACGACCAGACTGCGCCACGCCCGAGAGCACGGGGACTAGCGAGTAGCCGTGGGTGCGGTGCGACGGAGTTACGTCGAAAATGTCACAGAGAGTGGCGTGAACGTCAACCGTCGTCGTTAGGCCGTCCTGATCTCCAGCTTTCGCACCGGGCCAGGCGATCATCAAGGGAATGTGGCCCATCTCAGAGTAAATCGGCACCCCGGGCTTACCCCAAATACCACCTCGTTCACCGAGGTAGTGCCCGTGATCAGTCATAACGACCACTGCGGTGTTGTCCCAGAGATTGTTCGCGTCGAGGGCGTCCAGGACGCGACCGAAGTAGTGATCGATCATCGTCAATTTGGAACCATAGTTCGCCCGGATTTGCTGACCGGTGCGCGCATCCGGAACGCTTGGTCCACCGGCTGGTGTGTAGGGCGGCCAAATGACGTTAGGTCCCTCCCACGTGGGGTCGTACATCGACGCCCAGGGCTCGGGCGTGTCGAAGGGTTCGTGGGGATCGAACTCATCAACGAAGAGGAAAAAACGTTCGTGCTGTTTCGCGTTGTCCCGCAGCCAGTCTGCAGCGGCCGTCATGGTTTGGGGGCCCGGAAAATCTTCGACACTCTTGAAGTACGTGCGCGAAGTCTCGTAGTAGCGCTCCATGGGTGAAGCCATCGCGGGCAAGGCGGGAGAACCGAACCAACTGGGGTCCAGTCGAGTTTTCCAGGGGTCGTCCTCGTGGCCCCGCACGTAAGACCAGGCCGAGAAGTCCGTGTGAAAATTCTCGCCACCGCTCTCAAAGAGGTGGGGGTGGTCGGTAATGAGTTGGGTCACTACGCCCTGACGACGAAGGTCGTAGGTGATGGCGTCTTCCCAAATCTCAATCGAGCCCCACGGACGCCAGAGGAAGTCCAAGGCTCCGCAGAGCAAGTCGTGACGGGCTGGCATACACGGTAGCGAGCCGGTTTGATGGTTAGTGAAACGTACAGCTCGTTGTGCGAAGCGATCGAGATTGGGAGTTTGAAACTCATTAGCTCCGTAGGGGCCAATCAGGTGGCGGTTCAGCGAGTCAAAGAGAATGACGACGACGTTCTTCGGCGTCGACACGTTCCTAGCCGGCCTGGTACTCGAGCAGAGTTTCAATCGAAGCTTGACGCTCTTCGGCCGTACCGCTCGCGGCACCGGAGAACTCCGTCACTCCGGCATCGGCGAGACCCTGAATCATCTCTAGGACTTGGGCCTTGCTACCAATTAGTGCGGCGTCGGCCACTTCGACGGCACCTTCGCGGTCGAGCATGGCTCGGTAGCTGGGCAGCGTGCCGTACATGGCGTAGGTCTCATTCACGCGTGCTCGAGCGCCATCAACATCGTCGGTGACAACGATGGGGAGTGAGCAGATTATGCGCGGGGCGGGGCGCCCGGCGGCCTCAGCCGCTTCGCGGATGCGAGGAGTGATGTGTGACTCGATGGTCTTGCGACCGGTCATCCAGAGCGCCGTTCCGTCGGCCTCACGACCGGCCAGGTCCAACATGACCGAACCGAGTGCGGCGATAATCAGGCTTGGTGTGCCTGGATCCTTCGGTCCGAGTGGGCCCATCGCAACGGCACTCACGCGCTCACCGCTGGTCGTTACGGCCTCGCCACGCAACATCGGGGCCAATGCGGCCACATATTCGCGCATGTAGGTCGCGGGCTTTTCGAATGACATACCCCACATGCGCTCTACGACCATTTTGTGCGAGAGGCCGATGCCGAGGGTGAGGTGACCGCCAATGGCCCCCTCCACGGTGCGGGCTTGAGCCGCGAGCATGTTGGGGTGGCGGGGCTGGATGGGGACAACGGCCGTACCCAGGTCGAGGTCGCGCATTTGGTGACCAACGATCGCGAGGGTCGTCAGGGTGTCAGGTCCAAAAATCTGCGAGGCCCAGAGACTGGTGAATCCCTGTTCGCGCAACTTGGTCGCTCGATTCAATACCTGCTCGATTGTTCCGTCAACATCAAGTCCTGTTGCGATGCGCATCGGATCTCCCCTTTTAAACCTGTAGCGTTTTCTTTGTGCCGAAGGTTACCGAACCTCGCAGTAATCCCAGCGTAGGCGTCATTGGTGCCGGCCAATTGGCTCTCATGATGGCCGAAGCGGCCGAAGCTCTCCCACTCGAGCTTTCGCTGTTGGCAGCCTCGAGCGACGATGCGGCTATTTCACACTTTCGCCGAGTCACCTTCGGCTCCGCCCACTCCTTTGACGATGTCATGGGATTTGCCCGAACCAACGACGCCACGACCTTTGACCACGAACTCGTCAACCTCGACGCCGTCGTCGCCCTCGAAGATGAGGGCCGGGTGGTCTTTCCCAGTTCGCAGGCCCTGCACTTCGCCGTCGATAAGGCCTACCAACGATCCGTCTTCGCCGTGGAGGGCTTTCCCATTCCGGACTTCGTGGTACTGGAGCACTTCGACGAAATGGCAATCCGTGACTTTCTCGCGGCTCACCCCGACGGTGTCGTCGTGAAGTCGGCCCGCGGTGGTTACGACGGGCGTGGCGTGGCCGTACTTGACGCCGGCGTCGACCCCCTCGCAACAATCACCAACTTTCTCACGGCCGGCACAGTCGTACTGGAAGAGCGCGTCACGATGCTGGCCGAAATGGCCGTCTCGATCGTTACGGGGCGAAACGGCGAACGTGTGGTGTATCCAGTCGTCGACACCGTTCAGCGCGATGGCATGTGCGTCGAGGTGAATTACCCCTCGACGTTGAGCCCGGAAGTTGTCGAGGCGGCCGAGCGAATTGCCCGAGCTGTGGCTACTCGCGTCAATGCCGTAGGCGTCTTGGCGATTGAGCTCTTTTTTACCTCTAAGGGTGTTCTCATCAATGAAGTGGCCACCCGGCCCCATAACTCCGGCCACTGGACCATTGAAGGTACGACGGCTAGCCAGTTCGAGAATCATCTTCGGGCCGTGGCCGGGATGGAGCTAATCAATCCCGTGGCCACCGGAGCCTTTGTCACCATCGTCAATGTCATTGGCACCACTCGCCTCGGTGACCACGAAGCGGCCCGGCAGGTCGCAGGTGCAGCCATCCATGATTACGGCAAGTCGTGGCGTCCAGGGCGCAAACTCGGCCACGTGACTGCCGTGGGCGATAATAGAAGTGGAGTTGCAAAGACGGCGTGGGACGCCGCCGCGCTGCTCCAACCGTCGAGCTAAGGAGAGACCGTGTCGAATCCAATAGTGGGAGTAGTCATGGGCAGCGCCTCGGACCACCCGGTGATGGCTGATGCCCTACACGTACTTACTCGTTTCGGCATTCATCACGAAACTCACGTTGTCTCCGCGCACCGCACCCCGGAGGCCATGATTGCCTACGGGCGCAGCGCCCGTGAACGGGGTCTCAAGATTTTGATCGCCGGCGCCGGTGGGGCCGCCCACCTCCCAGGGATGCTGGCCGCCGTTACGACGCTGCCAGTTATTGGTGTGCCGGTCGAACTCGCCCGACTCGATGGTCTCGACTCGTTGCTCTCAATCGTGCAGATGCCACGCGGCGTACCCGTGGCCACCGTAGCCATCAACGGAGCCATCAATGCGGCGCTCTTGGCTGCCCGAATCCTCGGCCTCGAAAGTGAGCACATCGCCAATGAGTTAGAGGCCTACCGACTCGAACTCATCGAACAGGCCACCGCGCAAGATCGTGAACTTCCCCGGTCGTGACCGAATCGCTCGACCGCTTGGGCGTCAGCACGAAACGCGCCGTACTCATCACTGCCTCTGACGCCGGACTCACGTACGGCGTTAACGAAGGCATCCGTCAAGCACTGGCAAGCGGTGTCGTGGGTGACGCCTCACTCCTCGTCGTGGCGCCATTTGCTCGAGAGGCCGTGGCGCGCTTGGGTACTGAACTAGGGATTCAGCTCGCGCTCAGTGCCGAACACGAGTTGCTCGAGATGCGACCAGTGACCTACTCCCCTTCACTCCTCGGTGGTCGTGGAGGATTTCCAATCGATGCATCAGATGCCGCCGAGCACGCCGACCCCGACGAGGTCTACCGGGAGTTCGTAGCGCAGATTGAGCGGGCCAAGACGCTGGGTGTGACACCAACCTTTTTGACGTCGCACGATGATGTCGTGGCACGGCACCTGGCTCTCTTCGACGTCTTCTTGGACGTGGCCGAGGAATTCGCACTCCCCATTCGTCACGGCTACAACTTCGGGTCGACCTCCCTTGACGCCACGGCTATCGCGCGGCGCCGGGGACACTTCGTCGCAGACCACACGGTGAACTGGACTCCGGGCATCGCCCTGCTGGAGCTTCTCGAAAGTCTCCCCGAGGGCATCAGTGAAGTGATTGTCCACCCCGCCTTAGACAGTCCCGACGTGGCGGCCGTCCTTGACGACTCCGCGGCACGGACTGGGGCACTCGACGAACTCTTGACACTGACCCCGGCCGGTATCGCTGAGAAGTTGGGCATTACGACCCTTACCTGGTCTCAAATCAGCGCAAGCGGTCACTAGGGAATCCCAGTTTTCTCAGGATTTCTTGAGCTTATTGCGTCTTAAAGTCACGCATTCACGGCAAACTATGTGTACGAGAAGCCAGATGTGCTTCGTGTGACGACCTAGGAGACGCCGGTGAGCCTGCTGAATCGAATGACCATGATTTTTAAGGCCAAGACCAACAAGGTCCTCAACAAAGTCGAAGACCCTCGCGAGACCCTCGATCTCTCCTACGAAGAGCAGCTCGACAACCTCACCAAGATGCGTCGGGCATTGGCCGATGTCGCCACGGCCCGTAAGCGTCTCGAGATCCAGGCCGAGCAGCTGAAGGGTCAGGCCGACAAACTGGCCGAGCAGGCCAAGGCCGCCCTCGCCCAAGGCAATGAATCGCTCGCTCGCGAAGCCCTCACTCGCCGCGAAGCCCTGGCTCAGCAGCTGACCGACCTCGAGGTACAGCACGTTCAGGTTGCCGAACAAGAAGAGAAGCTTGGTGACGCCACCCAGCGCCTCCAGACCCAGATTGAGGCCTTCCGCACCCGCAAGGAGACCATCAAGGCCACCTACACGGCAGCCGAAGCCCAGTCCTCGATTGCCGAATCAGTTGCGGGAATCAGCGGGTCCATGGCCGACGCCGGTGCTTCCCTCCAGCGCGCCCAAGACAAGGTCGCCGAGATGCAGGCCCGGTCCGGTGCCCTCGACGAGTTGTTGGCTTCGGGAGCCCTCACCGATCTCACGTCGACCCACGACGACATCCAAGCTCAGCTCGACAAGGCCTCAGCCACGTCGAGTGTGGACGCCCAGCTCGCGGCCATGAAGCAAGAACTCGGTTCAGGTTCGTCCGGCGCCATCGGCGCCGGTGAGGAAGGAAAGTAGTCATGGCCTCACGCGGATACGAAAGTGATCACGGCTTAACGACACGGATGTTCGTCACGGGTCTAGCGATTATGGCGCTCTACGTCGCAGTCGGCTTTGCGCTCGTTCATCTCGGAATCCCACTTGGCACAATTATCGTCATCGAGTTCGCCCTGATCTTTGGTCAGTACTGGTTCTCCGACAAGATTGCCATGGCCTCCATGGGTGCCCGGGTCGTAACGCCCGAAGAAGAGCCGCAACTCCACACCATGATCGACCGACTCTGTGTCCTAGCCAACATGCCCAAGCCTCGCGTTGGCGTCTCTCGCGTGCAGATGCCCAACGCCTTTGCTGCGGGCCGTAATCCGAAGCACTCCGTTGTGGTGATCACCGACGGTATTCGCCAGCGCCTGGACGATGAAGAACTCGAAGCAGTTCTGGCCCACGAGCTCAGCCACGTAGCCCACCGCGACGTCGCGGTGATGACCGTAGCCAGCTCCCTGGGCATGATTGCCGGTCTCATAAGCCGTATGGCTATGTGGGGGGCCATGCTCGGTGGTGGACGTCGTGACGAAGACAATCAGAATGCATTCATGATGGAGTTAATCGTCATGGTCGTCTCTTTCGCGGTCTACGTCGTTTCATTCCTCTTGACCATGTCACTTTCGCGCTACCGCGAACTGGCGGCCGACCGTGCTGGGGCCATCTTGATTGGCAAGCCTTCGGCGCTGGCCTCCGCGCTGACCAAGGTGACGGGCGACATGGCCCGGATCCCTAACAACGACTTGCGTCGAGTCGAGGGCATGAACGCCTTCTTCTTCACCCCAGCTCTCGCCAAGGGTTCAATGGGCGCACTCTTTTCCACCCACCCCTCGCTCCAGAAGCGCTTGGACCAGCTGGCTCGCCTTGAGCGCGAGATGAATCAGTAGTGGGCCTACTCGGCAATATTTTTGGCAAGACCAAGCAGGTTGAACCCAAGCTCGATCAGCTCTTCGCCCTCCCGAGTGCCGCACTCACGCTCGAGGCGCAACTCGACCTGGTGACGAGCGGTCAAGCCGGAGTTTGCTACAAGGCCGGTTCGGGGTCCAGCACGCTGGAAAGCGACGAGGAGATCCGACAACTACTCACCGTGGGTGATACCGAGGGAAAAATGACTTTCAGCGTCGACGACCTCGGCTACACCTGGGTCGTTATTCACGACGCCGACTTGGGCAATCTCGTTACTCGAGCCCACGGCGCTCACTCCACCCTGGTCGAGCACGGCCTCGGGCCACGACTCCTCTGTACCGTCTTTGGCTTTACGCCCAAAACTCCCCCCGGTGAAGGTGCCATCTCGCTGGTCTACTTGGCCAAGTCGGGAACCTTCTACCCCTTCGCCCCTCGCGGCACGAATCGTCGCGATAACGAACTTGAAATTCGCGTGAAGAACTTTTTGGGTAGCGAGCTACCGGTGGAGCCCGACCTGAGTCGCTGGCTGGCCCTCTGGGGTATCCCGATCGCCTAACGGCGCGTGGCGAGAAACTCGTCGATAAACGTAGCGAGTCGAAAATCGAGTTCCGTAATGCCACCCTTGTCGTGAGTCCACATCTCAATTCGTAGAGAATCGAAGCCAATAGTCATGATCGGGTGGTGATCAATCTCATCAGCCAGGGCCACCGAAGCGGCCGCGAGCGCCCCGGCGACGCGAAAGGGAACCGAACGCTCTAAGAGCAAGTGTCCGTCAAGTACCCGCCACCCAGGATGCGCGAGTAACCAGTTCTCTAGTTCTTCGGGCGAGGCGAGTTGCGGCCGGGTCACGGATGCGTCATCGCCGCCGGGTCGATGGCGCCGTCAAACTCTTCACCGGTTAAAAAGCCCAACGCCAACACGGCCTCACGGAGCGTCGTGCGCTCCTTGTGAGCCTTCTTGGCCACCTGGGCCGCCTTGTCGTAACCAATCAGTGGGTTCAAGGCCGTCACCAGCATCAACGAGTTGTTCAAGTGCTGCTGGATCTGCTCGTAGTCCGGCTGCAGGCCCTCAACACAGAACTCCGTGAAACGAAGACAGGCGTCGGTGAGCAAGTCAATGGAGTGGCAGAAGTTGTGGATGATCACGGGCTTGCAGACGTTTAGCTCCAGGTTGCCGCGGCTGCCGGCCATGCCGATAGCGGCGTCGTTGCCGTAGACCTGAATGCCGACCATAATCATGGCTTCGCTCTGAGTGGGGTTGACCTTGCCCGGCATGATTGACGAACCCGGCTCGTTCTCGGGGAGCTGCAACTCACCGAGACCACTACG
>JBAXMO010000055.1:0-8577 GCA_037134255.1 Actinomycetes bacterium | reverse complement strand
TCCACACCCATTTGGAAGAACGACCACCTTCATGAGATACGACGTCATCGGCCAAAGTTGGAATCCCATTTTGGATTGTGCTCACTGGAGCATCCGTGGTGGGCACGTACGACGTCGAACCTTCGTCAAGCGAGCCCCGAGAGTCATACATGACCGCAATCGTGCGGATCGAGTTAAGTGTCGGCGTTTCACTGGGGTCGGAGAGTAGGGGCAGGTCACAGCTCAACTGAGTTCCTTCTATGCCCGAGCCATCGACATAACAGGTGTCGCCAGAAGTAGTCGTGACCACATACGGCAGCTGTCCCCCGTCGGCTGCAAGCTCAGACCAGGTGACCGTCCAACCGGTGCCGTCACCGTTGAGAACAATGGTGGCCGTAGTGATATCGACCGACAAGGCGGGGCCACCGGCGTATTTAACGATCGTCGGAAAGAATCGGATATTGGCAATCTCGGGAGCTATCGAAGGGTCGTCGAGGAGCCCCACATCACACGTAGCAACACCATCCACTGCGTCCACTGCGTCAGATGTACACATTGACCCATCGGTCGTATTGACGACGTAGGAACCAACCATGACGAAGTCAGACAATGTTCGCCAGGTCATAGTCCAGCCTGATGCGTCACCATTCAGCGCCACGGTGGCCGAGGACGTGTCTACGGGAAATCCGTAGGTCTCGGGGTCGTAGTCCGAGCGCACTACGTCAATGCGTGACACCGTCGGCTCCGCCGATGGGTCATCGAGAAGAGGCACGTCACAAGAGATGGTGTCACCGACAGTGTCAGTTCCATTGACTGTGCAGTAGGAATCTTCGTTAGTTGCCACTAGGTATGAGGCATTAGAGGGAGCATCAGACGGTGTCACGAAAGAAATAGTCCACCCCGAACCGTCTTCGCCAAGCGCAACATTTACCGAACTGAGATCAACCACTGGAACGGAGTCACTTGCGAAGGCCACGCTGGGCACCGTCATCAGCAGACCGGCGGCTAGAGAGCCTGTAAGTGTGAGGCGTTGAAAAGCATTCATAGGAAATTCCTTTCGCTTACTTACGTACTGTCGCTGAGGGGCCAATACTTACAGGTCCCCTACAACTTCGCTGGGCTCAAAACCCAGCGCTACGCAGGAAAAGCTCATGAATCAGTGCGTTAGTAGTCAATTCCGGATGAAACGAACAACCCCAAACGGCGCCTTGTCTAACAAGCACGGGGTGCTCACCATCACCATGGTCGTGAGACGCAAGCACTTCGACCTCGGGGGCCCACCGCTCGATGCGCGGAGCTCGAATAAAAACTCCAGGAACTGTACCGAGACTCTCAACCTCAATTGGTGCTTCGAATGAGGCCACTTGTCGTCCGTATCCATTGCGGCGAACCGCCACATCCAGCTTCGCAAATGACCACTGATCACTTCGTCCATCAAGAACTTCCGTCGACAGGGCAATGAGCCCGGCACACGTGCCAAAGGCCGCCATGCCATCACCAAGCCGAGTTGCCAGTGGTTCTCGCAGGCCCGAAGTCACGAGCAGGTGCGCAATTGCCGTTGACTCACCACCGGGCAATATCAGTGCGTCGATGTCTTCTAGCTGCCGTGGCGTTCTCACTAACAGTGGATGAACGCCCAGAGACTGAACTGTGGCCTGATGTTCACGCACATCACCCTGTAGGGCGAGAATGCCCAAACGAGGCATTACCAACCGCGCTCAGAGAGACGCTGCTCCAACGTCGCGGTTTCGAACCCCTTCATGGCAGCTCCGAGGCCCGTCGAAACGCGAGCAACAACTGAAGCGTCCAAGTAGTGCGTAGTCGCCTCGACAATGGCGTTGGCCATGCGAATGGGATCATCGCTCTTAAAAATTCCTGAACCGACAAAGACCGCCTCGGCGCCCAATTGCAGCACCAGCGAAGCGTCAGCCGGTGTCGAAATTCCACCGGCACAGAAGAGAGGAACGGGCAGCTTGCCAGTAGCGGCTACTTCCTGCACCAGTGGCAGTGGTGCCTGAAGATCCTTGGCCATTGAAAAGAGCTCGGAATCGTCAGCCAACTGCAGCATGCGAATGGCTTTGTTGATGGTTCGGAGGTGCCGTACGGCTTCGACGATGTTCCCAGTGCCAGCCTCACCCTTCGAGCGAATCATGCAGGCGCCTTCGCTAATGCGTCGAAGGGCCTCTCCTAAGTTGGTCGCGCCACAAATGAAAGGCACCGTAAAGCCCCACTTGTCAATGTGGTTCACCTCGTCCGCCGGTGTCAAAACTTCCGACTCGTCGATGTAGTCAACGTCAAGCGATTGAAGAATCTGCGCTTCGGCTAGGTGACCGATACGGACCTTGGCCATGACGGGGATTGTGACCGTCGCCTGAATCTCTTTGATCATCTGGGGGTCGCTCATGCGAGCAACTCCGCCATCACGACGGATGTCAAATGGAACACGCTCGAGCGCCATCACCGCAACGGCACCAGCATCTTCGGCAATCCGAGCCTGCTCGGGGTTGACAACGTCCATGATGACGCCCCCGCGAAGCATGTCTGCGAGGCCGCGCTTGACGCGGGCCGTACCTACTGAACCAAAGTTTTCTTGAGTAGTCATGATTTCACCTTAATGGTGTAAACCGCTACCACTCCTCGAGGGCTTGGGCGCGTGCACTGGCCTGATCGAGGTCTCCGGGTGTCAATTCTTTGCCATCGACATGTTGGTCAAACCAGATCCAGCGGGCCTTGGCGTAGGCCTCACTTGAGAAATAGGAGCTGGAATGAGGCACGGTCGAGGCCGTTCGTTCCAGTGCCCGTTGAAGGCCGAGGGGGTAGCGGATAGTGGCAGCCGCGACTTCATCGGCTCGGTAGGCCCAGCCACGTATCCGAGTTTCGTAGCGGCTCCGGGTCGCCTTGGACAGACTGGCAGCGGCCAACAGCGACGGTATGGCGATGTAGCCCAATCGTTGGCGGGCCATGCAGTGCGCCACAACCCCTTCGAGCTCGATTAATTCAACTTCGTGCATCAAGCCAGTAGTGACGATCAAGGTGTAGTTGTCTTGGTCTCGCAGGAGGGTGGCGTTAGGTACGTCCTCTTCCACTACGAAGCAGTTAATGGAGCCGAGTCCAAACGTCGCCGAGAGTCGCTCCACGATCGTTGAGAGTCTCACGCGGTCAGTCTTGGTGCCCCCGACGGGAAAGTGGGCCACGAGTGATCCGGCGAGAGCATCGGCCGTAGTGGCTCGACCTCGAATCGCTTGGAAGAACAATCCGGCCGCGGCGACATAGAGCACGGGCAACAACAGTGCCAAATAGAGCGGCACGCTGACGCCAAGGACTAGAACCAGCGCCAGAATTATCGATACGGCAGCCCCAATCGCCAGGTTGCGCTGCACGCCCAGGGTGATATTGGAGTTCGCCTCACGCTCGTTGGCCGATGGCGCGTAGGCGCTGCGCCACGTGGGATCGAGGATCGGCTCGACGTGACGAGGACCTCGGTGGCGCTGATTGCTACGACGACGTTGTTGATGTTGTTTCGCGGCGCTCACGATGCAAGGCTACCGGCGCGCCTGGCAGCGCTCGTAGATGCCGAGGTAGCTCTCCACGAGTCGCTCCATTGACCACGCCTCGGCGTGGCGGTGCGCGGCCTGGCGCTCGCCATCGGTCTGCGCCAACGCCACCGTGATGGCGCGTCGTAAATCGACGGCGTCGCTTGGTGTAAACAACGTTGCATGCCCCCCAGCCGCTTCACGGTATCCATCAATATCTGACGCGACTACGGCCGCCCCGCTGGCCATGCCTTCTAGCAGTGTCATGCCGAAACTCTCGCCAAAGAGTGAGGCCGCCACCACCACCGAACTCGTTCCAAGCAGGTGGCGCTTCTCCGTATCGCTAATTGCACCAACGAAGCTGATTGCCGAGTCGCTGGAGGCCAATTCCTTCAACTTGGCAGCATCCGGACCATCGCCAGCCATAACCAGGCGAACCTCAGGACCACCCGTCGCGTGCCAACCTCGCACTGCTTCAATGGCAACGCGGGCGCCCTTGCGGGCCTCAAAGCGACCGATGAACAAGATTGTGGGCACCGTCGAGTGAACCTGAGACTCGAAGCGGTTCATCTCAAATCCATTAAACAGAACCTCAGCCTGCGCTCCGGTCGCCGTGTGCAGAGTTTCGGCAGCCTGGTCGCTCACTGCGACGAGGGCGTCGAGGCGTCGCAGTACCCTTCGCAGGAGAGGTGTGGTGAGGCGGTAGGCCGGTCCACCGCCCGAACGATGGAAGGTCCCGACACGGATTCGGTCATTCGACGAAAAGAGTTCGCCGTACCCCACAAGTGGCGCGAAGGGCTCGTGGAAATGGACTACTTCGGGATTGAAATCTTCCACGGCCCTACGGGCACGATGGGCGGCCGTGGCGCTCAAGGTGATCGGTGCCTTCGAGCCGTTGGCGGGGATTGCCAGACAGCCCCCAAAACGGAGCACTTGTGCCGGTGTCTCAGAGATCAGATCGCCACCCTCGGGTGAAATGACTAACGTTTCGATTCCCCGAGCCATAAGTTGGCGACTCATGCCTAGGACCTGCTCCTGCACTCCCCCAAAAATATCTAGGGCGTACGGCGAGATAATCGCCACCCGCCGAGGTGAACTCACGGGGTGTCGAAGCGAGACTGAAGTACGTGCCACTGTTCGGGGGCACGGCGAATCAATCCGCTGAGTTCATCGGCGACAAGTTGTGTCACCCTCGATACGTCTTCTCGTAGTTTGCCTAATCGCTCGGCCGCTATGGGTGGTGTGAATACTGCATGATGGCCATCCCCAGGTCCGGCGTAGCAGGCTCCGGCTAACAAAACCGCACCCGTACGGAGAGCCAACGTGGCAGGACCGGCTGGGATGGTCACGTCTTCTCCGAGTAGCCGGGCTGGAATGCCATTGTTCTGGATATCACGGTCGCATAAGAGTCCAACAATTTTGCCGGCCTTTATTGTCGACAGCAGGACGGTACCGGCCTGTTCGTTGAGAGGTGCGACTTCAATGCCAATGGCCCGCCGCTTCTTAGCGAACCATTCGAAGAGTTCGGGCGGGTCAAGTGCCTCGGCAACCGCGTGCATTGGTAACCCAATGTTGGCCAGAAATGCTCCACCCCACTCCCAACTTCCAATATGGGGGATTGCAATAACAACGCCGCGACCGGTAGCCGCGGCGGCTTGAAGATGTTCGAGCCCTTCTGCAAAACAGAAGTGCTTATTAATATTTGACTTAGAAATTGCCGGAAGCTTGGCACCCTCGGCCCAGTAGCGACCGTACGTCTCAAAGCCTCGGTCGACATAACGCTCAAGCAGCGCACTCGATGGCTGAATATCGGCCGAACCCAGGGCTCGACGGACGTTGTTGCGCAGATTATTTCGAGGCTCCCCCGACAAACGCCCCACTGTGCCGGCGACCTGCTCGCCAATCCATCGATCAACGCGCTCGGGTGCGAGCTCCATCGCGGTCGCGAGGGTTTTGAACATCGTGACTCGAGCGCGCTGACGAGCGTCCACGTTCTGCCTATTCCGTCGTAGCGGAAGCTTCGGTTGCGACAACCCAGACTCGGCGGAATCGACCGAGCGCAGTCATGGTCGTCAGAACCAGGAGAATCCAAAGAACGGGGATAAATATCGAGGTAGCGAGCAACGAGACACCCATCAAAATCATTCGCTCAGCCCGTTCCATGAGGCCTCCCTTCGCCGCAAGGCCCAGGCTCTCAGCCTTGGATCGCTGGTAGGAAATCATAAAAGTGCTCGTCATAATCGCAAAGGGCAACAGGATCACTTGTCCTCGATGGTTGGCTTCGAGGTAGTAGGCCGCGCCACCCAGAATCAAAGCATCAGACAGACGATCGATCACCGAATCAAAGAAGCTGCCCCGCACGGAGGTCGCCTGAGAGGCCTTGGCCACTGGTCCATCAAAAAGGTCGTGGGCCCCAGTCAGAGCCAGCAACGCTATTGCCCAACGATGATGGCCCATAGCGATAGCCCAGCCCGTGGCGCCAGCAAAGAGAAGTCCGGAGGCGGTGAGAACGTCAGCCGAAAATCCGCACTTGACCAAAAAACGTCCGACTGGCGCCGTGCGCTTGTCCACAGCGATTCGGAATTTGCCGTCGAACATCATGCCTCCCGTGTACCAAGTAGGGCGGTACTAGGAGCCAATCCTAGTTAGCACCGGAGTCAAAATCCGGCCCATTAACGACTGCGGAAATCTTGCTCCACGATGAAGCCAGCGATTCCGGCAGAATCCGAGTTTCACCCAAAGTCGTCATAAAATTAGTGTCACCACTCCACCTCGGCAGAATGTGGCCGTGTAGGTGCTGGGGAATTCCAGCACCTGCGGCCCGGCCGAGATTGAACCCCACGTTGAGCCCATCCGGTGCGTATGTCGTTTTGAGCGCCGTCACACTACGTCGGAGCAGAGCAAAAAAATCAATAGCCTCCTCATCGGAGAGTTCTTCGAGACTCTGCACGTGACGCCGAGGCAACACCAAAACGTGACCGGAACCGTACGGGAATGCATTCAAGATCAAGAAGCTAAACGGCGTCAGCGAGATGATGCCAGAAGATTCACCTACTCCGTCGGGTAGCAAGTCGCAAAAGACACAGGCGCTAGGGGAATCATCACGTTCCGAAGCTGTGGCGTCTTGAACATACTGCTCCCGCCAAGCGGCCGACAGCCGATCGAGTGGCACTATCGCCCTTCAGGCAAACCGTGTTCGACGACTTCTTGCGTAAAGCGCCGAACGAATTCATCAAGGCCCACACCTCGTTCGGGATCGTTCGACCCGCGGGCGTTAATGCCGAGCGTTCGCTCACGAACATCAACGTCACCAACCACCAAGATGTAGGGAATCTTTTCCATCTTCGCCCGTCGAATACGGCCACCCAGTGGCTCGTTGGCTTCATCTACAACGACCCGAGCACCGGCCGCTTTGAGGACGTTAGCCACCTCCCAGGCGTAATCATCGTGAATGTCGCGAACACTCAACACTCGGACCTGTTCTGGAGCAAGCCACGTCGGCAGAGCACCGGCGTAGTGCTCAATCAAAATTGCGATGAAGCGCTCAATCGAGCCAAAGAGAGCTCGGTGAATCATGATCGGGCGGTGCCGCTGATTATCAGAACCAATGTAGGAGGAGTCAAATCGCTGCGGCAACTGGAAGTCCAACTGGATTGTTGACATCTGGTGGGTGCGTCCGATGGCGTCTTTTGCTTGGACTGAAATCTTGGGCCCGTAGAACGCTCCACCACCCTCATCGAGCACCAGCTCGAGGCCGTGGCCGCGTGCGACAGCAGTCAGCGTCTCTTCGGCCTCATTCCACTCTTCATCAGTGCCCGCCGCTTTGCCCGGTGGACGCGTTGAAATCTCCAGATAAAAATCGTTGAGGCCGAAGTCGCGCAAGAGATCAAGCACGAAATTCAATAGGCTCGTCAACTCGTCGTGCATCTGTTCCTTGGTGCACAGAATGTGAGCGTCATCCTGCGTGAAACCGCGGACGCGCGTGAGGCCGTGGACGACACCGGACTTTTCGTAGCGATACACGGTTCCGAACTCAAAGAGCCGTAGTGGCAATTCTCGATAGCTGCGCTGTCGCGCGTTGAAAATCAACAGATGGAACGGACAGTTCATTGGCTTGAGGTAGTACTTCTGACCCTCGTCCAGTTCCATTGGCGGATACATACCATCGGCAAACCACTCGAGGTGGCCCGAGGTCTCAAACAGTTCGCCCTTCGTGATGTGGGGAGTGTTGACGAACTCGTACCCATCTTCAACGTGACGCTGACGGGAATAGTCCTCAATCAATCGGCGAATGGTGCCGCCCTTTGGGTGAAAAACAGAAAGTCCGGGACCCAGTTCGGGTGGGAAGCTGAAGAGATCGAGTTCGACACCGAGGCGACGGTGGTCTCGCTTCTCGGCCTCAATCAAGCGGTTGATGTGTTCCTCGAGCGCGGACTTGCTCTCCCACGCCGTTCCGTAGATTCGCTGCAGCTGAGGGCGCTTCTCGTCACCGCGCCAATAGGCGCCGGCAACCCGCATCAATTTGAAATGACCCAGACGACCCGTTGTGGGGACGTGAGGTCCGCGACAGAGATCAACAAAGGAGTCTGAGTTGCGATAGGCGGAGACAAAGGAAGCGCTGCCAACTTCGGCGAGATCTTCGGTGCTGCCGCCCGAACTGACCGACTTAATAATTTCGACTTTGTAAGGCTGGTCGGCAAATAGCGCCAGACCCTCTTCAACCGAGTGCTCCGAACGAATAAAAGGTTGATTCTCGCTCACAATCGTACGCATTGCCGCTTCGACCCGCTCCATGTCGGCATCTGAAAATCGAGCACCGTCGGGCAAGTCAAAGTCGTAATAAAAACCGTCATTAATGGCTGGCCCAATAGCGAAGTGGGCTCCGGGCCACAGTCGAGTCACAGCCTGTGCCATCACGTGGGCCGTGGAGTGTCGAAGCACCTCGCGTCCCTCGGGGGTCGCTTCGGTGACAATCGCTACAGTCGCACCATCTACCAGCGGGGCACCAAGGTCGGTCATGGCACCGTCCACGATCGTGGCGAGCGCGGCCTTCGCGAGGCGAGAG
>JBAXMO010000054.1:0-8771 GCA_037134255.1 Actinomycetes bacterium | reverse complement strand
CGACGTGGGCGCCCACGTCGGTCCGTACGTCGTGATTACGCCATTCAATCCTTTGAGTACGCCACTCTCACGTGATGAGAACGAGGCTCGACTCACACTTCTAGAGCGCGAGGCTGATCTGCATGGTTGGTCCTGGTTGCGCAGTCAGGGTCGTGATCCATCATCCAGTGAGTGGAACGAATCGGGGCTGGCCCTTTTTGGCCTCACGCGCAACGAAGCCCGCGCCCTAACGCGGCGTTACCGCCAGTTCGCCTTCTACGAGGTGACTCGTGATGCGGTGAATGTGCGCAGCGCGGCTACCGGTGAAATCGTTCGTTAGTTTGCGGGAACGAACGTCACCGCAACACTCTTAGCCCCATTCGTGGCTTCGACGTAGGTGACGGCCCGTACGGCCCCGGCGTCGCGGAGATCGTTTTCGGCGAGCCGCACGGCAGCAATGAAACCAGCGTCGTTGGTCACGACTAGCGACTCGATTTCAGTTCGCATGGAAACCTTGGCTTCGGTCTTTTCGCGGCGCACCGCAGTCAAAATTTCGCACACCGGCCCATAGACAGCGACGTGGTTCGCCGTGTTGGGGAGTTCGTCCCGCGTCGGCCAAGTGGCGACGTGGACGGAACCTTGATGCCACCAGCTCCAGACCTCTTCGGTGACGAAGGGGAGGAAGGGAGCGAAGAGTCGCTGAAGTACCGAAAGAGTCGTCGCCAGTGCGGCCCGCGCCGACGCCAAGCCGGCGGGGTTGTCTTCGCTGTAGGCACGAATCTTCACGAGTTCGATGTAGTCGTCACAGAAGCCCCAGAAGAACTGCTCAGTGCGTTCCAAGGCCCGCGCGTAGTCGTACTGCTCAAAGGCTCGGGTGGTCTCGTCGATCAAGGTGGCCAGCTGGGCCATCAGGTCAACGTCGAGTGGTTCGGTGATGGCCTCGACCGAAGGAATCGGTGCACCCTCGAGTCGACCCAGCGCAAACTTTGATGCGTTCAAGATCTTGATTGCGAGCCGACGACCAATCTTCATCTGCGCTTCGTCGAAGGCGGTGTCGGTTCCCGGGCGACCGGAGGCGGCCCAGTAGCGCACGGCGTCGGAGCCGTGCGTGTCGAGCAGACCCATGGGGGTGACGACGTTGCCCACGGACTTACTCATCTTCTTGCGATCGGGGTCCAGGATCCAACCGGAAATGGCGGCGTTGGTGAAGGGGAGCGAGTTGAACTCGAGGTGGCTGCGGACCACCGTAGAAAAGAGCCACGTCCGAATGATTTCGTGCGCCTGAGGGCGAAGGTCCATCGGAAAGACCCGGTCGAAGAGATCAGTACCCCAGCGGCCCGCAATCTGAGGGGTCAGTGAACTGGTGGCCCAGGTGTCCATGACGTCGGGGTCACCACTGAATCCACCGGGAAGACCGCGCTGCGCCTCGGTGAAGCCGGGTGGGCAGTCACTCGAAGGGTCGATGGGGAGCGAGGCGACGTCGGCCACGATTGGGGCGTCGAAGTTGATGATTCCATCGCCGTCGATGGCGTACCAGATCGGAAAGGGCACGCCAAAGTAACGCTGACGTGAAATGCACCAGTCGCCGTTCAGCCCCTCGACCCAACTCTTGTATCGGTGCTTCATGAAGTCGGGGTGCCAGGTCAGCTCTTCGCCGCGAGCTAACAACGCTTCGCGGTGCGGCATGGTGGCTACGAACCACTGGCGCGAAGTGACGATTTCGAGCGGCCGGTCGCCCTTCTCGTAGAACTTGACGGGGTGCGTAATGGGGCGCGGCTCGCCGAGCAGGGCACCGCTCGCGGTGAGCAGTTCCACGATGGCGGTACGCGCCTGGTTGGCACTCTTGCCGGCGAGGAGGGCGTAGTTCTCGTTTGCCTCCGTCACATTGGAGCAGGGCCAGTGGTCGGAACCAAATTCGGCCGAAGGGAGGAAACGGCCGTCGCGTCCGATAAGGGCCCGTGTCGGCAGACGGAGTTCGCGCCACCAGGTGACGTCGGTGGTGTCACCAAACGTGCAAATCATCGCGATACCCGAACCCTTATCGGGGTCGGCCAGCTCGTGGGCCACGATGGGGACCTCAACGTTGAAGAGCGGGGTAGTGACGGTCGTGCCAAAGAGTGGTTGGTAGCGCGCGTCATCGGGGTGAGCGACAAGGGCGACGCAACTCGGCAGTAGTTCGGGTCGCGTCGTTTCAATCTCGACGCCACCTTCTCCGCCGGTGCGCTCAAAACGCAGACGGTGGTAGGCGCCGGGACGTTCACGGTCTTCCAGTTCAGCCTGGGAAACGGCGGTGCGAAAATCCACGTCCCAGAGTGTGGGGGCTTCCGAGGAGTAGACCTCGCCTCGCTGCAACATCGTGATGAAGGCTCGCTGTGAAATTTGCTGAGCGAGCTGGGAGATCGTGGAGTACTCGAGCTGCCAGTCGACACTCAGACCGAGTCGTTGCCACAGTTCCTTGAAGACTTCTTCGTCGGTCGAAGTGAGACGTTGACAGAGTTCGACGAAGTTCTTGCGAGAGATTGAAATCTTCTGGTCACCGGGCTTGGCCGGTGGCTCGAAGGAGAGGTCGTAGGGAAGTGAGGGGTCGCAGCGGACGCCGAAGAAGTTCTCGACTCGTCGCTCGGTGGGCAGTCCGTTGTCGTCCCAACCCATGGGGTAGAAGACCTTGCGTCCGCGCATCCGCTGAAATCGGGCGATGGCGTCGGCGTGGGTGTAGCTAAAGACGTGACCGATGTGCAGCGAGCCTGACACCGTCGGCGGTGGGGTGTCGATGGAAAAGACTTGGTCGCGGGTGGCGGTTGCGTCGAACCCGTAGACGTTGGACGCTTGCCACTTGGGCACCCACGCGGCCTCCAGGCCATCAATTGTTGGCTTTTCTGGGAGGGCTCCCAGCTGGGGCGTTGTGGAGTTTTCCATGAGTGCCGTAGTTTAGAACTCGTGCTTCGCCTCCACGATTCCTTGACCAATGAGGTCCGCGACCTCGTCCTGCGGGACGAGGGCCGAGTCTCGATGTACGTCTGTGGCCCGACCGTCTACGACCTGCCCCATTTGGGCCACGGGCGGTTCACCCTCGTGTGGGACACCCTGCGTCGCTGGCTGACCTTTCAGGGGCTTGACGTCACCTTTGTTTCCAATATCACTGACATTGACGACAACATCATTAACCGGGCTCTCCGTGAAGGCCGGACCGAAGTAGAGGTGGCCGCCCAGTACGAGGGGCACTGGTGGGAGGCGATGGCCGCCATTGGAGTTGCCCGTCCCGACCACACGCCTCACGCCACGGCCTTCGTCGACGGCATGGTGGAGCTCATCAATTCTTTCTTGGCCTCCGGGAAGGCCTACTCCACGAGTGACTCGATCTATCTCGACGTTTCAACCGTGCCCGACTACGGCGCCCTCTCCGGTCAGGCCCTCGACTCGCTTCGAGCGGGTGCTCGCATCGAGGCCAACGAGGAAAAGCGTTCGCCCCTGGACTTTGCGCTGTGGAAGAAGGCCAAGCCCGGCGAGCCCTCGTGGCCCGCACCCTTTGGTGACGGTCGTCCCGGTTGGCACACCGAGTGTGTCGTCATGTCACTTGATCTGCTCGGCGAGGGATTCGATCTGCACTGCGGTGGGTTCGACCTTCGTTTCCCTCATCACGAAAACGAGCGGGCCCAAGCGGTGGCCGCCGGTCATGTCTTTGCCACACACTGGGCCCACAACGGCTGGGTCATGGTGGGCGACCAGAAAATGAGCAAGTCACTGAATAACTTCACGTCGTTGACCGACCTCACCGAAAAGACGGACCCTCGCTCCTACCGACTACTCGTGCTGCGAAGTCATTACCGATCGCCAATCGAAGTCTCGACGGCCACCATCGCTGACGCCGTCCGCGGTCTCGAGCGTCTCGACGGCCTCGCCCGACGGTTCGAACTACCCCTGCTCGCCGGGGCGACTCTGGAGCGGGCCGCCTCCTTCGAGTTCGGATCAGCTGGACGCGATCTTCTGGACCGGGTGACCGCTGTGATGGCCAACGACATGGATACCCCCGCCGCCCTGGCTCTGCTCTTTGAAGCAGTAACGAGCGCCCACGGGGCGGCCGACCGTGGCGAGCATCTGGCGGCCCAGGACCTCGCATCGGCGGTGGCCGTCGTCCTGTCCGGCCTGGGGTTGGGCCTCCATGGCGCTGGCGACCTAATTGACGAGGAAACTGCGAGATTGGTGGTCGCTCGAGACGTCGCAAGGGCCACCAAGGACTGGGCCGAGGCCGATCGCCTGCGCGACCAGCTCGTTTCGCTCGGCTGGACCGTAGAGGACAGTGCTTCGGGCACCGTAGTGCGCCGCTAGCAACCCGCTCGGGGCCAATTTGCCAATTTCCCGTCACGGAGTAGTGTTTTCCCAGAGGTTGCCGTTGTGGTTCTCTCAGCCGGCTTGCCGGTGTGTTTACTAAGGAGGCCCCAGTGGCTACAGGAACCGTTAAGTGGTTCAATGACGAGAAGGGTTGGGGATTCGTCGCGATTGACGGTCAGCCCGACGTTTTCGTTCACTACTCAGAGATTCAAGGTGACGGTCGTCGCACGTTGTTCGAAGGCCAGCAGGTCGAGTTCGACATCGAGCCCGGTGACCGCGGTCCACTCGCTAAGCGCGTGAACATTCTCTAAGCATCCTCTTTGAGGTGTTTCTTAAGGGCCAGCCCAATCGGGCTGGCCCTTTTGCTTTGTCCAAAGTGCACCGGAATGGGTCACCTTCATCTAAGGTTGGCAACGGTTACCCATCGGTAACTTGAGGCATATCAACACCGCTACAGGAGGATGTCATGGCCGAGTTTTCAATGCAACTGAACGAAGACCAGAAGACTTTTCAGGATTGGGTTCACGGATTCGCTCGTGACGTCGTACGCCCAGCCGCCGCTGAGTGGGACGAGCGCGAAGAGACGCCGTGGCCCATTATCGAAGAGGCCGCCAAGGTCGGCATCTACTCGACCGACTTCATCTTCTCCAACTTCTCTGACCCCACCGGTCTCTCGATGCCCATTGCGCTCGAAGAGATGTGCTGGGGTGACGCCGGTATCGCCATGGCTATCTTCGGCACCTCGCTCGCCGTGGCCGGTATCGCCGCGAACGGTACGCCCGAGCAGGCCATGGAGTGGATCCCTCAGTGCTACGGATCACCCGGTGACTTGAAGCTCGCCGCCTTCGGTGTCTCCGAGCCCGACGCCGGTTCCGACGTTTCTTCACTGCGCACCCGCGCCGTCTACGACGCCGCCAAGGACGAATGGGTCCTCAACGGTGTAAAGACCTGGATCACCAACGGTGGTATCGCCAACATCCACGTCATCGTCGCTTCGGTCGACCCCGAGCTGGGCTCGCGCGGTCAGGCTTCGTTCATTATTCCTGAAGGCACCCCCGGCATCCGCATGGGCCAGAAGTTCAAGAAGATGGGTATCCGTGCGTCGCACACGGCCGAAGTCATCCTGGAAGACTGCCGCGTTCCCGGTTCCTGCCTCCTCGGTGGCAAGCAAAAGCTTGACGAGAAGCTGGCCCGCGTTCGCGAAGGCAAGAAGGCTCAGACCAACGCCGCCATGGCCACCTTTGAAGCCACCCGTCCCGCCGTTGGTGCTCAGGCTCTCGGAATCGCTCGTGCCGCCTACGAGTACTCCCTCGAGTACGCCAAGGAGCGCAAGCAGTTCGGTCGCGCCATCATCGAGAACCAGGCCATTGCCTTCAAGCTCGCCAAGATGAAGACTGACATTGACGCTTCGCGTCTCTTGGTATGGCGTGCCGCCAACATGGCCGCCACCAAGGTCCCCTTCACCTCTGGTGAAGGTTCAATGTCGAAGTGGTTCGCCGGTGAGACTGCCGTGCGCGTCACCGAAGAGGCCATTCAGATCCTCGGTGGTTACGGCTACGTTCGTGACTACCCCGTTGAGCGCTGGCACCGTGACTCGAAGATCTACACGATCTTTGAAGGCACCAGCGAAATCCAGCAGTTGGTGATTGCTCGCGCCATCTCCGGCATTCACATCAAGTAGTTCAACTAGAAAAGGGCCCCGCCGATTTACGGCGGGGCCCTTTTCATTTCTTTCCCCAGTGAAAGCGCCGCTATGACCAACCGTGAAGAACTCCAAGCTAAATATCGCGCTGAACGAGACAAGCGCATTCGTCCCGAGGGGAACGGTCAGTACATCGAGCCGACCGGCAAGTTTGCCGAACTCTTTACTGACAGCTACGCCGAGCCCGTTACGCGCGAAGCCGTTACTGATGACGTCGAAGTCGCCATTGTCGGCGCGGGCTTCTCCGGTCTGGTGACGGGTGCTCGCTTGAAGCAGGCCGGCATCACCGATGTTCGTCTCGTCGATCGCGCCGGTGATGTAGGTGGCGTTTGGTACTGGAACCGCTACCCCGGTGCCATGTGCGACACGGCGGCGATGGTCTATTTACCTCTGCTCGAAGAGACCGGCTCGATGCCATCGGCGAAGTACGTCCCGGGGTACGAGATCTTTGCCCACGCACAAAAAATCGCGACGACGTTTTCGCTCTACGACAACGCACTGCTTTCCACGGGTATCAACTCCATCACGTGGGAAGAGGACATCAAGCGCTGGCGCTTCTTGACCGACCGTGGGGACAACTTCACCGCCAAGTTCATTGCGCTCGGCACGGGCCCGATTGCCAAGCCTCATCTTCCCGGCATTCCCGGACTTGAAGAGTTTCAGGGCGAGATGTTTCACACCAGTCGGTGGAACTACGACTACACCGGTGGTGACCGCTACGGTGCCCAGATGACCAAGCTCGGTGACAAGAAAGTTGGCATCGTCGGCACGGGTGCGACCGGGATTCAGTGTGTCCCACCACTCGCTCGTTCCGCTGGCGAGCTCCTGGTCTTCCAGCGGACCCCTTCGTCCATCGACGTTCGTAACAATCACCCCATTGATCCCGAATGGTTCAAGACTTTGCCTTCCGGTTGGCAGCGTGAATGGCTTATGAACTTCACAACCCTGCAGACCGGTGGATTTACCGACGAGGACTTAGTGAAGGACGGTTGGACCGATATCTCCCAACGGATCCGCGACCGAGTGGTTGCCCTCGTGACGGAGCGAGGGGAGTACAGCCTCGAGATTCAGCAAGAGGCCTACGAGGCCAGTGACGACGAGAAGATGGAAGAGATTCGAGCCCGAGTCGACGCCATTGTCCAAGACGACGCGACGGCCGAACATTTAAAGCCCTGGTATCGCCAACTCTGTAAGCGACCTTGTTTTCACGACGAGTACCTTCAGGCCTATAACGCCCCCAATGTGCATCTCGTCGATACTGACGGCCAAGGCGTTGAGCGAATCGACGCCACGGGTGCGTGGGTCAACGGTGTCCACTACGAATTGGACTGCTTGGTGCTGGCCTCGGGATTTGAAGTTGGTAATGCCCACACTAAAAATTCGGGATTCCCGATCCGCGGTCGAAACCAACTCTTAACGGAGCGTTGGTCGGATGGCATGGAGACCTTGCACGGCCTCCATGTGAATGGCTTTCCCAATTTGTTCATTATCGGGATCGCGCAAGCAGCCAATCTGGTTTCAAACATCCCCCATAACTTTTTGGAGGCGGGGGCCACAATCGCCAGCATTGTGCGGCACGCTCACGACACTGGCGCTGCTACCGCTGAGGCCGAGCCCGCGGCCCAGGCCGCGTGGGTGGCATTAATCGAAAGTGCCGGTCGATCCTTCTTTGGCAACACCGAGTGCACGCCGGGTTACTACAACAATGAAGGCAAGGAGATGGAGCGCAAGGATCACATGAACTCCGCTGGTTACCCCGATGGCGCCGTGGCCTACTTCAATCTGATGCAACAGTGGCGAGACGCCGGTGAGTTCGAAGGAATTCATTTCGCCTAACGGGTTTCTTCCCCGTTAACAACTAGCGTTCCTCACTATGAAGATTGTGACTCTCTGCACCGGCAACGTGGCGCGATCGGTAATGCTCGGCTACATGTTAGAAACGCTGGCCGAGTCGCAAGGTTGGTCGTGGGAGATTCGTACCGCAGGAACGTTCGCGATTGAAAACCAGGGGATGAGCTCCCGGACTTTTCAGTCCCTCACGCAACTCGAAGAGCTGGGTGAATACGAGTTCGCTAAGCACCGCTCTCGGCAAATCACTGACGAGGATGTGCGGTGGGCCGACGTGGTCTTTGCCAGCGAAGCCGATCACGTTCATTTCGTGCGCACAAATCACCCGCACGGTGCCGACAAAGTTGTTCAGCTGAAGCACTTTGTCGCAACATCTCCGCTCGACGGGCCGCTCGGTGAGCGAGTTGGAGCAGTCAGCGAACTGGCCCCCGATGTGATTTGGGACGTAGTCGATCCGGCCGGTGGCGATCAGGCGGTGTACGACGCCACAGCGCAGGAACTCTGGGACCTAACGCAGGCCCTCGGGGTGCTCTTGGCTGAAGAGTACGACTCGTCGTTTTAACGCTGTGCAGTAGCGCGAAGGCCACCCCAGGCGAGGGTGGCGATGCGCTTGGCGAGAATGCCCGCTTCGTCGGGAGTGGGCTGCGGCCAACCCCGACGGGCCTGACGGACGAGCCAGACGACCGCGGCCCCTTCCGCCATGCCAACTACGCCGCCGGCGAGTTCCCGACGGTGGTTGGCATCTAAGTCGTCGGCCAGCAACGGTTCGATAAAGGAGACCAGGTCCACCTCAACGGCTCGCAACTGCT
Organism: Actinomycetes bacterium; assembly: GCA_037134255.1. GTDB lineage: Bacteria > Actinomycetota > Acidimicrobiia > Acidimicrobiales > RAAP-2 > RAAP-2. The sequence continues at coordinate 104 of JBAXMO010000054.1, read as the reverse complement.
TGCTGTGCTCGTTGGAGCCGGCTTGTAGAAAGAGCACCCGGAACGCGTCGGACTCTTGAACAACGAGTTCGAAGTAGACGCGAAATGCGGCCTCCACCCGTTGG
>JBAXMO010000053.1:0-8794 GCA_037134255.1 Actinomycetes bacterium | reverse complement strand
TCATAGGACAGAGACCATCTTGGCCGCGATTCTCCGAGAATTTCCGTCGTGTGCCCGAAGTTCTTCGACCGATGTAAGCGGGGCTCCGTCAAAGGCATCGAGTGTGCGCGCTACCACCGGAATGATGTCATTCCACGAAATACGGTCCTGCAGGAAGGCCTCAACGGCCACTTCATTAGCCGCGCTCAACCAGGCCGGGGCCGCTCCCCCGCGACGGCCCGCCTCGTAGGCCAAATCTAAAGCCGGAAAGGCCTCGCGATTTGGTGGCTCAAAAGTCAAGGTCAGCGCATCAGTAAAGGAGATGGCACCCCAACCGTGGTCGAGACGTTCGGGTAGGCCGAGGCAGTAGGCAATGGGCAAACGCATGTCGGGGTGCGACAGCTGGGCCAACGTCGAACCATCGACGTACTCCACCATGGAGTGAACGATGGACTGGGGGTGAACCACCACGTCAATGCGGTCGACGCCGATGCCAAAGAGAGCGGCGGCCTCGAGTACTTCGAGACCCTTGTTCATGAGCGTTGACGAGTCGATCGTAATTTTCGGTCCCATGGCCCACGTGGGGTGTGCTAGCGCATCGGCTTTCGTCACGTGCTGCAGTTCGCTCAAACTCTTCGTACGAAACGGACCACCCGACGCCGTCAGGAGCAGTCGCTTCACCGAGCGATACCCATCGGTCGCATCAGTTCCGACCAGGCACTGGTGAATGGCGCAGTGCTCGGAGTCAATGGGGACGAGATCACAATCACGGTGGGCCCGTACTTGATCGACCAACGGAGCAGCCGCAACTAGGGACTCCTTATTAGCCAACGCCAGTCGCTTGCCGGCATCCAACGCTGCGAGCGTGGCGGTAAGGCCGGCAAAGCCCACCACTGCATTAACCACCACGTCAGCACTGCGCGCCAAGATGTCGAGACCCGCATCGCCCACCACTACATCGACGCCCGGAAGTTCGGCGGCAACGAATTGCGCATCACCCTCGTTCAGTACTCCAACGAGGGGAACGTGAAATTCACGAGCGATCGCAACTAAATCGTGCGTTCGCGTCCCGCCCGACAGCGCCACGAGTTTGAACTGCTCCGGTGAACGGCGAAGCACATCGAGCGTTTGGGTGCCGATGGAGCCGGTGGCTCCGAGCAACGCGACCGAGCGGACTGATGCGGCCACGACTAGCCGAGGTTGAGAATGTTGACCAGGTAATAGGTCACGGGAAGAACGAAGAGAAGTCCATCGATACGGTCGACGACCCCACCGTGACCAGGCAACACTTCGCCCATGTCCTTAAGGCCGAGCGTGCGCTTCACGAGTGACTCAAAGAGATCTCCCAATGGCGCAACCACACCCACCAAGAGGCCTAGTAGTGCGGCCGCACCGACGTTCCAGGGGTGAATCTGTGGCACGATCACGACGGCAAAGAAGAGTCCGCTGAGCAGTCCCCCAATCGCACCTTCAACAGTTTTGCCCGAGGAGATTGTGGGGGCCAACTTACGCTGTCCAAAAATTCTTCCTGCGAAGAGTGCGCCGGTGTCGTTGGCCACGGTGACAATAGCGGCACCCATCAAGAAGGCCAGTCCGTGGCGGTCCTTGAAGTTCACGGGTGAAATCAACAGCATGGCGAATGAACCCATGACGGCGATCCAGATGTAGCCAATAACGGTCACACCCAAGCCGTCCAACATGTCGAACTTGGTTGGCGTCGCTAGATACCAGGCAAAGACCGCGAAGATAAAGAGAAAGGAAACGAGCGAGAGGGCCGCTTCGCCCCGGTTGTAGGCCCCGAGTGCCAGCGCCACAGTTGCCAGCACGCCGAGCAGTGTGGCCGGACGGGCACCGGCCGATCGAAAGGCTGCGAATATTTCAGCGATGGCGGCGGCCAGAACCGCGGAGACCAAAATCACCACGGGAATGGGGCCCATCAAGAAAACACCCACGACAAACAGTGCGGCGAGAACGCCCGTCAGGGTCGCCTTGCGAATGTCCTTGGGGGGCGCAGTGCGGGTCGCTCGGTTCTTGAGCAGCTTCTGGTCCGATTGGCGAAGCCGTTCGGCGCGAGACTGTGCTGGGCGCGGGGCCTCGACAACGGGCGCTTCGACGACCGGTGCATCCTCAAGCTCTACATCAAGTGGATCACTGCTTTCAACGTTCCCGATGATTTGCCCGATCTGCTCGTCGTGCACGGTGTAGTCAGTCTCGTCTTCTCGCCACACGGGGGCGGGAATCTGATCGAGTGGATCGGTACTTACGGACTCGTCGCGCTTAAGAACGGCCGGCATCTGTCCCGTGGGCTCTTCGGTCCAGTGGGGTAGCAGTGTTTCAGGGTCAACGGTCGGCGTGGGGACCGGAATACCGGCCGCCTCAGCCGCCACTTCAGCACCGGTAATCGTCACGCGAGAGTCTGCCGGCCGAATGGCTGGCATCTCCCCCGTTGGAAGATCGTTGCTGGTGGGGCCCTCAGACTTCAAGGAGTTCCTGTTCCTTATGCGTCAGCAGTGATTCGATTGCTGCGACTTCATCCTGCGTCATCTTGTCGAGAACCTTCTCGATTCGCTCGATGTCGTCAGTGGAAATACCGTTTTCCTTCTCTTTTTCCAGGCTCTCTAGTTCCTGGCGGGCGTGACGGCGAACACCGCGCATAGCGACCTTGCCTTCTTCGGCCTTCCCGCGAACAATCTTGACGAAGTCCTTACGGCGCTCTTCAGTCAACGTGGGAAAATTAAGGCGAATAACGATGCCATCGTTCGAAGGGTTCAAGCCGAGGTCGGCATTACTGATGGCTTTTTCAATGGCGGCCATTGCACCCTTGTCGAAGGGCGAGACCACTAGGAGTCGGGGCTCGGGGACCGAAAAGTTGGCCAGCTGCTTCAGCGGTGACATCACCCCGTAGTACTCGACTTCGAGGTTCTCCACCAGAGCCGAGTTGGCCCGACCTGTCCGAACTGTGGCGAACTCGCTCTTGACGTGATCCATGGCCTTCACCATTCGATCACGCGTATCTGCGAGGACGAGTTCAATAAGTTCGTGTTCCATTACTTAACTAGCGTACCCACGGCTTCACCGGCGAGGGCGCGACGCAGATTATCCTTCTTCATCAGGTCAAATACCCGAATCGGGAGGTCGTTGTCCTTACAGAACGTGATGGCGGTGAGATCCATGACGCGCAGTTCCTTTTGGATCGCCTCGTCGAAGCTGACTGTCTCGTATTTGACGGCATTGGGGTTCTTCTTCGGGTCTTCGGTGTAAACACCATCTATCCCGCCGTGGGTCCCCTTCAGAACGATCTCGGCTTCGATCTCGGCGGCCCGCTGGGCCGCTGGAGTATCGGTTGTGAAATAGGGGTTACCCATACCAGCCGCGAAGATCACAATGCGACCCTTTTCGAGGTGGCGAACGGCGCGGCGGCGAATATAAGGCTCGGCCACTTGGTCCATATTGATAGCCGTCATAACCCGGGCCTGACGACCGTGGTTCTCAATGGCATCTTGGAGTGCAAGGGCGTTAATGATGGTGCCGAGCATTCCCATAATGTCCGAGTTGGCACGATTCATGCCGGCTAGTTCGCCGCTGGCACCGCGCCAAATGTTTCCACCGCCAACCACGAGGGCTAGTTCGAGCTCACCGGATTCGGTGGCCTTGGCAATTTCGGAAGCAAGAAAGTCGACAACTTTGGCGTCGATTGTTTGGTCGCTTGCCGACGAAGCAAGAGCCTCGCCGGAAATCTTTAGGACAACCCGGCGAGGCATCTGCTTAGCCCCCGATTACAACCTGGGCGAACGCCGTGATGCTGGCGCTACCAAGAAGTTGTGTAATGGTCTGCTTTTCGTCCTTGACGTAGGCCTGCTCCAAGAGCACGCGCTCCTTGTACCAACCATTCAAGCGGCCTTCGATGATCTTGGGCAGCGCCGCATCGGGCTTGCCTTCATTCCGTGAGATCTCTTCGATGGTGGCCCGCTCGGCGGCAACTTCGGCCGCGGGGACATCCTCGCGACGCAAGAAGCTGGGCTTAGTGAACGCGATATGCACGGCGATGTCGTGAGCGAGCTCGGCCGAACCGTCCTTCACCACAACGGCGACGGCATTAACACCGCGACCGGCCTGCTGGTGGAGGTAGGTCTCGATGACTTCGTCGGCACCGGCGCTGAGGCGCACAACGCGACCCACTTCGATGTTTTCCTTCAACGTGGTCAGCATGGTTTCGAGCTGATCCTTAAAGCCGGCAATGGCTTCTTCACCGTTAGCGGCCACCTGAGCAGCCATGTCGTCAACAACGGCAACGAAGGCATCGGACTTGGCGACGAAGTCGGTCTCACTCTTGAGCTCCACGATGGAGGCGTGGGCGCCGTCCTTGACGACAGTCACGGCACCTTCGGAGTTTTCACGATCGGTCCGCTTGGCAGCCGAGGCGAGACCCTGAACGCGCAGCCACTGGCTAGCGGCGTCAAAGTCACCGTTGTTCTCTTCGAGGGCGCGCTTCGCGTCCAGAATTCCTACGCCCGTTGCTTGACGGAGCGTTTGTACGTCTTTAGCGGTGATAGCCACCGTAGTTCTCCTTGTTTAGAAAGTTGACAGGATTAAGCGTTGACCGGAGCGGCCACGCGGGGGCGGTTGGCCGCAATGAAGCGACCTTCAACGACAGCGTCGGCCATTAGGCGGCACAAGAGCGCGCCGGCGCGGATGGCATCGTCATTTCCGGGGATTACGAAGTCGATGACGTCAGGGTCACAATTGGTGTCGACGACCGCAATGACGGGAATCCCGAGCTTGCGGGCCTCGGTCACGGCAATGTGCTCCTTCTTCGTGTCAATAACGAAGATGGCGTCGGGCTGACGGTCGAGACTCGAAATACCACCGAGGTTGTGCTCGAGCTTCTCGAGTTCACGGCGGTGACGAAGGGCTTCGCGCTTGGGCATACCTTCGAAGTCGCCGGCCTTGTTCATGGCGCGGAGTTCGACCATGCGCTTTACACGGCCCACAACAGTGGTGAAGTTGGTGAGCATGCCACCGAGCCAACGCTGGTTTACATATGGCATGCCACAGGCCGTCGCGTAGTCGGCGATGGGACCCTGGGTCTGCTTCTTGGTGCCCACGAACAAGACAATGCCGCCCTTAGCGGAAAGGTCACGGAGGAACGTGTAGCTCTCCTCGATACCCGCGAGGGTCTTACGGAGGTCGATCAGATAGATGCCGTTGCGCTCACCCAAGATGAAACGACGCATCTTCGGGTTCCAACGACGGGTCTGGTGGCCGAAGTGAACTCCGGCATCCAGCAATTCCTTCAAAGTGACAAGTGCCACGGTGATTCCTTTCGTTCGGTTGATCCACCCCGACCGAACGTCACTCGCGTGACGACCGTACGAAAAGTCGGGTGAGACTCAGTACCTTCCCTTGTGGAAGGCCTTCTCATGATAGTCGGACACGACCCCTATCCCCGAGGGTGGGTGGTCCGATGCACGTTTTGGAGGCGAGACTTCGACACGTGGGTATAAATCTGTGTGGTCGTAAGACTTTCGTGGCCCAGGAGCTCCTGGACGACCCGCAGATCGGCCCCACCCTCGAGGAGATGCGTGGCGTAGGTGTGGCGCAGGGCGTGGGGGTGAATATGACCCCGGCCAATCCGGGTGTCCAGAATCCGGCGTACGTCACGGGGTGTCAGGCGTTTGCCTCTCGCGTTGAAGAACAGGGCGGCGCCCGGTGAAAAGCTCTCCATCATGGCGGCCCGGCCCTCTTGACGCCAGACATCGAGGGAGGCGAAAGCCGTGGCGTGCAGGGGAACGACTCGCTCCTTGTTGCCCTTTCCAGTTACTCGGATGAGACCGGAGGGTTCATCGATACTGTCGAGGTCGAGCCCACAGAGTTCGCTCACGCGGAGGCCGGCTCCGTAGAGAATCTCGCAAATCGCTCGATCCCGAATCGCCCTCCCGTCATCGCCCCAATCGGCATCGAGGAGTTCGTCGAGCTGTTCGCGTACCACCAGTTCCGGCAACTTCTTGGGGGGCTTGGGCGTCTTGAGCCCGGTGGCCGGACTCGTCTCGAGAATGTTTTCGTGGACGAGCCAGGCGAAATAGTTCCGAATAGTCGCCACCCGTCGGGCCGTTGAGGTTCGCTGGTCGCCGCGTCGGGTCAAGTAGCCGACGTAGTCCCGGAGTTCCTTGCGAGTAATGCGACTCGGACTTTCGTAGCCCTGCTCTAACGACCACGAGACAAACAGTTCGAGGTCACCGAGGTAGGCCCGCACCGTCTCGGGCGATCGATTGGCCGCGTGCAGGCGAATCGCAAAACCCTCAACACGCCACGGCGCTGGTAGTTCGACCACGTTTCTAGACACGAGTCAAGGCTAACGAGACCATCCCCTCACTTCTCGCCAGGCCGTAGGATTTGGCACCATGGCACGGATTCTCATTATCGAAGACGATGATCGCATCCGTACCGCGCTGCGCCTGATGTTCGAAGGCGAGGAGTTCATTGTTGATGCTGCCGCCAGCGCCGAAGACGGCATGGCGATGTTCGACCGCCAGACCCCCGCAATTGCCATCATCGACTTGATGCTGCCCGGGGTCAACGGTTTCGTGGCCTGCCGTCACATTCGGGCCACTTCTGACATTCCCGTCATCATTGTTTCCGCTCGCGACGACACCGCCGATGTTGTCGAGGGCCTTGAGGCGGGGGCCGACGACTATGTCAAGAAGCCTTTCGTGCCGCGCGAGCTGCTCGCACGCGTTCGCGCCCACCTCCGCCGCCGTCCCACGGGTCGGGCCGCATTCACCATGGGCGAACTACGCATTACCCCCGAAGAAGGAACCGTGCTGCGAGTTGACGGTACCGAGATTCACCTGACGGCCACCGAGTTCAAACTGCTCACCGAGCTGGCCGGCGCCAACGGTCGAGTGTTATCACGCGAACACCTGCTCGAGCACGTTTGGGGTTATGACTACTTCGGCGATGGTCGCCTCGTGGATGTCCATATGCGTCGACTCCGCGCCAAGGTTGAGCCCGACTCGGCAACACCCACCTTCATACTCACGGTGCGTGGCCAGGGTTACAAGTTGGTCCTCTAGTGGCTAATCGCTCACTGCGCGGCCGTCTGACGTTGACCTTCGCCGTGGGTGCGGCCGTGCTGAGCACCATCTTCGCGGGCCTCACGTACTTCGGTGTCCGCCACGTCATCGTTGTTTCTCGACAGGCCAGCGACCTGGAGCAGGCCTACGTCAACGCCGCCCTCGTGCGCAGCGCCGTGGTGCAAGAACCAGCCTCTCTCCCCTCCCTGCTCACTTCATTGGACGCGGCCACTACTAGTTCTTCCCTGGTCCGTTTGGGGTCGACCTGGATTGAGGGCACCACCGTGGCTGATCCTGAAACTATTCCCGCCGTATTTCGCATGGCTGGGACTGCAGTCATTCGCCAAGTAATTATTGAGCACAACGTGCCGATCTTGATTATTGCGGTGCCTCTACCGGCCGTTCGCGCGACCTACTTCCAACGTCGAGAGCTCGGCGATCTCAACGGCACACTTAATCGGCTTCTCGGCATCTTGGCGGTCGGGACTCTCTTTACCAGTGGTCTGGGGGCCTACGCCGGACGCCGGACGACTCGTCGTGCGCTGGCCCCCCTGGCCGACACCGCCCAGGCGGCCAGACTGGTGGCCGAAGGTGACTTGGCCGTACGCCTACCCAGCGATGCGCCCCACAGCGAAGTGGCCACGCTCTCGGCTGCCTTTAACGAAATGGTTGAACAGCTCGTGCGGCGCCTCGATCGAGATGCGCGCTTCGCCAGCGACGTGAGCCATGAACTGCGTTCGCCACTGACAACCTTGGCCATGTCGGCCGAAGTTCTTCGACTCCACGAGTCCGAACTTCACCCCGACGCTCGTGAGGCCCTTTCGCTACTCACAACTGATGTAGCCACCTTTCAATCCCTGGTCGAAGATTTACTCGATATCGCCAAGGCCGACGCCGGGACTGACACGCTGGTTCAAGAAGTATTGCCGCTCAACGAACTGGTGACTCAGTGCATCTTGTCGGCGACTCGTCGGCACCAACTGCCAGTCACCGACCTGCGCTCCGAACTCACGAACGAGATCTACGTCTCAGTCGATCGTCGGCGCTTCGAGCGAGTCATCACCAACCTGCTCGAAAATGCCTATTGCTACGGCGGCGATCAGGTAACCGTGACACTGCTACCAAGTATCGATGGCGTGGCAGTGAACATCGATGACAACGGAGCGGGCATCGCCCCAGACGAACGAGAGCGTGTCTTTGAACGTTTCTACCGTGGAGGCGTAGCCTCACGTAGAGGTGACGCCCACGGCACAGGCTTGGGCCTCGCCCTCGTGGCTGAGCACGTAAAACGTTTCGCAGGTCGAGTCAATGTCACCGAGTCGCCTCTCGGAGGCTGTCGGGTGACTGTGTGGCTGCCGACAGTGGACGGAGAGATGGAATGAGACGTTTCCGCACTCCCGCTTTCGGACTTCTCGCCACACTGCTTCTCAGCGCCTGCACACTGGTGCCGACGGACTCTTCGCCCCAGACCGTTAACTCGGGTGAAGTTCCCTCGGGTCTCCTCAACGGTGCCGGAACTAAACAGTCGTCCACGGTCTCGCTCTGGTTCTTCGATAGGCAAGGTCAACTCGTTAGTCGGTCGGTGCGGATGACGGTCCCACTGACCATTTCGGCACTGGTCTCACGTTTGGCTCAGCACGTGCCCCATGGACTGTCGACGGCCCTTGCGCCAAAGGTGGCCATCAGTCGGGCCGTAGTTCGAGGTAGTGAGGCCAATCTCTATCTCACCTCAGGTTTTCGAG
>JBAXMO010000052.1:0-8882 GCA_037134255.1 Actinomycetes bacterium | reverse complement strand
CACCGTCGATCACCACGCAGATCAGATGCACGGCTTCTTCAGTCTGCCGGCCGTTCTGCCTGGTGCGGAACGGGCCATTGCCACCGCGGCCGAATTCCTCAGGTCGCTCTAATCACCTACCAGTCACCGACCGGGTAAGGGCGGTAGAACATGCACATGGATCTACGCACGATTGACGAGTACCCCGCGCTCGGCGAGGAAGTCGCCGAGCTGCGTCTCGAGGCGGCTCAGCATCGTCTAGCTCACCTACGACTCTTTACGGCTGGCGTGTTGCCCAACAGTGAAGTCGGCCCCGGCATCATCGTGGTCTTCGAGGGCTTCGACGCGGCCGGCAAGGGTGGGGCGATTCGCCGTCTCGCCAACGCCCTCGACCCTCGCCACGTGGCCGTCGTGCCAATCGGCCCCCCGACGCCAGAGGAGCTGGCCCACCACTTCCTCTGGCGTTTCCAGTCCCACCTGCCGGCTCACGGCGCCATGACGGTCTTTGACCGCTCGTGGTACGGACGCGTTCTCGTGGAGCGCGTAGACAAACTGATCGACACCGACACCGTGGCCCGCAGTCTGCGAGAGATCACCGAGTTCGAAGCGGCCCTCGCCGAGAGCCCAACCATCATCGTGAAGTTCTGGATGCACATCTCTGACGACGAGCAGCTCCAACGTTTTGAAGAGCGCCGAGATAGTCCCCTCAAGCAGTGGAAGCTAACCGAAGCCGACTGGCACAATCGCAAGAAGCGTGATCAGTACATCGATGCGGCCAACGAGATGTTGGCCGCCACGGACACCCCGACCGCGCCGTGGCACGTTATTTTGGCCAACTCCAAGCGCTACGCCCGGGTCCAGGTTCTCGAACTGCTTAACCAGGAGATTGAGGCCGGGCTGCGTCGCCGAGGTATCACCCCGCCCAAAAGTCGTGGTGAGGACTACCTCGCCTAATCCTCTCGGCAGCACCCGTGACTCTGGAATACTGCTCCTATGACTTTTCGCTACGGACTGACAATTCCCCTCGACGGCGTGCCCCTCTCGGAGCACAAGGAGTGGTTTCACCGCATCGCCGACCTCGGTTACACCGACGTCTGGTCGGCTGAAGTCGACGGCACCGACGGCTTCACTCCCCTCGCCCTCGCGGCCGCCTGGGAGCCACGCCTACAGCTCGGCGTCGCCGTGACACCCGTCTACACCCGTGGAGCCGGCCTGATGGCCATGAGCATCGCGAGCATGGCCGAGGCCGCACCCGGTCGCTTCACGATGGGCATGGGGGCCTCGAGTAAGCCCGTCGTTGAAAAGTGGAACGGCATCACCTACGACCAGCCCTACGCCCGCGTCCGTGACGTCTTGCGTTTCGTCAACAGCGCCCTGGCCGGCGAAAAGATTGACGAAGTCTTTCCGACCTTTGAGGTCCACGGCTTCAAGCTCTCCCGCCCAGTGGCCGTTAAACCGCCGATTCTGCTCGGGGCGTTGCGTCCCGGGATGCTCCGTCTCGCGGGACGCGAAGCCGACGGTGCGATTCTGAACTGGCTCGGGGCCAAGGACGTCGCCCAGTGCGCCGCCGAAGTTGGCGAGGGTAAGACGATTGCGGCCCGGCTCTTTGTTGTTCCAACTGAAGACGCCGACGCGGCCCGCTTTATCGCACGACGAATGATTAGCTCGTATCTCACGGTGAACGCCTACGCCGAGTTCCAAAAGTGGCTCGGTCGCGGCGAGGCCCTGCAGCCCATGTGGGACGCCTGGGCCGCGGGTGATCGCAAGAAGGCCAACGAAGTCATTCCCGACTCGGTCGTTGACGAACTGATTATTCACGGCAGTTACGACCAATGTCGCGACCACATCCAGGCCTACATTGATGGCGGCGTCCAGATCCCGTCGCTGGCCATTATTCCCTTCGGCGTCGACATGAAGGATGCCATCGAGGGGTTGGCTCCTCGACGTTAAGTCGAGTCACCAACCCCGTACGTCTAGGCCTGCTGTATTTCGAAGAGCTCCAGCATTTCAGCAAACTTGTCTCGGGCCGCCGCTTGACGGGTCGGAATGTGATCGCTCGGAATCTCGCTCGGGGCGTAGTTCTTCAGAGCGTGGCGCGCCACCGTCTGGCGGTGCACTTCATCCGGACCGTCATAAATTCGTGCGGCGCGGGCCGCGCGGTACATGGCCTCGAGCGGCATGTCCGAAGAGTAACCGAGCGAACCGTAGGTCTGTAGGGCGCGGTCAATCACGTTGTGCAATACGGTGGCGCCGTAGTACTTGATCATCGCGATCTCCACCCGGGAGGCCGAGGCCCCAACCTGGTCCATCTTCCACGCGGCGTGCAACGTCATCAAACGAGCGGCGTGCATCTCGGCCATCGAATCAGCAATCCAGTTTTGGATGGTCTGCTTCTCACTGAGGAGTGAACCGTGGGTGTAGCGACTGAGAGCCCGTTCGCACATCATGTCGAAGGCCCGCTGACTCTGACCCAACCAGCGCATGCAGTGGTGGATACGGCCTGGCCCCAAACGAGCTTGGGCCAGCTGGAAGCCAGAACCCTCGTGACCAATCAAGTGGTCGGCCGGAATACGAACGTCCTCGTAGAGGATTTCGGCGTGGTTACCAAAGCGGCCGTACTCGACCTGCGGGTCGTCCATCGCACCCACGTCCCGGAGAATCTTGACGCCCGGCGTGGTGACGGGCACCACGAACATCGACGAGCCCTGGTAGGGGTGAACGTCAGGGTTGGTGACGGCCATCACGATGAGAATGTTCGCGACCGAACCGTTAGTCGTGTACCACTTGCGACCGTTGATGACCCACTCGTCACCGTCACGCACGGCCAAGGTCTGGAGCAGACGGGGGTCACTACCGGCCGTGTGGGGCTCGGTCATTGAAAAGCCCGAACGGATCTTGCCGTCGAGGAGGGGCTGCATCCAACGCTCACGAATATCTTCGCGACCGGTCATCTCCATACCGGCGGCCAACAGTTCGGCGTTACCGCTGTCGGGGGCATTGTTACCAAAGACGAGTGGGGCGTAGGGCGACTGGCCCAGGATTTCGTGCATCAGTCCGAGGCGAACTTGTCCAAAACCCATACCGCCGAGTTCGGCCGGTAGGTGGGCGGCCCAGAGACCGCGAGCCTTGACCTGCTCTTGGAGGGGCTTGATGAACTTGACGACATCGTCGTAGGGCAGACGGAGCGTTTCGAGCGGGAAGATCTCTTCCTTTACGAATGAGCGCATCCACACCAGTTGTGCTTCAAATTCAGGGGCAGTTTCAAAGTCCCAAGCCATAATCCGTCTCCTCTGGGTCAATCCCACTTGATAATGCCAGAACTTAATGTAGGCGAGAGCCGTCAAGGACGTGCTCGACACCCGCTACTAAAGTTCCGCTATGGAATGCTCCCAAGTTATGCCCACGGGGAGCACGGAGTCACCGTCGTGATTAGGGCCACTCGTCACAACCCGGGCGATCCCGATACGTTGTCGGTCGAGTTAGCGCAGAAGTTCTGGTCGGCCCACCAAGCGCGGATTCAAGAGAGTCTGGGGCGTCCGGCGTTCGCTCTCCGTCTAGCCCCACCCGGATCGCTTCGCTATCGCGGGGCCCGAAGAATTCTCGGTCCATCCAAGCCCCCTCTCGCCACGACCTGGCCGAACCGTCTGAACGAGACGTGGTCACCAGAACTGCCACCACAACTCGGCGGCGCTCTCCGGCTTCCCCTCGGGGACACGGCCTCGAGTGTCGAGGTGGCCAACGAACTGGTGGGGACAGCCAGCGATGGCACGTGGATCTTCCCCTTGAACCAACACGACGTTGCCGCCACGACTAACGGTCTGGGCGAACTCGTCGGCAGTGCGCCGCCAAACGCCGACGTCGTCTACTGCGATGAAGTAGCGCCCGGGTACGAAAACCTCACACCGAGTGCACCCGGCATCCACACGTTGCTCAGCTACAACCAACTCGGTCGCTCGGTGATTATTCGCCGCGAGGTGTGGCTCAACGCTGGCGGCCTTGACCGCACCCTTGGGTCAGCGGCTCTGCCCGATCTCCTGATGCGCCTAGTGGAGAGTGGCGCGAGGTTCGCACGTTCTAACGCGGTGCTCTCCTGGTCGCAACCACCAGCCCCGGTCGAACTCGGCGCTCTCGAACGGGCCTTGGTGCGTCGAGGCATCACCGCCACGGTCTCGCCCGACACGCAGCGTCGGGCCCAGTGGCGCGTCGCCCTGCCCCTAGTGCAGCCAGCAGTCGACATCTTGATTCCGACGCGCGACCGCCTCGACCTACTCCAACAGTGCATCAACTCCATTCGCGCCAACACGACGTATGCGAACTACCGCATCGTGGTGCTCGACAATGATTAAAGCGAACCAGCGACGCTCGAGTATCTCAACAGTGGCGACATAGCGGTAACGAGATGCCCGGGGTCGTTTAACTACGCCCGCATCATCAACCGGGGTGTGGCCGCTAGTGCGGCCGAGGTCATCGTGACGCTTAATAACGACGTCATCATTACCGATCCCGAGTGGCTCAGCACTCTTGTGGGCTACGCCTTGCTGGCTGACGTCGGCATCGTGGGGCCGCGTCTGGTTAACGCCGAGGGATCGTCCGATCACGACGGCATCACCATTGCCCCCTGCCCCCAGCACCTTCAACGGGGAGTTAACTACGGCTGGGACGATGAGTTTGTGAATTCGATCCGCGACGTGGCGGCCGTCACCGGTGCCTGTCATGTCTTTGAGCGTCGCAAGTGGAACGTAGTCAATGGCATGGACGAAACCTTGGCCGTTACCTACAACGACATCGACGTCTGTCTCCGTCTCAATCTGGCCGGCTACGAGACCCTCTTCACCCCCTACGTGGAACTCATCCACATCGGCAAGGCCACCCGGGGAACGAACGATGGGCTGGATGATCACTACCGCTTCATTCAGTACTGGAATCTGGGCGTCAGCTTCGACGATCCCTACTGCCCCGCGAGACTCGAACTCGTCGGGCCCCGCTACAGCGTTCGCGTCTAGGCGGGCACCCGAACCAGGGCACTAATGGGCGTCGTGAAGCGCTTTTGAATAAGCGTGGCTTCTGACTTACTCAAAGTGCCGCGGCGATGACCCTTCAGCGGATGCTTCAGTCGATACCTCAGTGGCGGGCGCCGCGGGTTCTGGCGACCCCACACGGCGATGTGGTGAACTGGCGCGCCGAAGAGCTTGCCGCAGGCGGCGAAGAAGGGCGTATTCGAGTCGGCCGCTTCGTACTCCAGCACGTAGACGTGCTCAGTGCCAAAGGTCGCCTGAAAGCCCGAGACCATCTCGGCGTAGTCGAATCGATAGGTCCGCTCCTTGAAGGGATAGGCCCCGGTCGCGGCGATGGTCTTCACGAAGGCCGTCCGCGAAACGGCAAGACCGTGCTTGAGTAGTTCCTTGTAGAGGCTCTCGACGTACTCGGTCACGGGACGGAGCACGAGCAGAACCTCCACGGAAAAGCCGGCCTTCTCGGCCACGTCTTTGATCTGCTCTAGGAGGTCGGGTCGGAGATGCCAAAACTCAAAGTCTTCCGAGCTCAACAGCACTGATGCAAGCGGGGTCGCACCGAGCTCGGCGGTCAGATCGGCGAGCGAACCCTGGGCGGGGTCGTACCCGGCGTCACCATTGAGCTCCCAGGCAATGTTGTGGTGACCACCGTTTCGAACGTGACCGGCGAATGGAAAGAGGACACCCTGGGTCTCAAAGAACTCGCGGTGGGCCCCCATCATGGTCTGGACCGATGTCGTGCCCGTCTTATGCGTACCGACGTGCAAAATCAGATGTTTTCCGGGCTCGATTGGCACGGGGTAACGCTAACGCTTGGCCCGGGCCACGCTACGGATTACGCCGTGCGCTGCGGCCAACGCTTCTTTAACCGCAGGGCGTGCTTTTCCAACAGGTGCCAGCTGGCGTAACCCATGGCGGCCGAGAGCACCAGGCTGAGGGCGATGTAGCCAAGCGCACTGATTCGTGAGTTCCAGTAACCCGTCTGAAAGATTCCAAACTCGGCCAGCATCATCTGGATGGGAAAGGCAAAGACGTAGGTGCCGTACGTCGGGTCGCCCCACCGCTCGAACCACTGGGCCGAAAAAGTGACCACGGTCCAGATCAGCGCGTAACAAAAGACCAGGCGGCCCAAAACGACCCAGCCACCAAAGAACATTGTGTAGGCGACCACAATCCACGCGGCCACGCCGAGGCGGCGATCCATTGGGATCTCATCCCCGTAGAGGTGAAAGAGCACACCGACAAAGAAGAAGAAGGGGAATGCGCTCACTGCCATCGGGAAGAAGAAAGGGATGATGTTGATAGTCAACGTGGGATTAACGAAGTGAATCACCATCATGACAAAGAAGAAGAGGGCAATACCAACGACGAGCTTGCGGAAGCGCAGGAGGCCGAGCCCGCCCAAGAGCGCCAGCACGAGGTAGCACTTCACCTCGAAGATCAAGGTCCACAGCGATCCATTGATAGCCGGCACCGGGTGATGACCAAAGGGGGTATTGGCGAATAGTCCGTTGATATTCCACTGGTGGATCTGGATAAAGAAGTTGGAGTAGAGGTAGTGCCAGGGACCAACGACCGAGGCGACGAAGTAGCCCCGCAACGTGTGGTGTTCGTGATACCAGGCAATGGGTGCCAGCACCAAGGCGCCGACGGCGAGGGCGAGCCAGTAGGCCGGCAGGATGCGGATTCCGCGTCGGAAAAGAAACTCCGCAGGGCTCTTGACCGAGTCGTAGCTTCTCGCCACGAGAAAGCCCGAAATGAGAAAGAAGGCGCAGACCGCAATGGTGCCGAGGTCGTCTTGACTCTTGCTCCAGGTGTGCCAGGGGTCGGAATTCAGGTGGTAGCCACCGAGGGGGAAGCTATGACTCACGACAACCAGTGAGGCGAATACGAATCGGGCGAGGGTCAAGGCGTTGCGCTTGGTGTCAAAACTCTGATTGAGCGACTGCGACTTCGTGGGACCTCCCGCGGCCCACGATCGGATGGTGGTAGCGGAGAATCTCACGCGATTAACGCTACTCGCAGCACCGAGCCACAAACTGGGAGCGACCTTTAAAAATCAGGCGATGGGAGTAGATTGCTCTCGTGAGCGACCGACCTCTTAGCCGGTTGGGGCGATCTTTACAGCGTCTCAGAACACGACCGTTCCCCCACTGGGTCGTCCTCTGCTATCTACCCCTCTCACTACTCCCGAACTGGCGTATCTGGATCATGGGGCCGACGCACGTGCTCACCAGCGGCAGTGGTGGCGACGGCGGTCAGGAAGTCTGGTTCCTCGGCGTGGTGGCCAACCAACTCCGCCACTTCCACAACCCCTTCTTTACGGACCTCGCCAACCTGCCCCACGGCATCAATCTGGCCAACGTGACATTCATGCCCGTACTCGGCGTCCTCGGCGCCCCGCTGACATGGCTCTGGGGGCCCATTTTCACCTACAACATCTTGACCATCCTCTCCCCCCTCACGGCTGCTCTGGCCGTCTACTGGGTGGCCGGACGTTGGGTGCAGCGCCGCTCGGCCCGTTTTGTCGCCGGCCTGCTCTACGGCTTTTCGCCCTACCTCATCGCCCAGCTGTGGGGGCACCTCTTCTTGACGATGATTTTTGTCTTTCCCATCATGGTTTTAGCCCTCAACGAGATACTGGTGCGCCAGCAGTGGAAGCCGTGGCGCAGTGGCGGACTGCTGGCCCTCTGTCTCGTCACCCAGGTCGGGATTTCCCCGGAACTACTCCTGAACGCCTGCATTATTGCGGTGCCCCTAGTTCTCGTGCTGCTGGTGCGTCTGGCTCGTCGACCACTCGCGGCCGCCATCTACGCCGCTAAGTCCACCGGCGTGGCCCTGGCGTGTGCCGCGCTGCCACTCGGGCTGTTCATCTACAACTTCCTCTACGGCGAGAGCCATATCACTGGCGCCTACCGATCAGCCGAGGCCGTAGCCAACCTCAAAATCGACGGGTTGGCCTTCCTGCTCCCAGGTTCGCTCCAGAAATTTGGATTAGGAGTCGCGAACTCCATCGATGCCCTCATTTTCTACCGCGGCAACGGCATTGTCGCGGACCCTTTTGAGAGTGGGGGCTATATCGGTATCCCCCTCGTCGTGCTCATCCTGGCCGGTCTACCGCTCGTCATTCGCCGTCGGGAGATTTGGATCCTCGCACTCGGTTTCTTCGTGGCCCTCAGCGTGGCGATTGGATCGGAACCGACAGTCAATGGTCACTTCATCGGGATTCGTGGACCATTCAGCAAGCTGCACCAGCTACCACTCCTCGAGAATTCGATTGCCAGTCGCTGGACTCTCTACATGTGGCTTTTCTTAGCCCTGCTATCTGGCATCATCCTGGATCGTGTGATTACGTACTTCGCCGCCACGGCCCCATCGCCCCGTCGCACGATGCAGTTGGCTGCGGCGTCATGTGTGGCGGCCCTCGCGTGCCTCAGCCTCGTGCCTCGGTGGCCCATGACGCAGGCCGAGAAAGTAGTCCCGCTGTGGTTCTCGTCACCGGCTGAAAAGGCGTTAACTCTTCAGTCGGTAGTGATCACGGCACCACTCGCCGTCAACGGGGCACCCCTGGCCATGATGTGGCAGTCGGTGGCTAACTTCAACTTCACCCTGGCTCACGGTTCAGCGGGTCCCCAGTCGGCACCGTGGAACGATCTCAAGGCCATCATCACGCAGTGCGACGCACCCAACGCCCCCGACCGACCGAACCTGACAGCCCTAGGGCGGGCCCAGGACCAGATGCGTCAACTCGGGGTGACGACGTTGATTGCCACCCAGTACGCCGGCAATCCCACATGCTCCTCCGCCGTCTTTACCGCTCTAACTGGGACACCCGGTATCGATCAACTCGATGTCCGTATTTGGAAGAGCCAACCGTAGGGCGCTAGACCC
>JBAXMO010000051.1:0-8975 GCA_037134255.1 Actinomycetes bacterium | reverse complement strand
AAGGTTACGTTCGACACCGAAAGAATGGGCGTTCCCGAACCCGTAGCGCTCGGAATCAGAGTGATGGATCCGGGGATATTCACCGCGATTGAGTAGGCGTACGTTGCCGGTGCAGTTCCGACACCCTTGGACTTCGTGATGGCACCCGTGTAGTTCGCGGCGGGAAGAGTGATGAAACCCGGCACGATATTCAAGGGGCCGTTGGCTCCGTTCGCCCTGAGCGACCAGTTGTTGGAGTCCTGGTAACTAATGCTGAGGTTCAGCGTGACCGAACTGCCCATCGATATCGTGGCCGTTCCACCCAAGCCAGTGGTGTTGGACCACGTCAGGGTGATATTGCTCACCGTGACACCCGCCAGTGTCATCGGGCTCAACGACGCCTGGATAGACGAACTAATCGTGCCGCTCGAGTCACTAATAGAACCGCTGACCGTGGCCGTGACGCCGAAGGCGCTTATTACTCCGGTCGCCGCCAAACTCCAGTTTTGCGTGTTCTGGTAAGCCGCCGTCAGGGTGATGGAAGCATCACCGATAGCCATGGTGCCAGTGAAGGACAGATTGAGTGAACCATTGTACGTAGCGCTACCCGAGACCGCCGTGATCGTGACTCCCGATCCCACGGACAATGATCCGCCGACCGGTGTCGCCACGTTGATGGACCAGTTGGATGAACTGACGTACGTAAAGTTCGCGTTCAGTGAGCCGTTAGCCGAACCAATCAAAACCGAACCAGCGGCCACCACTCCCCCACCAATGGTGTAGGTCACGGTGAAGTTTGTGCTCGGGGCGAGGCCGGTGAATGTCAATCCCGCGAAGGTTTGAGTTCCGAGAGCGAACGTTACCGAGCCCGCGAGGCCGGCCACCGACTTACTCAAGCTACCCGAACCCGTAAAGACTGTCGTCAGACCAAAGAAGCTGCAGCCACCTGCGGCGGTCACCGACCACAGCGTCGACGAACTGTAGGAGACGGCGACAGTGAGCGAACAGCCGCCGACATTAATCGTTCCCGTGGCCGTCAAGGGAGCGCCGCTCGCGACGGTTCCGGCAATATTGGTGACCGTAAAGCCGCCGCCCAGCGAAAGTGAGCCGCTACTCACCGTGAAGGTGTAGTTGGTCGAGCTCACGTAGGACACAGCGATACTGAGCGACCCCACCGAACCTAAGTTCAGCGTGGCTGCGCCGGTGAAGGTGCCATCGGCGTTCATATTCAGAACCAGGCCCGAAATTTGGAAGAGCCCCACCGTGGGTAGCGGAGACGAGGGCATTGTGAAACTCAGTGAGCCCGTCAGTCGTCCGTTGTAGCTGAACTGACCGCTGACGTTTCCGGAAGGGATGGTGAGCACATTGAACAAAGTGATTGAGCCCGTTGTTCCGACCGCTGACAAATTCCAGGAGTTGAGCGAGGTGAAATTCAGCTGAATAGTGATTTGACTGGTCAGTACCTTCAGCGAGGCCGAGATAACGAGCGGTGCACCGGAAGCGGGAGCCGGGTAGGTGAGAACGCCTGTCAGCGACGTCAGGGTCATAACGTTAGGCACGAGGACGACGGAGTTGGCTGCCACCGTCAAAAGCCACATACCGGCGTTCGAACCGCTGCCGGGGGTATAGACGACGGTGAGCGAGACCGTGGCGGAAGAACCGATGCTGATTGACGCCGTACCGTTGAAGGCCCCGGTGGGAGAAAGGCTGGCACTGAGCGCGGTCATCGAGACGCCGGAAATCGTGCTCGTTCCGGTGGTGGCAAAATTCAGGGAGCCCGTGGTTCGACCCGACGCGTTCGTGAGATTCCCACTCACACTGAACAGGGTGCTCAGCAGAGTTACGGAACCAGATCCGGTGATCGTCCAGTTCTGAGAATCCTTGTAGCTCACCGAAGTCGTCACCGTGGCTCCCGCGACCGACAAGGTGCCAGTCAAGGTCGTCACACCCGAGGTCGACGAGTATGCGCCGCTCGCGGTCAGCTTGAAACCACCCGGCAGGGTCAAGGGTCCCGAGACCAAGCTCATTGAGTAGTCCGTTGCCGAGTTGTAGGCGAACGTACCCGTCAGCGAACCAACCGATGAACCAAAGTTGACGGTCACCGAGCCACTCAACTTCATCTGCGTGTTGAAGGTGAAGGTCGCTGCGCTAATCGACACGCCCGCCCCGAGTGGGATTGAGGTCGACGCAGGCATTGTGATGGTCAATGAACCGGAAAGGTTCGGTATGGACGGGTTCGAGCCGATAGAACCCGACAAGGTACTGGTCAGCGCACTCAATGGCATTGTTGTTGCCAGCGAGGTGTTAGCGAACAGGGTGAAGGTTCCGGTACCCACAATGGCAATCGTGAAGTTGAGGTTCGACGAGCCACTTATTGAGACCGAGATGGTACCCGCAGTACCCAGGGCGAGTAGTGCCGAGATTGTGATTGACGAACTCGAGGTGGAAAGGGTTCCCGTGATGTTGCTGATGCTCAGGCCGCTGAAGGGGGTGAGCGTGGTGGGCGAACTCAAGGTAATGGTCCACGAACCGGAGTAGGTTCCCGCGACCACCAGCGAGGCTGAGCCGAAGCTCATTGATCCTCCGAAGCTCACGGCTCCGCTCGCCGAAATTGAGATCGTCGCACTGGTAACGGTGGTGGCCCCCAAGGTCACATTCGCTGCCGACAGGGTGAGCGACCCAGAAATTGTCCCCGCCAGATCCGAAATTGTACCGGTGGCAGCAAAATTTGCACCGAAGAAGACGGGGCTACTAGTGACGCTCAGGGACCAGTCGTTGGGATCCGAGTAAGTAATTGAGGCAGCAAACGAACTACCACCAACGGTCAAAGTTCCACTGCCCGTATTTGTGAGACCCGCAGTGGCCGTGATGTTCGAGAGGGTTACCCCCGGCATGAGGGTCAGTGAACTAGGAAGCGAAAATGAGGCCGAAACCGGTGTGATATCGAGTGTGCTACCGGAGGCTGTGCCATAGATCTCCCACGCCACGAAGGACGCGAGACCCGAGGGGAAGAAGGACACGCTCTGAGTGCTGCCCGAAGCAGTAAAGGCTTGGGACAGCGTGACGGTGTAATCGCCTGCGGTGCCAGCCAGTGACTTGACGTAGGTGCCAGCCGGCAAGTCCGAGCCACTAACGACCGCGGTACCAACGGAGATACCACTCAGCGAGCTGACGGTGACGGTAGGTGAACCGCTGCTGTAGCCCAGGCTCAAGGTCACGGCAGCCGTGGTGGATGCGGTCAGAGCGTTGGACAGGGTAATTGTTCCACCCGCAATCGAAACGATGGTCGTTCCGAATGGGATTCCGGCCCCCGTCACGGGTTCGCCCACTACCAGCGAACTCGTCAACGCACTCGACACCGGCGACAACGTGACGACCGTACTGCCCGACGTCCCAACGAAGGCCGCGGTAGCTGTAGTTGCGGTGGCGTAGTGAATCGTCGCCGATGCGCTACTCGGCGTGGCCGATGCTGATGTGGTGCCCGATCCAGACAAAACTAGGGCTGAACCTACGTAGGTCAGCGACAGTGTGAGTGCGTCAAATCCGACACCGTAGAGAGTGGTCGCACCGAGGTTGAACTGCAAACTTCCCGACAGGCCTGAAGAGTATGTCAACGTCCCCGAGATCTGGCTAGGTCCACTCTGCGGCGTAACAATGCTCACTGCTCCACCGAAGAAGTTGTAGGCCGTTCCCGCTGCGGCCGACGCCGTCAACGACCAGTTGCTCGATGAGGTGTACACCACCGACATAGCGAGCGAAGTACCGAAGATGGTGAGTTTCCCTTGGAGCGTTACAGCGGGTGTCGAGTTTGTCGACAATGTTCCCTCGACGCCAGAAAGACTCACGCCACTAGCGAGATTCAAGTTGCCGGTGGTCGATAGCGCGAGGTTCCACGCGCCAGTTATTCCGTCGCTCGAGACGACGAAGGATCCCGTCACGGCGACACTAGCCGAAAAGAGCGAGGTGGAGCCCGAGAAACTCACGGCGCCGAGCGGGGATACCGTCAGAGATGGTGAGCTAATCGTCAAGCCACCAAGTGAAACACTCGACGCACTGAGCGACAGGGAACCAGACGCTGCGCCACTGCTCGTACTCACGGTACCTGAAGCAGTGAAGCTTGACCCGAAAATTGATCCGGATCCCGTAATCGTAAAGGTCCAGTTGTTCTGGTTGACGTAACGAATCGAAGCGCCGAAGTTAACGCCGGCGATTGAGACCTGTGCCGTGAAGGAACCCGGGAAGAGTCCAGCAACCAGGTTGGAGAAATTCAAACCGCCGAGGGTGATCGTTCCCGAGAGAGTGATTCCGGCACCCGGAGTACTAGTAGTCCATGTGCTTGCACTCGTAAAGCCCACGAGAACACCATTGCCCGTTCCAACGAGTCCCAGAAGTGGGTCCCATGTGACAAGCATTTCCGACACGGTGAGCGAAGGACTCAAAATCTGCTGCCCGAAGTCACCGAAGGAGAACTGACCGCTCACGAAACCATTTACTGCCGAGATGGTGCCGCTGGCCGGATTCGACGTCGCAGGAGCAAAGAGTGACACCCGGGTTCCCGACACGATGCTCATCGTCCAGTTGTCGACTCCCGTCACTGACGTCGTAACCGGCACCACGACACCAGTGGTCAGCGTGAGCGACCCATTCACCACAAACGACGGCGAAGGTGCATTGGTCAGGCTGGCCGTCGCGTTGGACAGAGTGACACCGTCGAAGTTCAATCTTTCGGCCGTAGCACCGATTGTCCATGAGGATGCCGAGAGATAGGCGAATGTCGATAGGTTGAACGAAGTATTGCTGCCACTCCCCACTGAAATCGAACCCGACGCCGACATTGCGCCACCAGCCAGCAGATTGATGACCAAATTGTTCACGGTCTGACCGGCGAGAACCACCGTGCCGAAGGTCGCGGCCCAGCCACCCGACACGACCCCATTGGCATTGGTAATCGATCCGCTGAGGAACTGCGAAGTGAGAGCTGGCGCGAAGAGAGAAATGGTAGTGAAGCCCGTGGGGGAAAGACTCCAGTTGCTACTCGACGTGTAGAGCAAGGTGCCGGTGAGTGTTATCCCACCTACGGAAACCACTCCCGAGAGATTTAGAGTCTGGCCGGAAATCAGCGAACCTGACACTGAAGAAAGAACGAGGCCGGACGCCAGCGTTATAGATGGCGATCCGACGAGGTCAATCTGCCAGCTTCCCGAACCGGCGTAGAAATTCAAACTGGCGTTCACCACTGACGAGCCAATGGTCAAAGTACCCGAACCAGCTAGTACACCCGTAGCAGAGAAGGTCAAGGCCATGGAGCTGATCGTTACACCGTTGGCCACCGCTGGGTTCGCAAGCGTGATCTGTATCGAACCAGAGGCACTGCTGGCTGAGGATGCAACGACGGTGCCGGAGGTGTTAAACGCATTGCTCGAGATGCCGAACAACGACGCCGTGCCAGACGCCGAGTAGCTCCATGACGAAGCCGAACTGTAGGTAATGGTCACGGGGATCAGAGTTGACCCGATTGCGATAGCGCCCGTTCCAGAGATGCCGGCCAACGACGTAGACGCGATATTACTGATCAAAACGCTGTTCAACTGAATTGTTCCGGGGGACTGGTAGATGGCGAGCGGCACCACGGCGACGGATATTGCCGACACGGGGCTGGAACCGACTGAATTCGTGGCAACCACGCTGAAGCGATACGCCGCGCCATTACTGAGAGCTGAAATCAAGCAGGAAGTAGCAGCATCGGCAATCCCGTCCATAGAGGTAGCCGTACAAGTACCCACGACGGTATTGCTTGACGAGTAGGCAGTTGCGGTGTAAGTGGTCAATACGGCACCACCCTTGGTAGCGGGAGCCGTCCACGTCACAATTGCAATGCCGTTACCAGCGAGGCCAATCACGTTGAGTGGCGCCGAGGGAGCGATGGCCACCACGCCGATCACTAGTGTCGAAGCAGCTGAGGTGCCCAAGGAGTTGGTCGCGGTCACCGTAATCGAATACTTCACGCCGATCTGCGGCGCACCTAGCGTGCATGAGGTCGTTACCGACGTACAGGTCAAGGTCGCGCCGGAGTCAGGAACTGCGGTCACGTTATAGGCGGAAACGGGTGAACCTTGTGCGAGCGAGGCTGTCCACGACACGAGGAGCGACGTACCCACCACAGTAGTTGTCACCAGAGTGGGTGCAGAAGGTGCCCCTACTGGTCTCACAGCCTGTGACGAGGTTGAGGGAACGCCCATACCGGTATCGTTCGCGGCCGACACGGTAAAGGTGTAGGACTGGCCATTTGTGAGACCAATGAACTGGCAGGCGAGGGTAGCGCCGTCAACGATGCACGGGGCCAAAGTCGTGTCTGAAGCCGTCACGATGTAACTGGATACAGCCGTTCCACCGGTGTTGAGGGGAGCAGACCACGAAACATTCGCGACTCCGCTACCAGCGGTCACGGTGACATTCGTCGGCGCATCGGGCACGGTGTAACCCGGCGTGGTCGGGTCGCTACTCAGAGAGGACGCACTCACGCCCGTGGCAAACGATGTCGTCACAACAAACGTGTAGACCACGCCATTGGTGAGTCCGGTGATGGTACAAGCACTAGCCGAGCTAGGCGCTGTACACGTGTAGCCACCGGGGCTCGAAGTTACGAGGTAACCACTAACGGCCAAAGACTGAGTCGAAGCGACCCAAGCGATGGTCGAACGGCCAAAGCCCACGGTCGCCGTGACACTCGTAACGGAACCTGGTGTGGCAGTCGCCGATGCCGCTGAGCTCGACGATGTGCCGATGCCGTTAGTCGCAACCACGCTAAAGGTGTAACGCTGATTATTCGATAGGCCAAGAACAGTGCAGTTCGTCAAACCGGACACTGACGTGAAGACGGTACAGGTAAAGTTACCGGGCGACGAGGTCACCACATAGGAGGAAATGTTGCTCCCCCGGTTGTTGGGTGACGACCAGCCAACGTTCACCGACCCATTGTCTGGAGCCAACGAAACAACAGAAGGAGCGTCGGGGGCTGTCGGAAGTTGGAACTGCGTGGATGGCGTAGAAACCGCCGTACGTCCTGATCCGTAGGTCGCCGTCACCACGAAGGAGTACGCCGTACCGTTATTAAGGCCCGTAAAGATGCATCTCAGGGCCACCACGTTGGTGCACGCCGCTGGGGTCGGCAAAGCCGGAACTGAGGTTACGGTATAACCGGTAATCGATGTTCCATCATTAGGTGATGGCGGCGTCGACCACGCCACTACGGCTTGTCCGGTCGTCACGACACCGTCGCTGGACGCCGACGCAATCGTCGTCGAAGCCAGCACTACGGGCGTCGTGGCGGTAACAGCGCTGACGGTGATGACGTAGTTCTTACCGAAGGCCGCACCAGTCAAGACACAGGTCAAGGCGGTGGTCGAACAGGTCAAACTGGCCCCCGAATTCGGAACCGCGACAACCGTGTAGCCCGCTGTACTCAGAGCCGACGCCGTCCACGACACGACCAAGGCGTTGCGTGACGTGGTAGCCGCTATCGAGGCGACCACCGACGATGCTGCGAAGGGGTTCACGGGTGCGGTCGGAGTTGAGAATCCAGCATTACTGGTGCCAAATGAGTCGCTCGCTGTTACGGAGAACGAGTAGACGGTTCCATCGGTGAGCCCATTGATGACGCAGCTGTTGGACGTCGTCGTACAGCCACCCGTACCGGGCGAGACGCTCACGGTATAGCCAGTAATGACCTGACCGTAAGCGTTGGGCACATTCCACGTCACGACTACCAGGCCATCACCGGGTGTCGCAACGACGTTCGAAGGTGTGTCAGGGATGGGCTGAGGGGTCACCGCAGAAGAGACCGCTGCGGTACTCGACAGAACCGCACCACCGACAAGATTCTGGGCCACGACGCTGAAGGTGTACGACGTGCCCTTGACTAGATTTCCAATCGAGCAACTCAGGCTCGTCGAACCCGTCTGTGGCATCGTCGTACAGGTCAGGCCACCTGGACTGGAAGTTACGAGATACTGCACAATCGGGCTTCCGCCATTTGACACTGAACCCGTAAAGGAGATCAGTGCCGACACATTGCTCAGCACTGCCGTGACGCCGCTAGGTGCTGTCGGGCCAGTAGCTGGTATTACAGAGAGTGTCGCCTGCGACACGCCATTTGACGTGGTCCCGACCAAGGTCGTCACAACAAAGCTGTACGCCGTACCGTTGCTCAAACCAACTACGGTGCAGGTCAGCGCCGACGTGGTGCAAGTCAGGTTGCCGGGCGTTGAACTGACTCGATACGTCACACCGGTGTAACCAACTGGCGCAGTCCACGATACGACGGCCGTTCCATTTCCAGACACTGCTACTACGCCCGTCGACGAACCGGGCACAACTGCGTTCGAGATTGCGCTGGAAAAGGCGCCACCGACTGAAGAGGCCACGGCAAAACCCAAGGGGTTGATAGCCACAACGGAGAAGGTGTAGGAGAGACCAGCCGTCAGACCAGAAATAGAACAAGAGGTCGCACCGGAACCAACTCCCGTGCACGTCAAATTACCCGGCGTAGAGGTCACCACGAACGAAGTGATTGCGTTATTTCCGTTAGCACTTCCGCTAGCGAAGGTCGAGCTTCCGTCATTAACTGGATACGACCACTGAATTTTGGCCACACCATTACCGGTTATTGTGGCCGAAACATTCTGTGGAGCGCTGCTGTAGCCGCCTATGGCGGTACCCACATAGTTTGCCGGACCACTAGCGCCCGCGGAACCCACGCCAACCACACTGTACGACGGCACGACGCCATTGGTGGTCTGCCAGAAGCACTTGTACTGCGTGGCGACGAGACTGCAGGTCGTAGCCACACCATTCAGAGTCGCAGTGATCGACGTTGTTGACGGAGCCGTAGTAGCCGGGACTGCGTATATCCACACGCCGCCAGTCAAGTCACTGTTCTGAATCGTGCCCGCGGGAACGGGCACTGTCGCCGACGTGGTGCCATTTGAAAACTCCCG
>JBAXMO010000050.1:0-9269 GCA_037134255.1 Actinomycetes bacterium | reverse complement strand
GGGCCGCGACATCGGCTGCAGTACGAAGCGGCGGGTGAACCTTGAACTCAGGGTCAAAGGTCTCACAGGCCGTCTCATCCAACGTGAAGTGATGCGGAGCCACTTCACAAGTAACGGGCAAGCCTTGGGCGCGGGCCTCAAGGACAAGTGCAATCGAGCGTTCCGTCGACAAGTGGAGAAAGTGCATCGAGCAGCCGGTTAAGCGGACTAACTCAATGTCACGCATCACCATGAGCTCCTCGGCAATAGCCGGGCGGCCGGTGAGCCCCAACTTGGATGAGGAGGCCCCTTCGTGCATGCTGCCGCCTTGGGCCAGCGACTCATCCTCGCAGTGCTGCGCGAGAGTCACTCCCAATGGTTGGGCGTAGGTCAGAGCTCGACGCATGAGCCCGGCATCCTGGACCCCATTACCGTCGTCGGTGAAAAGGCGTACCCCCAGGGCTGCCAGCTTGGCAATGGGGGCCATCTGTTCGCCCTGACGCCCAATCGTGATGGCTCCGGCCACGGCCACGTCAACGGCGGCTAACTTGCCACGCTCTAGGACGTATCCCACCATCGCCACTGAGTCGAGGGCTGGCTCCGTATTAGGCATGGCCACCACTGCGCTGTAGCCACCGAGCGCCGCGGCGAAGGCACCGGACTCGATCGTCTCGGCCGACTCCTTACCGGGCTCACGAAGGTGCGTATGGAGGTCTACGAAACCCGGGCCCACCCAACAGCCAGCCGCATCGATCTCTACCGCGCCATTGGGTGCCGTGATACTCGGACCAACTTCGACAATTCGACCATCAGTGATCAGCACGTCGCCTAGGAGTGACTCGAGCGGACCGACGATGAGACCGCCACGGATCACCAGGGAGGGATTATTCATTGGAGTCACTTTCTAAGGTCGTACCGGCAGTGGTGAGATAGAGCACCGCCATCCGGACCGGCACGCCGTTGCGCACCTGTTGTTCGATAACGGCCGCCGATGAGTCGGCGACCTGGGAATCGATCTCCACGCCGCGATTCATTGGACCGGGGTGCATGATGATCGTTTCGGGACGAAGCAGCTTGGCCCGTCGTGAGGTGAGTCCGAAGGTCGAAGTGAACTCGCCGAGGCTCGGCACGAATGCGCCAGACCCGCGTTCCTTTTGTAGACGCAAGAGACCCACAACGTCGGCGACAGCGAGAGCTTCGTCGAAGTTAGTGGCCACCGTGACGGGCCACTGGGCGATGTCGGGAGGTAGGAGCGTCCCCGGGGCCGCCACCGTGACCCGCGCCCCGAGACGGGTGTAGACCTCGATGTCGCTGCGTGCCACCCGACTGTGTCGGACATCACCGACGATAAGGACATTCAGCCCAGCGAACAGTTCGCTTCCCGATTCCCGCCCGGACGTGCCAGCGCGAGCCGCGAGAACCTGGCGAACCGTAAAGGCATCAAGGAGACCCTGAGTGGGGTGTTGATGCTGCCCGTCGCCAGCATTTATGACCCGGACGTGGGGAACGTACCTAGAAACCTGCACCGGGGCTCCCGAGCTGCTGTGTCGCATCACTACGGCATCGATCCCGAGGGCGTCGATTGTGTTGATGGTGTCGCGGAGTGATTCACCCTTCTTCACACTGGAAGAGGCCACGGCCAGACTCAGCACGTCGGCACTCAAGCGCTTGGCGGCCGTTTCAAAACTCAAACGGGTGCGCGTCGACTCCTCAAAGAAGAGTGACGCAATGACCTTGCCCTTCAGGGCCGGCACCTTCTTAACCGCACGTGAATTGACCTCAACAAATGACTCGGCGGTGTCAAGAACTTCGACAATGGCGCGCTGCGAGAGAGTGGCCAGTGAGACGAGATTGCCGCCCGCTATGGAATCAATCACTTCTTCACCAACGTTCCGATCCAGACGCCGTCCAGCGTGGCGTCAATGGCTTCTTCTTGCGAGGTGGGCAGGTTCTTGCCGACATAGTCCGCTCGTATGGGTAGTTCGCGATGGCCGCGATCAACCATGACGGCTAGCTGAATCGCCTGGGGGCGCCCCCAGTCGGCCAAGGCATTGAGAGCGGCGCGAATAGTTCGACCCGTGTAGAGCACGTCATCGACCAGCAGGACCACGCGGTCGGCCAGATCAGCGTCAACGGAAGTTTCAGCTGATTCGAGCACGGGGCGGATGGTGACGTCGTCTCGATAGAACGCCACGTCAAGCGTGCCCGTTTCGATATCTACGCCGGAGACTTCGTGGATGACCTCAGCCAGACGATCAGCGAAACAGATTCCGCCGGTCTGAAGTCCAATGATTACGAGATTGGCGATGTCTTCATTGCGCTCAAGAATCTCGTGAGCCATGCGACGAACGGCACGCTGGACTTCTTCAGGAGATAGGAGTTGGGATTTGGGAACAAAAACTGTTCCTCGTTGGCGCGTGTTGAGACGCTCTCGTTCTGCCACAATCCCTCCAGTCGTACGAGCCTCACGGGACTCGCTTCACGACGTTTCAGATGTTTACCCTAGCAGGGCAAGTGACTAGTTCTAGTTGAGCGTCGTTACCACGAAGGTCAAGACGACCGTGGAGAGCGCCACCCAGACCCAGAAGT
Organism: Actinomycetes bacterium; assembly: GCA_037134255.1. GTDB lineage: Bacteria > Actinomycetota > Acidimicrobiia > Acidimicrobiales > RAAP-2 > RAAP-2. The sequence goes on along the minus strand of JBAXMO010000050.1, from coordinate 6,701 downwards.
ACCGAATCAGGCGAACTTGGAACCAGCGGTCGTGGCCGATGACGCCAACGGCGGCCCGCGTGGCCGAGCCGAAGGCCAAGAAGGCCAATATCAGGGCGTGAATCACCGCTGACACACCGAGGGCCAACATGCATGAGCCGTACGTCGTGTAGATCCACAGCGAGCTGTCGTGCTCAACGCGCCAGTACTGAGGCACCTGGCGCAACTGCATGATGCTCAGAATGATGAAGGCCACCGCCGCCAATCCGGCAAGCGTTGAAATCACGATGAACGCCTTGCGGCCACCTTCGCTCGCGCGAAGCCGTGACTCACCGAACCAAAAGATGGCGGCGCTAATCACCATCACGAGCGCAATGATCCATGAGGAACTAACCGAGAGTGGCGATTCGATGATGCGCAGCATGCTGCCACCATTGTCAAGGACAGTTTGAACCTCGTCGGCCGAGCGACCGTTAGCGGGAAGACCCGTAATGGCCATCCAGTTGCCGCCCGTACTCACTGCCCTCAGATAGAGGTAGGTGAATATCAGGGCACCGGTGGTAATCAGGTCTCCACCAATGAAGAGCCAGATACCGAGGCGCTGGCGATGATCGACGACTTCGGGCGCCTCGTGATGTGAAGTTGCGTTGAGGTCATTCATGACTTTGCCTCTCCGTAGGTGTAGGGGTCCGAGGTAATAACAGGAAGTACTTCGAAATTCTCCAGCGGCACCGGCGTCGGGACCATCCACTCGAGCGACTTGCCACCCCACGGGTTGGGCCCAGATGGCTCACCCGAACGCCACGAGGTAATCACCGCACCGAGAAGAACGAGCATGCCGGACATGATCATGTAAGCGCCGATAGTGGTGATGAAGTTGGTGTGTTCGAAGATCATTGCGTAACTCGAATAGCGACGTGACATTCCACGGAGTCCAGAGACGAACATCGAGATGAAGGTCACGTGCGTTCCGATGAAGACCAGCCAGAAGGAGATCCTGCCCATCTTCTCGTCGATGAAGCGTCCCGAAACCTTAGGGAACCAGTAGAAGAGTGCCGCGATGGCACCAAAGAGGACCGACCCGACAAAGACGTAGTGGAAGTGGGCCACCACGAACATGGTGCCGTGCATCTGGTTGTCGACGGGAATGTCGGAGAGGTAGATACCCGTGATACCACCAACGATGAAGTTGACGATGAAGCCAAAGACCCAAATCATCGGCATCTTCATCCAGATATTTCCGCGCCAGATAGTGCCGAGAAGTACCAGGAAAATCACACCCGTCGGAATCGAAATCAATTCCGTGGTCAGCATGAAGGGGCCGCCCAACGTGGGGGCCCATCCCGTAGTGAACATGTGGTGAGCCCAGACCAATGCGCTCAGGCCGCAGAGTCCGGCCATGCCGCCAATAACTGTCCGGTAGCTAAAGAGCGGCTTACGGGAAAATACCGACGCGATCTCGAGGATGGCCCCAACCGCGGGCAGCAAGATCACGTAGACCTCGGGGTGGCCCATGAGCCAGAAGAGGTTTTCCTGCAACCAACCCGTACCGCCGCCAGAGGCAATAAAGAAACTGGTGCCGACCATTCGGTCAGCCAAGTTCAAGGACATGACGACGAGGAAGAACGGAAAGGCATAGAGGCCCAGTCCGGCTGCAAAGATTGAGGCCCACGCAAAAATCGGTAGACGCTCCATAGTCATGCCCTTGGTGCGCATCGTCAGAACGGTGCAGATGGTGTTGACACCAGCCACTGTCGTAGAGATGGTGAAAGTAATAATCGACATTGCAAAGAGGTCAAAGCCAATTCCCGACTGATCGGAGATGGGCCCCTGAGTGACCCAGCCCATGTCCATCGCGCCAATCGCTAACGAACCCAGCAAAAGTGGGATCGCTGCGATAAGCGTCCAGAGACTCAGCGCATTCAGTCGAGGAAAAGCCATGTCACGCGCGCCGACTTGAATTGGCAGCACAAAGTTGGCCCACGGACCAGCCACCGCAACAATGAGACCCAAAATCATCAACATGCCGTGCACGCCGAGGAAGCCGTTGTACACCTGCTGATTTACGAAGTGGTTTCCTGGGGTGAGCAGGTTCGTTCTGATGCCCATGGCCAAGATGCCACCAGCTCCGAGCAGAACCATGGTGGCAATGATGTACTGGACACCGACGACCTTGTGGTCTGTCGTGTACTGGAAAAAGCGCTTGCGACCGAGATCCTTTCCAGCGAGATACATCTCGTCGGCGTGGTTTTGGTCACGACCGGTGAACCACTTACCGGGACCGGTGAGAGCACCGATACCGAGCAAAAAGCCCACGACCCAGCCACATCCCGTGAGGACGGTTACCTGGTCGGCGAAGCCTTGACCCGAATCATCGAGGAAGTGATGACTGAGCGCCCAGGCGGCGAAGCCGAAGACCAAGCCACTTGCGGCGGCGGTGCCAAAGTTCAAGCGACGAAGAAAACCGCCGCCCACTGCATGATGCTGCTGTTCAAGAGTCGAATTCATTTCGCCCTCCTAGTTCGTCGCTGGCTGTGTCGCCAGCCAGTGATCGAAGTTCTTTTTGGTCAAAACGTGCACGCGGGTAACCATGAATGCATGGTTCAGGCCACAAATCTCGGTACAGCGAATGTCGAAGGTACCGACTCGGTTTGGCGTAACTGCCGTTGTGGTGATTGCGCCGGGATTGGCGTTCACTTTGATGCCCATCTGCACAATCCAGAAACCGTGCACTACATCCTTCGACGTCACTTCGAACTTCACGTCGGTATCTACAGGCAGATAAAGATCGTGAGAATGAACCTGGGTGCCGGCGTAGCCGAAAGACCAGATCCACTGCTGGCCAGTGACATTGACGGTCATCTCTGACTTCGATTCAGCTCCGTTGTCAACGGCGAGCAGGGCGAGACCCCAGACCAGCAAGAACACAGTGAGCAGTGTTGATACCACGAGCCAGACACTCGTCGCTGGGCTGTTGCCGCGAATCGGTGGTCCGTCCGGTGGAATACCCTCACCGCGATAGCGCCACTTCGTAAGCGCCACAATGACCACGGAATACACCAGGGCGGCCACTGGTGCGGCGGCCACGGTGAACACCACCATCGTCAAAACGCTGAGGTGCATGGTGTTACTAGCGGCCTTCGGCATCAACCAAGGGGTTCCGTAGATTCCGACCACTACGCCGAAAGCAGTGATAGCTAGCCAGATCCAGAAAATCTGGCGGAGATTGTTCTTGTGATTGTCGTTTGACGTCATCGTGCTCTCCTACTTAACCGTCAACGTGCCGGACATGTAGCCGTACGTCGACATGGCCGCGCCGAACTGACCGATGCGGGTTGCTCCGCAGGGGTACTCACAGTTCCACTGATAAACGCCCTTGCTACCGACGTAGAAGCTGAACGTCACTACGACAGGATTCTTGGCGTAGTAACCGGTCCCCTGGGGTGCACAGATTGATGCATCGGGCGCCGCCGGGTCGCAGGTATCAACTAGATCGTTAGGTGGGATTGGTACCGATACAAAGATGTCACGACCACTCCCTGGAATACCGCGCAGCGTGAAAGTGTGTCCGACGTGGTCGGGGTCCCAATGGTTCACTACCGCACCATTCACCGTTGCGGTGCCCCCAATCGTGCCGATGACATGACCGAAATAGGGATTGTTTAATGATTCGCCACCGTCGTACTGATTGACCGTGATGGTTACTAGCGAATTCTCCGGTACGACAAGATTGTTATTGGTGTAAGCGACCCAGTCGGGGTGCGCGCCGCCATTTTTCCCGAAAACGGTGCCGAACTGCGAGTCCGGGTAGGCGCCGATAGTAAGCGCGACGTGCTTCACGGTCTGCGGAGCTCCGTCCACAGTGATGGTCGATGTGCCGACGTTGGTCGCCTCGAGTGCCGCTTGGGTGGGCTGCGCGTGAGCGAGGGCGATGCCGGCTACGGCAATCACAATCGCACCAAGCGCCACTGACGCGAGCGATACGACGACGGCTTTAAGACGTGTCATCAGAATTCCCCCCCTTGTTTTCAACTACTTAGAAAAAACTTCGCAGTGGTCACACCATACGCCCTATTGGGGCCGTGTCAAGGCTTTAGCCTCAGGGTATGGACCAGAAGCAAAAGACTGAGATTCGCATTCATTTTGGACTAGTGCTCGCTGAAGTTATCTGTATTCCTGCATTCATCTTTGAATTGAGCCGTGCCCTGGGCGGCAACACACTTTCCTGGGCGTACGTCTTTGAGTGGCCAATTCTGGGAACCTACGCCATCTACGTCTGGCGCAAGCTACTTCGAGAAGAGCGAGGCGAGATTACTTCGAAGCCCGCAGTACTGAACGAGCAGCACGATCAGCAACTCGACGAATGGAACGCCTACCTCGCCAAGGTGCACGGACTTCCTCAGCCCGAGGGCGACGCGTAGCGATCAACGGCCTGCAGCAGAGAGCCATCGCGGGCGGCGAGACGCCGAATCAGCACGACGAAGAGTGGCACGGCCCAGATGTCACCACATATCCACAAGATGGCGGCCGCCAGTTGTTGTGAACCAAAATCGCCCGGCATCTCCATGCCCGGCATAGTGGCCATGGAGTGATACCAGGCAGTCTTTGTGAATATTGACATCGACATCGCCAAAACAAACATCACGACCATCGTGAGCACAACGCCTCCCAGTCGCCATCGCATCTGAATCGGTCGCTGTTCTGAGTGGGGGGCCAGCACAACGCAGAAGAACCAGACTCCTGAAAGAAAGAACAGTGGTTCGACCAGTAGCGACCGCATGACCTCGCTACCCATCGAGGCGTCAAAAACAGCCGGAAGGTGGAAGATGACCATCGTCACATTGAGCACCACCAGTGGAACCAGCGGATGGATTCGCTGGGCCAGAGGTGGTACTTCCCCACTTGCCACCAGGCACAAGGGGGCCAAGAACATCAACACGATGTGGCTAATCATGTGATTTGGCAACGACGAAGCCGCCCAGGTTGAGAACGGCGGAATCGACGAGAGTACGAGGAGTACCGAGCCAGCAGTAAGCCACAACTTGTTCGTGGCGGAAATCCGACGAAGGTTTAATCGCCACAGCCCCCACAGCCCCAAGACGAGGAGGGGGTACTCAATCATTTTTGTAGGGAATTAATAGCGTCCTCTAAGACACGAGCCGTCGATGCCCGCCCCGCGGGACCTGGTGCGGGGTCATCACCAACGATGTAACCAATTTGTCCAGCCTCATCAATGATGTAAATGACATTGGTATGGATGCTCATACCGTGCTCACCACCGGAGGCCACGGTTATGCCGTAGACGCTGAAGACATCACCGAGTTCCTTCGCCGAACCGTTGAGGAAGTAAACATTTTTCGTGTTGGCCAAGTTGTATTCGCTCATGAAGTGCGAAATGTCACTTGCACTGTGGTCTTGAAGATTGGCCGCGACTACCACCATGGTGACCTTGCGATCAGAGTTCGCGTAGTGATTGACCACATCGAGGAGCTGGTGCCCGATTTGTGGACACTCTTCGTAGCAAACCGGATCGAGAAAACTCAGGAGAATCACTTCACCGCGGTGCTCCCCGAGCACGAAAGGGGTTCCCTGGTGGTCGGTAAGCGTAAAAAGAGGGGCGGGAGCCGACACCGCCGAGACATCACCGTTGTAGACCTGGTAGAGCGTTGACTCCACGGGGCGAAGGAGTGCGCCTCCCCCAATAATGATTCCGACAAGTAGTGCCGCTGAACCAAGGGCGATACCGGCGTTGGCAACGGCCAATCGAACATGCGGACCAATCCGAAGAGCCAATGGCGCTGCCGTTCGCATCGCGGGACTCAATGTGTAAGCAATTAACGCCACGAGTACGAGGGAGTTCGGGTCTGTGGCCAATCCACCAAACAGTCCGGTGTCTTGGATTAAGACCCAGCCAACGAGAGATCCCAGAACGAGTGAGCGAGCAGGCCACGCGAATCCCGACACCGTGGTGCGCCAGAGTCCAACCCCGGTGGCCATCATCCAGACCACCAGCATGATGTTGATACCCGGGCCAGCCGCGCGAACGACACCCGCAAAGATATGACCAAGTCCTGAGAGGAACTCCGGTTGAGGCACCTCGGTCATTTCCAGAATCATTGCGTTCAGAGCGTTGCCCTGACCATTGGACCAAAAGCCATTGTTGGGCAGCACCTGAAGAATGGCACCAAAAATTAGAACCCCACCGAGCAGACGGGTGACGGCAGCCTGGTAGACGTGGGCAAATCGATCAGCCGACATTGCAACCCCTAGGCCGGCGATGACGTAAAAGACGGGGGCTCCGGGCCAACCAAACAGGAATGACGGCGCGTGGGCGAACAGTCCCCCAAAACCAGTAGCGATCCAAATAATCAGCGCCCAGATGGCGGACAGCCGTCCGGCGATTCGACTAACCCGGCCACTAGAAGAGAGTAAAAGGATGCCTAATCCCAGTTGCAGCCAAACCACGGACTGCGCCAAAGCGACTGGGTGTTGATTCCAAAGCTGCACCGCACCGTCGATGACACCGTGCCACCATGTTGGCGCACTTTCCTTTGATGGCTCTAGAATTTTACTCCCGAGGCCCAGCGGCATCGCCGCCTGTAGCTGAAGGATTCCATCGAGAATCCAGAGCAGTCCGAGTCCGGTTCGAAGAATCGTCCGACCGCGTGGCTCGCTCCATTCCGGCGACGTCATGCCGGCCCGCACGCTTCGTAGCGCCAGAA
>JBAXMO010000049.1:0-9352 GCA_037134255.1 Actinomycetes bacterium | reverse complement strand
GATCAGATACGTGGCGTGAGAAAAGGTCGCCTTGACGCTGGGGTGAGCCGCGGCAGCCTCGCGGTAGCCAGCCAAGACCTCTGGGGCGTACTGGCTGGGCTTCCACATTCGGGGGCTCTGCGTGAAGATCTGGATGGCGGTGGCCCCAATTTCCACGCCGGCTTCGAGAGACGGGACAAGCTTGCCGCCACCGCGGACGTGAGCACCTATGTTCATCGATGCCAAACTAGCGGGGATACCGCTACCCAGAATCCGGAGCCACCATGTCCGAACAGTTCACCCAAGCCGCCCGCGACCTCTTCGCTAAGAAGTCGCTTCTCCACGTGGCCTCACTCGGTCCCGACGGTAGCCCCCACGTCACACCAGTGTGGGGTGAGCTCGATGGCGACGACATAATCATAAATACCGCCCTGGGACGGGCCAAGGCGCGCAACCTCGCGAACGATGGACGCGTGGCCCTCTCTCTCACTGACCCTGATAATCCCTACACGGTGATCTCAGTTCGAGGCACGGTGGTGGGCTTCACCACGGATGGAGCCGATGAAGTCATCGACCGTCTCGCCAAGAAGTATCTCGACGTGGAAAGTTATCCCTTCCGACGTGAGGGTGAGATTCGCGTAACGGTGCGAATCCGCCCCGATCGCATCTCTTCGCAGCCCGATGATGTCACCGAGGGTGCGTAAGCGGACACAACGCCGCGACGCGACTGTTGTACTTAGTTTTCTTGGTGGGCCATGCATCCAGCCACCAAGAGTGCTGGGGAGGGTTCACGCCGAATGAAGTTGCCACGTCCTGGGTGATCGACGCCGCCCAGATTGACACTCCCGGTGCGCACAGGTGCGTACCGTCCATCGAGCGCACTCGATCCCAAGTCGAGCGCGGTGCGTTTAGTGATCGCGGCGGCGCCACGTAGGCCGAATAGATACCGTGCGGAGCAAAAACGTTATCGACCGGGAAGAAGAGGGCGTGACCGGGATTAGCGGCAACGAAACGACGCACTTGCGTATTCCAGGCCCGTTGATAGAAGGCCGTAAGCCGGTTCCAGCGAGCTTTCACGACGAGTGAACGGGGGTCAAATTCCCCCGTATGGATCAAAGGGAAACCGGTGAAGACCACGACGCGGACGCCGTCACGACGAGCCGCATCGAGGAACTCTTGGTAGAGCGCGGCGAAGGCAGCGGGGTCCGCGCCTGCTAATGAGGCGTCCCAGAAATTTGACATGATGATGACGTCGGCCGGATGCTGCACTAAATACCGATGGAACCCCGGCTTCCAATCCGCGATGGAGAGCCCCCAGCCAGGTGCGGACCAGCCGTGATATTCCACTTGCGGCATTGAGTGCATCGCGGCGGCGAGACCATGCTGTCCGAAGTAATAGAGCGAGTCGCCAAAGGAGTCAATCCGCAACGGCGCCTCGTGTGTGTAGCGACCAACGTCTTGCGCCAACAATTTGGAGAGACCTGCGATTGAGCCCGAACCGGCCGGTGGTGACGAGGGGGCGTAGCGGACCATTACTTCTCGTAAGGAGACTCGGGGCTGCCACGCCATGGTGGTGCCAGCAAGAATGGCTCCCACCGTCAGCGTCGTGCCACCGAGCGCCACGACGCGGCGCATCGAAAGAGACCACCTCATTGACCGAATGGGTCGTTCAATGAGGAGATAGCTGAACGTCGTCGCCAGAATAATCAAGAGAACGTGCAGTACCAGCAACTTCTTACCGGCCACGCCGACGAGGTTCGGGGTCACGAGGACAATGATGGGCCAGTGCCACAAGTAAATGCCGTAGCTAGCTCGGCCCACGAGACGAAGTGGGGAAAGCGCAAAGAGTCGAGAAACCCACGTGGCGTCATCACGGACCGCCAAAATCAACACAGCACTCAGCATCGCGAATATCACGAAACCGCCTCGGAACATGAAGTCAACGGGCGTCGAGTCTTCGTGGCCGAGAAAGACCATCGCCGCTAAGGCCAGTGCGAGTGCGGCACTACTGAGAGCATTCAGCGAGCGGGTCGAGATTGATTGCCGGCTACCTACGACGCACCACGCCACAGTGGCGCCAATCCCCAGATCAAAGACTCGAGTGAACGTGGCGTTGTAGACGAAGTTCATACTGCTGCCGTCACCCGCGTGGAACAGCATCGCCATTGCCAGCGCGGAAGCGAGTGAGAGCAATGCGGTGACGAACGTCCCAAGGTGACGGGAGCTCGAGCGACCCACCCGGAGGAGTCCGAGCGTCAAGAGGGGCCAGACAAGATAGAACTGTTCCTCAATGGCTAGTGACCACGTGTGGGCGAGGGGTGATGGTGCAGTGAAGTGGTCAAAGTACGAACCACTCGACAAGGCCACCATCCAGTTGGTGAAATAGCCCACGGTGGCCAGTGCGAAGCTACGAAGTGAGGCCAGGTCGATTGACGCCACGGAGACCGGACTGAACAAGTGACCTGCCAGCAGGGTAAAGAGCGAGACGCAGACCAGCAGGAAGAAGAGTGCCGGGAGCAGTCGGCGAGCCCGCCGACGCCAGAAGGCGACAAACGATATTCGACCAGTTTCGATGTGCTCTTCCAGCAGTAATGAAGTAATCAAAAAGCCCGAAATCACGAAGAAGAGATCAACTCCGAGGTATCCGCCACGGGCCACTCGAAAATTGAAGTGGTAGGCCACCACGCTTACAACAGCCAAAGCTCGAAGTCCATCGAGTCCTCGAAGATGCTGATTGCGTAGCGACATACTCGGCCTCGACTAACAGTCCCTATCGGGATACCCAAGTGAGCGGGTATCGCCCGTACTAGTCGCCACGGAACTGCCATCGAGCCACCACAATGTGGGATTTACCACTGGTGAAGGTCGGTTGAAGGCATTGACGAGTGTGCCGGTCTCGTTGGAAAAGGTGATGGAGTCATCGCTAAACATCGCAGCGATGAGTTCGCAGACAGCGAAACCGTGATCGCCCGCCGAAATTACGACGTTGGCGAGAGGGCCCAACAAGGAGAGGGTGGCGATATCGCGGCCGGCCATAGGGGCGACGTAGTCCTCCGTCACCTCGAGCCAGAGTCCGTCAATCGATTGACCACTCGCGAGCACGAGCGAGGCACCAACGATGGCATCAATTTTTTCAAATCGAAGGAGCCCTTCGCCAATCTGAACACCGCGCAGTGCAATGTCATCAGCCGGTACGACGAACCACGGAGCTCCCACTAGGGGCGCATCTCTTCTTCAGGTAGGCGCTCGATATTGACGTCACGAAAAGTCAGCACTCGAACAGAGGGCACGAATCGCGTCGTTCGGTACATATCCCAGACCCACGCGTCACTCATGGTTATCTCGAGCAACGTCGGGGCCCCAGCTTGCTTCACTTCGACATGAACGTCATTGGCGAGATAGAAGCGGCGCTCCGTCTCGACGGCGTAGGTGAACATGCCGACAACCGCTTTGTACTCTTGGACGAGCGAGAGCTCTAATTTCGCTTCGTACTCTGTTAATTCCTCGTCGCCCATGGGCGGTTAGAACTAGTCCGCTACGACGACGCGGCGTTCCTTGATCTTTGCGGCCTTACCACGCAGATCACGGAGGTAGTACAGCTTGGCGCGACGAACGTCACCATACGAGTCAACTTCAATCTTGGCGATGGTCGGAGCGTGAACCGGGAAGGTCCGCTCTACACCGATGCCGAAGCTGATCTTGCGAACAGTGAAGGTTTCGTGGAGACCGGAGCCCTGGCGACGGATAACGACGCCCTGGAACACCTGGACACGCTCGCGAGTACCTTCCACGACGCGCACGTGAACCTTTAACGTGTCACCGGGACGGAAGGCGGGGATGTCGTCGCGCATTGAGTCGCGGTCGATAATGTCGGTCGGCTTCATGTGAGTTCCTTTACTGCGTACAGAAGTAGGGATTTATCCTACCATCACGACCTCCGAGACTCCGTTGCCAGGGCACGAGACTCTCAGAATCGGCAATTCACGCTGAAACTCTGGAAATCTGCCACCTTGAAGTACTGTTCATTGAACGCCCGGGAGGACCATGTCAACTTCAAAGTCTGCAAGTTTTAATTATCGGCTGGAAGCATTTCTTATTAGCGCAGCCGTGCTGCTGCTGGAAATTAGCTACACCAGGATTGTTTCGTTCAAGCTCTTTTACTACTACACCTACCTCGTGCTGGGCCTGGCCCTCCTGGGACTCGGTGCCGGTGGTGTGGCCGTCGCGGTTTCCAAGCGCCTCAAAGCCTCGAGTACCGACAAGGTCTTGTCCGTCAGCCTCCTCGGTGGTGCCGTCGCGGTCGCCGGGGGCTACCTGGCCATCACCCCGATCAAACTCAACACTCTTTCGATCTGGGCCTATAACACCAATTCCGTCTCCTCGATTTTCTGGCTGGGCCTGATCTGCGTTCTCATCTTTTTGGGCTTCATTGGCCCCGGTATTGCCCTCGCAACCCTCTTTGGACGTCAACCCGAGCGAATCAATTCGCTGTACTTCTCTGACCTCATCGGCGCCGCCATCTCGTGTGCCGTCGTGGGCACCTTGAACGCCACTTGGGGCCCACCGGCCACAATCATGCTGGCCGCCTTCTTGTTTACGGTCGCGGCTATTCGAGCCCACCGCCGCAACTCACCCAAGACGTTGCCTGCTCTAGGCGCCGTGGCCATGGCCGCACTAGCACTGACTATTTTCGCCGGTTCGCTTCCCGATCAGACCCTCGACGGTTCGAAGGGGTACCTGATGAATGGCAAGAGTCTCTATTCGTCATGGAGCCCGATTTTTAGAATTGACGCCCAGCAACTCACGCCCGTTGTCCGCGAACTCAGTCACGACGGTCTCCCTGGCTCCACCGTGTATCGCTGGGATCGCACGCAGAGCATGCTCAAGAGCTACGACTTTGAGCACGACATTCGGTCTCTGCCATTCGTCGCCCTCCAAGGCGCACCAAAGCAGGAAGTCATCATCGGTGCTGCCGGTGGCCACGAGATTCTCACCTCGATTTACTACGGTTCCAAGAAGATTGACGCCGTCGAGCTCAATCCCGCGACATTCAATCTCGTTAGGAACCAGTTCGCCGACTACGACGGACATTTGGCTGAATACCCCGGTGTCAACTACATGAACGCCGACGGGCGCTCATTTATCTCGCGCTCCCACAAGTCCTATGACATGATCTGGTACCCCGCACCGGACTCCTACGCCGCTTCCAGCGCAGCCCAAGCCGGCGCCTTCGTGCTCTCCGAGAGCTACCTCTACACCTACAACGCCGTTATGGCCGTGACGAGCCACTTATCTCAGGACGGAATCTTTGTGGCACAGTTCGGTGAGCTCTACCGCAACCTGCCTTCTCGTACGGCGCGATTCACTTCCAACGTTCGAGTCGCCCTCGAACACATGGGTGTTACAGATGTTGGCAGCCACATCGTGGTCGTCACCACGCCTGACACGTTCGCCACGCCGGAACAGTCGACCATCTTTGTGAAGAAGAGCCCCTTCACTGCCGAGCAAGTTGCCGCCATCCGCACCACGGTCACTTCGTCGCTACATGGCCGCGTGGACTGGGCTCCTGGTGTCAGCGTTGCCAATGGTCCCATTCAGCAGATTGTGTCGGACTCCCCTGCAGACTTGGCAACGTTCTACGCCAACTACCGGTTCGACGTGAAGTCGGTCAGTGATAACAATCCGTACTTCTACCACTTCGCTAATTTCGGCAAGGTCTTGAGCGACTACTCCGCGCCAGTGACCACCATCGATCGCGAATACGCCGTCGGAGAACGTGTCCTGGTCTTACTGTTACTCCTTACGGTGATCTTGGCGGCAATGTTCTTGCTCGTTCCGTTCTTCCGTATTCGAGAAGAGTGGCGCCGTCTGCCAAAGAAGGGCGCCAGTGCCGTCTACTTTGCGATGCTGGGTTTTGGCTTCATCTTCTTTGAGGTCACGATGATTCAGCTGCTCAATCTCTTCTTGGGCTACCCCACGTATTCACTCACGGTCTCGCTAATGTCGCTCTTGGTCTTCGCCGGTATCGGGGCCTTTTTGAGCCCGCGCATCAACCAAGTACGACACGCCACTTTGATCGGCGCCAGCCTGCTGTCAGCGCTGACCGTCTTTTACGTGTGGGGTCTTAGACCCCTCACTAACGGTCTCCTCGGCTGGCCGCTCCCTGGCCGCATTGCTCTGGCCTTCATCTTGTTGGCGCCACTGGGGCTCCTGCTCGGCACCTTCATGCCGCGAGGCATCGCTCAGATTGCCAAGCTGGGTGACCACGACGGTGAGTATGTGGCGTGGAGTTGGGCAATCAACGGTTTCGCATCAGTGACTGGTTCAGTGCTGGCCACCATCTGCGCCATGCAGTTTGGTTTCCAGGTCGTACTCTTCATCGCTCTCAGCTTTTACTTGGTGGCGTTCGCGTCGCTCTCGCGTTTCCGCAGCGCCGACTAGTTCAAGCGTCAGGGAACTCCCGAAGAGCCTTTTCGTCTTCGGGAGTCAAGCTGTACTGCGCCCACAAGTCGGGGCGTCGTGTTTGTGTTCGACGAAGGGCTTGCGCACGGCGCCAACGATCAACACGGGCGTGATCTCCGGAGCGCAGAACTTCGGGCACGCTGAGACCCCGAAACTCGGCCGGCTTGGTGTAGTGCGGGTACTCCAGCAGACCATCGGCAAAAGATTCCTCTTGCGGTGACGCATCATTGCCCAACGCGCCCGGGAGAAGTCGTACCACGGCCTCGGTAATGCAGAGCGCGGCCAATTCACCACCGGCCAGCACAAAGTCTCCGAGAGATATCTCTTCGTCGACCACCGTGTCCAGGGCCCGCTGGTCGAAACCCTCGTAGCGACCACAGAGAATTGAGATCCCCGGGCCGGACGCGAGCCGACGGGCAGTCGCCTGAGTAAAGGGTGCTCCGGACGGTGTCACGGCAATCAGGGGACGAGGGAGATCGATGACTCGCTCCACCGTACGGACAATGGGCTCAGCTCGTAGCACCATGCCGGCACCGCCACCAAAGGGAGTGTCATCCACACTGCGGTGAGCATCATCAGTTTCCTCACGCAGGTCGTGGGTGCGCAACTCCCAGACGCCTCGCTCGGCGGCCCGGCCCAGGATGGTGTCTTGGGCGTAGTGCTCAACGAGTCCAGGAAAGAGTGTGAGAACGTCGACGCGGAAACTCATTCGAAGAGACCTTCGGGGACTTCCACCACTATCCGCTTGTTCGGCTCCACTTCCACCACGAAGGTGAGGGGGATCAAGACACCACTGTCGAGCACCAGTAGGTCGGAGGCGGGATTCTCTTCTACCTCCACGACGCGGCCGCGTTCGACGCCGTCGGTCGAAACAACCAATGCATTAAAGAGGTCGTCAATCCAGATGACATCGTCGTCGTCGTCCAGTTCGAGTGGCTCAGCCTTCAAGATCAAACCTCGGAGCAGCTCGGCCTCATTGCGATCGGCAATGCCGGCAAAGGCGATGATGTAGCCCTGCTGAAAGGGCTTAGACCGTTCAATGGTCATTGGGCCACGAGTGGTCTGAAAGATAGAACCAGGAGCTACCCGTTCGGGGATATCGGCCGTGAGTCGAACCGCAACTTCACCGCGAATACCGTGCGCCTTAACAATGCGACCCACTTCTAAGAGCGAGCGGTCGCCCGCGTCCATAGTTAGTCGACGATGTCGACGTTGGTCACCACACCGTCACGAGCGCCAGCGGCACCCACGATGGTACGGATGGCCTGAGCGGTACGACCACGACGACCAATAACGCGACCCATGTCGGTCGGCCCGACATGCAAAGAGAGCTTGATGCCACGAGGGGTGTCGTCGATGTCGACCGATACCACTTCGGGTTCATCGGCCATCGAGGTGGCGAGGTACTTCAAGACGCTGGCCGAGTAGACGGCACGGTCAACGTTGGACTCGTTTGTTTCGTCGTCAGCTACGACGTTGATGTCGCCAGCTTCGTACTCGCTCACTTAGCGGCCTTTGCGGCTTCGAAGGCGTCCAGGGCACCGGAGGTCTTCAAGATCTTGGCCACGCGGTCAGTGGGCTGAGCGCCCTGCTGGAGCCAACGGACGGCCTTGTCATTGTCGATGCTGATTACGGTCTCGGGGTTGGCCTGACTGGCGCCACGGGGGTGATACGTACCAACGATTTCGAGGAAGGCGCCACCACGGGCACGACGACTGTCAGCAGCGACGACACGGTAGGTCGGCTGCTTCTTCTTACCCATACGCACCAAACGGAGCTTGACTGCCACAACGATTCCCTTCAAACAAAACGGATATGTAGGCCGAAGGCGCTACACAGAATGAATATCCTACCGGTTTTTGGGAGGGGTCACCCTCCCACCCTTCTTTTTCTTCTTGCTGCCACCCTTGGCCGGACTCGTAAAGGGGGCCGGACCGCCCAATCCCCCCAAGCCACTAGGGAGTTGTCCGCCGGCTTGGGCTCGTGCGGCCATGGGGGCCAACTTGGCCAGCGGGCCGGGCAGCGCGCCGCCGCCGGCCATCTGCTTCATCATCTTCTGCATCTCTTTGAACTGATTCAAGAGTTGATTCACGGCCGCAACAGTCGTTCCCGAACCCTTGGCGATTCTGGTCCGGCGCGATCCGTCAATAATCGTGGGATTCGTCCGCTCGGCCCTGGTCATGGACTTAATAATCGCTTCGACTCGGTTGAGGTCGCGATCATCGATATTGTCGGCGGCCTTACGAATGTCTTTACTCATTCCGGGCATCATCTTCATGAGGCCACCGAGTGAGCCCATCTTGCGGACCTGGTTGAGTTGACTCAAGAAGTCATCCAGCGTGAACTGACCCGACATCATGCGACCGGCGGCGTCGGCGACGACGTCCTTGTCCATGGTGCGCTCGGCCTCTTCAATCAGCGTCATGATGTCGCCCATGCCCAAGATGCGCGAGGCCATGCGGTCTGGGTGGAAGAGATCAAAGTTCTCGAGCTTTTCGCCGTCTGAGGCAAAGACGACTGGTCGACCAACGACACCGCGAGCACTCAAGACGGCACCGCCACGTGCGTCGTAGTCGAGCTTGGTCACGATCAGACCGCTGAGCTCCAACGCGTCGTGGAAGGCACGCGCCGTCTGCACGGCGTCCTGTCCAGTCATGGCGTCGATAACGAGGAAGGTGTAGTGCGGGTTCGTCGCACCGCTCACGGCCTTGACTTCGGCCATGAGGGCTTCGTCGATTGAGAGGCGACCGGCGGTGTCGATAATGACCACGTCGCGACCAATACGAGTCGCTTCGGCCAGTCCGGCGCGAGCAACGGAAACGGGATCAGTCGGCGCGCTAAAGACGTCCACGCCAATCTGACCACCGAGGACGCGGAGCTGCTCAACGGCGGCAGGGCGCTGCCGCTGCTG
>JBAXMO010000048.1:0-9378 GCA_037134255.1 Actinomycetes bacterium | reverse complement strand
GCCACGAAGGCCGAACCCTCGTAGGCGTAGGCGGGAACGTCGTGGCGTCCGGCGTCCCATGCGACTGTCGTGACGAGGCCCTCACGAAGTGGTGGTACGGAGTGCCCGGCGTTGGCCAAGATGAATGCTCCGGTGCCGTAGGTGGCTTTAACCATGCCGGGGTTAAAGCAGGCTTGGCCAAAGAGGGCGGCCTGCTGGTCACCAAGCATCGCCGTGATCGGGACCTCGGCCAGTTCTGGAATAACGCCGCCGGCAATGGTGCCGAAGTGATGGGCCGAAGGTTGAATGGTGGGGAGATACTCCAGGGATACTCCCAGGAGCTCGCTCATCTCGCTCGACCAGGCCAGGGTCTTGAGGTCCATCAGCATGGTGCGTGAAGCGTTCGAAGGCTCGGTGGCAAAGACGCCGCCCTGTGGTCCACCCGTCAAGGTCCACAGCAAGAAGGCGTCAATGGTCGCCAGAGCCGGTTGGGCGAATCCTTCGATGGCACCGTGATCCATGAGCCAGCGCATCTTGGTGCCTGAGAAATACGAATCCAAGACCAAGCCCGTGACGGCACGAACCCGGGGGAGCGCCCCACGAGTCGCGAGCTCCTCGCAGAGTGGTGCGGTGCGCCGGTCCTGCCAGACAATGGCGTGATGGAGAATCGCTCCAGAGGCGCGATCAAAGGCCACGGTGGTCTCTCGTTGGTTCGTGATGCCCACGGCGACGATGCGGTGGCCTTGCGATTGGCTTCGTGCGGCTACTTCGCGCAAGGTGGCGAGGGCGAGGTCGGCAATCTCGCTGGCGTCGTGCTCCACTTCGCCGGGGCGCGGGAAGTATTGGGTCAGTTCCCGATATTCCGAGTCGATGACCGTGGCGGAGGCGTCAAAGGCGACGGCCCGCACGCCAGTCGTACCGGCGTCGAGAGCAAGGATGAGGTCCACGCGCCAACGCTAGCGAAGGTGTGCGATGGCCGGGGTATTCACTAGGTTGAAGTGATGGCCACGACTGAGCGCGACGGACTCTCGATCTACTACGAGGTAATCGGAACCGGTCCGCGCCTCCTGGTGCTGAACGGCAGCGGTGCTTCGATTGAGTCCTCGCAACTCCTCATTGGATTTCTGGCCCGACACTTCACGGTTCTCGTTCACGATCAACGCGGTCTCGGCCGCACCGGACTACAGGGCACTTCCGAACATCCCTCGATGGTCGATTACGCCCTCGACGCCAAGGCCGTTCTGGATGCCATGGGTTG
This sequence comes from Actinomycetes bacterium, assembly GCA_037134255.1. Taxonomy (GTDB): domain Bacteria; phylum Actinomycetota; class Acidimicrobiia; order Acidimicrobiales; family RAAP-2; genus RAAP-2. The sequence goes on along the minus strand of JBAXMO010000048.1, from coordinate 8,141 downwards.
GGAGGAGACAGCGGTATTTGGCCTGAGCTTCGGTGGCATGGTGGCTCAAGAGTTCGCCGTGACGTGGCCCGACGTTGTGACGAGACTCGCACTGCTCTCCACGAGTTCCGGCGGCGCTGGTGGATCGAGTTACCCGCTGCACGAAATGGCGTCGATGCCGCCAGACGAGCGAGCCCGCGTGGCCCTCCACAATCTTGATATGCGCTTTACGCCGGAGTGGCTCGCCGAGCACCCCAGCGACATGGCGCTGGTCTCCGTGATGGCGACGCAAGCGTTGACTGAAAAGAGTGATGAAGTAGTTCGCGGTCAGCAGGCTCAGCTCTACGCCCGGTCCTTTCACGACACGTGGAATCGACTCGGAGCGATTTCGAGCCCCACGTTCGTTGGCGCTGGCCGCTACGACGGGCTAGCGCCACTCGCCAACGCCGAGACAATGAGCCGGGCCATTCGGGGCGCCGTCTTAGAGGTCTACGAGGGCGGCCACATCTTCATGGCCCAAGATCGCCGCGCCATGCCGGCCGTAGCGGCCTTCCTGGCCGGTCCAAATCGAGGCTGACCCCAGGGCCCCGGGCCATTTCTCCTGATGCGAGAGGGGCAGATTTCTCGGCGGATAAATCCCAAAACAATGATTGACAACGTATAGTTACAGTGCTGTAATTACACAGTATCTAGGGGTGAGATGTAGTGGAAGCACTACATCTTGTGTTTTGGGGCGGGGAAACAGTTATCCTCCTTCATCCACAATTGTCTGGGTTTCGCAGTACGCAGTGTCGGAAATATTTTGAGGAGAAAAGAAAATGGCCATCGCACCACAGCGACTCGGAATTGGACTACGCCGATTCTTTACAACAGAAGACCGTCACCCCTACGACGACGTGATTTGGGACATTCGTGATTCACGTATTACGAACTTCCGCGATGGCTCAGTGGCCTTCGAACAGCTCGGCGTTGAAGTGCCCTCCGACTGGAGCCTCAACGCGATGAACATCCTCGCGCAGAAGTACTTCCGCGGCACGCTCGGCACCGACGAGCGTGAGACCAGTCTCAAGCAGGTCATCGACCGCATCGTCGACACCGTTACCGATTGGGGCGTCAAGGACGCCTACTTCACTGACGAAGTCGAGGCCGAGACGTTCCGTGCTGAACTCAAGCACCTCCTCGTTACTCAAAAGGCCGCCTTCAACTCGCCCGTGTGGTTCAACATTGGTGTTAAGGGCGTCCCCCAGCAGGGCAGTGCCTGCTTCATCCTCGCCGTGAAGGACTCGATGTCATCGATCCTGAACTGGTACACCGAAGAAGGCATCATCTTCAAGGGTGGCTCGGGCGCCGGCGTCAACCTTTCGAAGGTACGCAGCTCGGCCGAGCTGCTCGAAGGTGGCGGCACCGCTTCGGGCCCCGTCTCCTTCATGCGTGGTGCTGACGCTTCGGCCGGCACCATCAAGTCCGGTGGCAAGACTCGCCGTGCCGCCAAGATGGTCATCTTGGACGTGGACCACCCCGACGTTGAGGAGTTCATCTGGTGCAAGGCCCAGGAAGAGAAGAAGGCCCACGCGCTGCGCGACGCCGGCTTCGACATGGGTCTCGATGGTAAGGACATCCACTCCATCCAGTACCAGAACGCCAACAACTCGGTTCGCATCAGCGACGACTTCATGAACGCCGTGCTCACCGATGCCGACTGGAATCTCGTTGGTCGCTCCACCGGACAGCCCGTTCGTACACTCAAGGCCCGTCAGCTCTGGCGCGAAATCGCGCAAGCGGCTTGGGAGTGCGCCGACCCCGGTCTGCAGTTCGACACCACGATCAACAAGTGGCACACCTCGAGCAACACGGACCGCATCAACGGTTCGAACCCTTGCAGCGAGTACATGCACATCGACAACTCGGCTTGCAACCTCGCCAGCTTGAACTTGATGAAGTACCTCCGCAACGACGGTCGTTTCGACATCGAGGCCTTCAAGGCTTCCGTTGAAGTGCTCTTCACGGCGCAGGAAATCATCGTCGGTAACGCTGACTACCCAACCGAGATGATTGGTGCGAACTCTCGCAAGTTCCGTCAGCTCGGTATTGGCTACGCCAACATTGGTGCCTTGTTGATGGCCTCTGGTCTGCCATACGACTCCGACGAGGGTCGTGCCTGGGCCGCTTCCATCACCGCATTGATGACCGGACACAGCTACGCCACGAGTGCTCGCACCGCTGGCCGCATGGGCCCTCACGCCGGCTACCACGAGAATGCTGAGCCGATGAACAAGGTTCTCGGCATGCACCGTGATGCCGTTAAGCAGATTGACGCCACTTTGGTCCCCGAAGAACTCCTCGCGGCCGCCCAGCAGGCTTGGGACGACGCAGTTGAATTGGGTGCCAAGTACGGCACCCGTAACGCTCAGGCTTCGGTCTTGGCCCCAACGGGAACGATCGGTCTCTTGATGGACTGTGACACCACTGGAATTGAGCCTGACCTCGGTCTGGTGAAGTTCAAGAAGTTGGTCGGTGGTGGCAACATGGCCATCGTCAACCAGACCGTGCCACGTGCGCTCGAGAAGCTCGGCTACGGCCCAGACGAAATCGACGTCATCATTGCCTACATCGACGAGCACAAAACCATCGTGGGCGCCCCCAAGCTCCGCGCTGAGCACCTGCCCGTCTTTGCCTGCTCCATGGGTGACAACACCATCCACTACATGGGCCACTTGCGCATGATGGGTGCCGTACAGCCCTTTATCTCTGGCGCAATCTCCAAGACGGTCAACATGCCTGAAGATGCGACCATTGAAGAAGTGGAGCAGCTCCACCTCGAGGCGTGGAAGTTGGGCGTCAAGGCCGTTGCCATTTACCGTGACAACTGCAAGCTCGGCCAGCCTCTCTCGACCATGAAGAAGGACGGCGAGAAGCAGGAGAAGGACGCACCAGTCGCTATCACTGACGACGCGAACCTCTTGCTCGAGATTGCCCAGCTCAAGAAGGAACTGGCCACCGCTCGTTCCAACGAAGGCCAGTCCGTCCTCGTCGGCGCCGTTCGTGAGCGCCTCCCACGTCGCCGTGTTTCGACGACCTTCTCCTTCCGCGTTGCGGACTGCGAGGGCTACGTCACCGTCGGCGAATACGAAGACGGCCGTCCCGGTGAAGTGTTCATCAAGGTGTCCAAGCAGGGTTCCACCCTCGCGGGCGTCATGGACGCCTTCTCGATTGCAGTCAGCCTGGGCCTCCAGCACGGCGTGCCACTGTCGACCTACGTACGCAAGTACGCGAACTTGAAGTTCGAGCCATCCGGTATGACCGACGACCCCGAGTTGCGCATCGCGACCTCGCTCGTTGACTACATCTTCCGCCGCTTGGCGCTCGACTACATGAGCCTCACCGAGCGCGAAGAAGTTGGCGTTCTGTCAACGGCCGAGCGTACGCAGCCCACGTTGCCTGGTGTGGTTGAGCAGTCGACACCAACGGTAGGGATCGAATCATCGGGAACGTTGTTCGAAGCCAAGCCCGTTGAGGTCACCCCGAAGCCAGTCGCTTCGACCGAGGCCCCAACTTTGGCTCGCGCCCCGCAGCAGGATGCACCGATGTGCTACTCCTGTGGTGACTCGATGCAGCGCGCCGGCTCCTGCTACGTCTGCAGCAGCTGCGGTGCAACCAGTGGTTGCAGCTGATCACAGCATCTGAAGTAACAAACTGCCCCGGCGACAGCCGGGGCAGTTTGCTTTATTTGCCCGAGAGAAAGAGAATTCCGATCGCGAATTTGACGGAGAATCTGATGGCGGGTCATAGCTGCACGGTATTGAATCAAATGCCGATTGAGACTTGCGCATTGACATAATCTTCAAACAACCAAACCTGCGGCCGAGGAGAGTTATGTCTTATCTCAACGTCTTTCGCTACACCCTTCGAGAGGACTGCAACGTGGCGGCCTATGACGCTCTAGCAGTTGAGATGTACAGCCTGGCGTCCTCGAGCGCGGAGTATGAGTTTGAGAGCATCGAACGAGTGGCTGAGTCGGAACGCTCGGGCGTCGTGCTGGAACGCTTCGGATCGTTAGAGGGTGCCAAGCGGTGGGCTAGGTGTCCCGAACATCGCGCGGCCATGAAGCGTGGCCGCGCCGAGTTCTACGAGTCCTACGCCGGCATGGGTGCCGTGCTGGACCACGAATACAGCTTTGACCGCGCTACGAACACGGCACAGCGTTCGACCTTCGCCGACTAGTACCAGCTAGACCTTTGGGGTCATGGTGTCGCTGTCAAGTGGGGTGGCGAGGTAGAGCTCGACCTCAGTGCCAAGAGCCGTCAACTCGCCAAACAGGCGGCCGACGGTGGAGTGCAGGCTCGTCGCGACGCCCACGCGAGCGTGGCGAAGTCCGCCCGCTAGCAACTCTTCCTTGAACGGGAGAAAGTCTCCTGCGGCTAGATCGACTCGACCATCACCCGGAGAGAAACCGCGCGCCATCAGGGCACTAATGCAGTTTGGATCTTGGGTGATTGTGGCACCAATCATCAAGAGAGCGTCGGAGAGGATTGTCTCGGGCGCCTGGGGGATCAGGTAGGTAACTGGCGTGCTGCAGTCGGTCAAGTTATGGACAGACCAAACGGCACGACCCCCTTCGTCAAGAAACATGACGTGCGTAGGTTGGGCGCCTCCGGCGTAGTGATGAGGGCTGGTGCCGGGGCTGACAAAGATAGTTGCGGTGTGTTCTGACATGAACCCATTGTGCGGGGGAGCTATGACATCGTCTTGGTGCGACCGTCCTCCTCGGGGCTGAGTGACCGTCGTAGGGAGAGTGCGAGGAGGCTGCCGATTAAGGCGAGGAGTGCCACGCAGAGGGGCCAGAAGTCGGCGACCGAGGATCCGAGAAAGAGGCCCGTAATCATTGGGGAGAGGGTGCTGCTTATCGACCACGTCAGCGAGCTTGCGGCGTTATAGCGCCCGCGAAGATGCTCGGGGGCAATCTCGTTCACCAGCGCCGGCCCGACAGGGGACCAGGCCGTTTCCCCAATAGCGAAAATCACCATGCCGACGCACATCGAAATGAGCGCCACAGTGTGATTGACATGTGCGGCGCCGAGAACGATAAACCAAAAGATGGCCCAGAGCACACCGACACCACTCATGACGCGAGTACGACTTCGCCCGTCGATGAAGTTGAGCGCAAAGAGCTGAGCTACGACAATGGTGGAGGTATTGAAAAAGAAGATGATGCCAATGTCATGCATGGGCAACTGCATTCGGTCAATGACGAAAAGCGAGAAGCCCGCCTCCTGAGATCCGTAGCCGGCGATCAGAAGGATTAGTGACGCTAAGACAAAGTGCACGAGCCGCCGGTCTCGCAGTACGACACTCCAACCATCTTTCCGATGAGACTCCTCAACACTCTCCTTCGGTACGGCCTGCCCGTAGCGCCACAGGGTGGCGACGATCACGCCGCCGGCCGCAAAGACCCCGGCGTTAAGGAGATAGAGGGTAGAGAATGACGAGGGGCGGTGAATATTCACGATTGATGCCGAGACGAGCCCCCCGAAACCGATACCGAGATTGACGAGCATGAAGTTCAAACCAAAAGCTCGCTGGAGATGATGGCTGGGTGCGATCCGCGTCAGCAGAGTGGCCGCCGGACCCCAGGAGCCGCCGGCGAAGAGAGCCATGATGGCCATCGCGATCGCGGCCTGACGCGTCGTGGAAGCGAATCCCCAGAAAACGAGACCGACGGTGTCGCCAATGAGCGATAACAGCATTGGCCGTACGGGGCCGAAGCGATCAACCATCGTTCCCCAAAAAGGGCTCGTGACCAGTTGAATCACTGCGCTAACGCTGAGGAGTGCCGTCGTAAAGCCCAGCGACAGATGGCGCACCGAGTGGAGGTAGACCACGAAGAGCGACATTGTCAGTCCCTGACCCACTGCGCTTACGGCCGTCATGACAAAGAATCGCCGCACCGGTCCGACTAGCGCATTTCGAAAGTCGTCGGGAAAGACATTCGAAAGGAGGGACATAAGAATTCAAGGCTATCTGACGCCTTCTCGTACACTTCGTCCATGTCGATTGAACGTGTCGATGCTCGCAAAGATGAAGCATTTATGGAGTGGTTCGGCGTTCTCCAGCGTTCCGAGTTGCAACGAGATGGCGGTCGCGGCGGTGGTTGGCAGCCCGACGAATGGCGGGCCCGAGCGCTTGATGAGGAAGCCCCAAATGTTAAGCACCTCTTTGCGTTACGAGAAAAGCAAACGGTCGTCGCGGTCGCTGGACTGGAAATTTCTCGCGATGACAACCTGCACTCCCTGCGCGGCGATCTCTTTGTGGAGCCCACGTTGACTAGACGTGGTTTCGGGTCAACCCTCTTGGCCTTCGTCGAAGAGTACGGCCGGACCCTGGGGCGCACAGAGCTGCTCTTCTTTGTTATTGAGGGAGCCGAGGAGATGGGCGCTGCGCCCAATCGCTTCTTTGCTCCGCGGCGTGGGTATGAGCTCACTGACGAAATGGCCCGCCGGGATATTCCTTGGCCTCAACTCAGTGCAACGTTGGATGCGATGGTGGAAGAGTGGAGTGAGCCAGCGGCTTCGTATGAGCTCCATCGATGGATTCGTTCTACGCCAGAACCGTTAGCGGTGGCGCTGGCCGATTTGATGTCTCGAATGGGCGTGGAGGCCAATCACGCGGACGTGCTCATTGAAGAGGAACTCTGGAGCGTGGAGCGACTCCGGACGCACGAGCAGACCGTCTACGACATGGGCCGAGACCTTCTTGTCGTGGCCGCCACGCACCGTGGCACCGGCGAATTGGCTGGCTACACCGAACTCACAGTGTCTCGGGACGATCCCTCAACGGCTTACCAGTGGGATACCTTGGTGGCCCGTTCGCATCGAGGGCACCGTCTGGGTGGATTGATGAAAGCCGTCAATCTCCAAGAGTTTGCCCGTGCGGGGTTCGCCACTTCCAGAATTTCGACCTTCAATTCAACACGGAATCAGCCGATGATTGACGTCAACGAGGCCCTCGGGGCGACATTGGCGGGATCAATGGCGATGTGGCGTAAAGACCTCACGGCCCACTAGGGCCGCCCGCATTGGGCCTCTCAGGACCGGTGCGACAGTGCGCTGGTTCTCGCACGGCACTAGCCGGCAAAGTTCCAGGACTCACCTGATTCGTAGTGGTGAAAGACGTTCTTCGCAATCAAGATGCGGTGCACTTCATCCGGCCCATCAGCCAAACGAAGCGTTCGAGCACCGAGGTACATCTGGGCCAGCGGCAGGTCGTTCGATACACCAGCTGCTCCCCAAATCTGAATGGCGCGGTCCACGACACGGTGGAAGGCCGCCGGTACGTAGACCTTGAGGGCCGAAATTTCAGTTCGGGCCTGAGGGTCACCACGGTCCACCATTTCGGCGGTGCGGATCGTCAACAGTCGGGCCGTCTGGAGGTCGATGTACGAGTCGGCAATCATCCCTTGGACGAATTGCTTGTCCTTCAACAGTCCGCCGTGCACTTCGCGCGACAAGGAACGCTCCACCATGAGATCAAAGGCCCGCCACATCTGGCCCACGCTGTTCATGCAGTGAAAGACTCGTCCGGCACCGAGGCGCTCCTGGGCTGCCTCGTGACCCTGACCTACTCGACCAAGAATATTTTCCTCGGGAACGCGCACATCGGTGTACTTGACTTCGCAGTGGTCCGATGAGCCTGAACCCCAGATACCAATACCGCGAACAATCTCGACACCCGGTGTCTTGGTCGGCACGATGATTTGGGCCATGCGACCCTTGCCCGACTCATCAGCAACGCGAACCATCACGATGAAGAAATCGGCGGCCAGACCGTTGGAGGTGAACCACTTGTGGCCGTTAATGACCCATTCGCCATTTTCAAGACGGGCCGAAGTCTTGATGGACCGGGGGTCGCTACCAGCGTTCTCCGGTTCGGTCATTGAATAGCCCGACTCCATGACACCCTCGACGAGGGGGAGGAGCCACTTACGCTTTTGCTCTTCGGTACCGTACTTGAGCAGAACCTTCTGATTTCCCGAGTTGGGCGCTACGACGCCGAAGAGGCTGGCGGCGCCGAGAGCGTAGGCCAGGATTTCGTTCATGTAGGCGTGGGCGAGAAAGTCGAGTCCCATGCCTCCGTACTCCTGAGGGAGGTGGGGGGCCCAGAGGCCA
>JBAXMO010000047.1:0-9396 GCA_037134255.1 Actinomycetes bacterium | reverse complement strand
GTCATTGACTGACCAATCGCGCCGCCGATTGGGACGCCAATTCCGAGACCAATACCGGCACCGAGAATCTGACCAGCGCTTCCTTCGTTCGCGGCGGCGGACTCCAGAATGTCGAAGCGCCGATTCTCTTGGAATGTCGTGCCCAGGATGGAGAATTTCGCCTTATCGCCAAATGCAGCCTGCAGTTTTTGCACCGCAGCATCATCTTCAGGGACATTGATCGACCGAACCGAAAACTGTGAAACTCGCAAGCCGTACTCTGATACGGCTTCGTTTACAGATACACCAATGTCGTGTGAGATTGATTCGAGGTGTAGCGACGTCTCAAGAACGCTGATCTCCCGTTCGATGATTGCGGACGCAATGGCCTGCTTGATGCGCACTGTCAGAATACCCGCCAAATAATCCTTTAGACGTTCTACGCCAAAGCTCGGCTGTGCGCCAACAATTTTTAGGAGGAAGCGCTTGGAATCAGAGATTTCAAGGCCGTACTGTCCAAAGGCTCGGACGGGCACCACCAGTCCGAACTTTGGATCCTGTAAGAGAATTGGATCAGGCGTTCCCCATGGGACATCGAGTTTGACGAGACGATTGACAAACCAGACTTCGGCCGAGAAAGGTGACCGGCCACCAAATGGAAGGCCGAGTCGAGAGCGAACCCCAGGGAGATTCTGAGTTTCAAGAGCATGTCGACCAGCACCAAAAGGACCGTCGTAGACGCCGCCTAAAACAACGAAAGCTTCCTGGGATTCATTGACTATTAATTGAGTCCAAGTGGCCAACTCCTGTGACGGGTACTTATACGCCAGAATTCCAGGAGTAGATTCCCATTGAACTACATCAATTGTCGCCACACGCCCCCGCTTAAATATCTTGCAATGTCATGATGCTAACAAGAATCTGAAGCCATCACCTTGGAATGAACCGCCTAAGCCGAAATACCATCATCTGGAACTATGGGTATTCACCTTGCCTCCTTTTGCCTCAAAAGCGAGGCAAAAGAGTCAATTACAAGGCCCCTAGAGGCTCGAAAGTACGAAGCCGACTACGACGGCGCCGACGAGCGCCAAGCCTATTTCCTTGCCGGGATTGCCCGTATGGGCGCCGGACTGCCAGTCGCGATACATCAGCACGATGGCACCGACACCAGCGGCAACGCCCAGGATCGATACCAGCGGACCGAAGCTGACGCTGTAGACCACTTGGCTGCTCGACGAAAAACTTGTGGTCATGCCAGCAATGATGTCAACCGCCACAATCACCGTCGAGACAGTAGGCCGGGAGAAGCTCTCCTTGCCGCCACCGAAGATGCCGAGGAGGCGGAGGCCGTCGTAGGCCATAACGAGAGCCATGATCAGAATGATTGGTCCTGGCGCAAGCGTCATTGATAGGTTCGCACCGAACTGAAAGGCATTTCTATCGATGCTGTAATACCCCGAAGAGACGTTAAACCAGGGCAATGCTGTGCCTACGGCCACCAACAAGGCTCCAGCCACCATCATGATGCCGGCATTCTTCCTATTGGGGCTGATTTCAGCGCTAGTTGAAGCGGGCGTGGACACGGTGGTAGCCGTTATCGGTGATTCGGTGGTTTGATTACATACACCACATATTTGATCAATCTCTTTTTGAGTTCCACAATTCGCACAGAACATACCCTGATATCTCCCTAAATAAAGTGGTTAGCTCAAACACACTACAGCCGAAAGACTGTTTATTGTTGTATCACTTTATGGGTCAATATCAATCTCTCAAGAGATAAAAATCAACGGATTCGTTCCGTTGCACATTGAGGGGATTGCGTCAAACAAAACTATTACGATGCATGCCTAGAAGGTACTCCTACAGGTATTTTGGCCGAGATTAAGTCTTTGTAGAGGAAGACGTCGAAATCCATTTTCTCGGCTCCTCAAGATGTTACTCTAGGAAGATTAGGCTGAAATACAGCCCAATATAAAAAGGGGGGAAATGTCTACACTCATTTTCATCTTGGTATGGGCAGCTTGCGCCTGGGGTGGTTATGCCATCGGCAAGGGCAAGAATCGTGAGACTTTAGGCCTAGTTTTGGGTCTGCTACTCGGAATCATTGGCATAATTATTATCGCTGTGATGCCAACAAAAACTGCATAGTTTTGAACTTTGGGTGCCTCAGTTTTGAGGTGTCTCTTTGCGGAAGCCCTCATGATCCGTTCCGGGCATGGGGGCTTGCGCCATTCTTGTTGGGTAAGGGGATGTAGTTTGTCTCAGTCCGCAATCATTCATTCGTCGGCTGCTTGTAAAATTTGCTCAACCGTCAGTCAGCAAAGTTCAACGTGCTCAGTTCTACGATTGCAGTTCGAGCCCACAATTTGACTCAACAACTCGGGCGCCCGAGAGGCGCCCACGCAAGCTCATAATCCGACTCAGTCGGGTAATCAGCGATCGTTGAGGCGAATTGACGTGTGAGTCATGCGATTAGGCCAGCACGAAGTCGCCAAGCTGCGCTACGCCTGCCATCTCCCTTAACTCGACGAGCAATCACCGAGTTCGACAACATCAAGTGCTTTCCACTCCCAAGGATCCGTACGGATAGTTACGGTCTTTCGCTTTCCGGGCTGTACGAGACCAGAGTGAGCTGTGGCCTTTCGCATCCAAGGAACTTCACCGTTCACCTTGCCGTAACCGTGGGCTCGCACACCTACAACGCATGATTCGGAACCGGCGGAATTTCCAACATTTTCAACAGTCAAACGAATCGCGTACACGCCGCCATAACTCTTCATCACATGGACTTTCTCATGGAAATGAGCACCAATCACGACGACCGACAAGGGTTCGACTTTTCGCCCGTCGTCAATGGCCGAGGCCAACTCTTCGAATCGGCGCAAGAACGTGGCTCTAATGGTTAAGGCTTCTTTGAGCGACTTCATGCCAAAGGCAAACTCACTAACGCCGCTCACTCCGTAGTCATTGGTCACCGAACCGGCGGCGAGAATCAAGTGGTCGTAGTGCAGATCAGTGCCGTCGGCCAGTTTGACCAACTGGTTGGCTGCATCAACCCCCTGTGCCGTGCCGAGACGGAAGTTGGCGCTCGTCCCCCGAAGCGCGCCGCGAACCGGGTAGGCAATCTGGTCGGCCGCCAGGCCCGATGAGGCCACTTGGTAGAGAAGCGGGAGAAACGTCTGATAGTTGTGCTGGTCGACGATGGTCACGTTGGCGTCTTTGGGGAGCGCTCGGGCCACCGCGATGCCGCCAAATCCCGCGCCAATCACCACGATGTGCGGGGACCGTTGCGACTCCGGAAGAACTGACGTAGGCATAACACCATGCTACGACCATGCCCAGCCACAATCGCCGAGTGACCAACGTACAAAGGTGCCGTCAACGGTACGGGTACGACCGGTATGAATCAGCGCCCCTGACATACCAAACAAGAAGTCCGACGCTCGCCCGTAGGTCGAGGACTTCCTTAGTGAACGTTGGGCGTCCAGACGTTTGCAGACATTTTTCAATATGCCGTGCTCTGTCCTTCCTGTCATTAGATAACGCGGGTCACTACCTCACTACCATGGACCCGTGAATACGCCTCAGCCGTGCAAGAACTGCGGCTCACCCGCGGCGTCGATGCACGAAATTCCCGGTGGTGTGGTGTGGCTCTGCCCGCCGTGTGCCATCGAATCTGACATGGGTTGCCCCTAGGCGAGCAGCTCGGTCGCTCCGGTTAGGGCTGCAGCACGACGCGACCAAAGGCCTGGCGACCCTCAATGTGGGCGTGGGCCTCTTCGGCATTTTCCAGGGAAAATACCTGATCAATCTCGACTTTTAGTGTCCCGGCCGCCACATCGGTGAGTAGATTGGCCACCATGTCGTAGGCCCGAGTGCCGAAAAACAGCTCGGCGCCGAGGAAGTAGCCCGTCAGCGACTGGTTATTACCCCGCAACGTCGAGACATCGAGGGTGGGGGCACTATCGCGTCCGGCGTCACCGAAACTGATGCAACGACCCCGATAGGCCAGAGCGCGGAGGCTCTTTTGGAGGGTGGGACCGCCGACGGAGTCAATAATCACGTCCGCGCCACGGCCGTTAGTGAGACGGCGGACCTCTTCTTCGAAGTCACTGGTGACGTAGTTAATCCCGTGATCAAGGCCGAACGGAGTCAGGCGAGCCAAACGCTCATCACTCGAGGCCGTCGCCAGCACGGTCGCCCCGGCGTTATGAGCCAGTTGAATCGCGGCGATGCCGACGCCACTGGCGCCAGCGTGGACCAAGACGGTTTCGCCCGCCTGGAGTCGACCGAATTCGAAGAGTGAGTCGTGCGCCGTGCCAAAGGCGATTGGCACGCAGGCCGCTTCGAGGGTACTCAAACCTTCAGGAATAGCCCAGCAAAAAGCCTCACCGGCCACGCGCAGCTCGGCGTGAGAACCGTGAGTACCGGTCGTGACTACGCGGTCGCCGACCTTGAACTTGGTGATGAGAGATCCCACGTGCACGACAACACCGGCACACTGATAGCCCACCACGTGCGGGGTCGTAGCCATGTCGCCGCCGAGACGGTTCAGGGTGTCGCCACCTTCAATGCTGATGGCCTCAACGCGCAGGAGCAGTTCGTGGTCCATCGGAATGGGGTCGGCAATCTCTTCGTAACGAAAAACGTCGGGTGCTCCGGTTTGGTAGTACACGGCAGCCTTCATGGTGTTCTCCTCGTGGTGATTCGCCGCGATGTCACTAGCGACGCAAGCCAACGATAACGGTCGCGCCCAACACTGCCGCACTACGTAGAAAAGATATTCGTATTTACCGTGGGCGCAGTGTAAGTTCAGAGAGTTCAGTCGAGCAAATTTTTGAAGGTGATATCCCCATAACGAAAGAGGTGCCCATGTCGGACACTGTCAGCAACCAAACCAGTTCTGAGGAACAAAGCCTGCGAGGTGGAGTACTCGGTCTCTTTGACTCCGTCATCATGGGCGTTGCGGGCTCCGCACCGGCGTACTCCATCGCTGCCACCACCACGGCCCTCTTTGGCACCGTGGCCTTCGGTGGCCCCGCAGCCCTGCTCTACTGCGGCATTCCCATGTTCGGCATCGTCTTTGCCTTTAGTTACCTGAGCCGCCACGACCAGAGCGCCGGCGCCTCCTACTCCTGGGTGCGCCGGGCCCTCCACCCCGTTCTCGGATATCTCTCCGGCTGGGCCGTTTTCGTCTCGGCCCTGATCTTCATGGTCATTGCGACCTTTCCCGCGGGGTCCAGCGTCTTGAGCCTCTTTAGCGACAATCTCTCCACGTCCCAGGGTTGGATCACCATCTTTGGCAGTCTCTTCTTCTTGTTGATGGTGGGTGCAGTCGCGGCTGGAGTGACCGTAACTGTCAAAGTACAGATCATCATGAGTTGTGTTGAGATTTTCTTCTTGGCCCTCTTCGCCGCAATGGCCTTCTTCACTACGCCGCACGTAGCCCATTTCCAGTGGAGTTGGTTCTCTCCCTCGATTTTTCACGAAGCGGGTGGTAGCGGATTCTCAATGGCCACCTTTACGGGTGGCGCACTCCTCGCCGCTTTCTACTACTGGGGCTGGGACGTCACCGCCAACTTGAATGAAGAGACCAAGGACGCCAAGCGCACCTCCGGTCTCGGGGGCATCCTGGGAGCCCTCGTGGTCTTCACGTTGTTTGAAGTCTTCACCGTGGCCTCCAACCTCGTCCTCACACCGGCCCAGCTCACCGATGAGAACAACGCTGCCAACATCATCCAGGTGCTCGGGCAAGCGGTCTGGCCCGGTTGGGGTGGCAAGTTGATCGTGGTCAGCGTTCTGCTCTCCACAGTCGCGACGCTCGAGACGACCTTGATTCAGGTAACGCGCACCCTCTTTGTCATGGGCCGAGATCACACGCTGCCTCGCGCCCTCGGCACGGTGCACAAGGATCGCAAGAGCCCCTTCGTGGCCACCATGGTGATCGCCGTGCTGTCACTCTGCCTCTTCGTTGGTTCCCAATACATCGGCAACATCAGCACCATCATGAGCGCGGGCTACAGCGCCATTGGTCTGCAGATTTGCTTCTATTACAGCCTCGCCGGGCTCTCCGTGGTGATTTTGTACCGTCGCCTGCTCTTCAAGTCGGTGAGCAACTTCATCTTCATCGGACTGTGGCCACTGCTGGGGTCAGTCTTCATGGGTTACGTCTTCTTTAAGGTCATTCCCGAACTGGACAACACGACGCTGTGGGTCGGTCTGGGGGCCATGGGCCTGGGCTTGATCCCGATGTTCTACTTCTGGTGCGTTGTGAAGGCGCCGTACTTCAAGATGGCCCCGAAGGCCGATCGCCACGTTGTCATCGAGGAGCTAGAAGAACTCGAAGCCAACCTCTAAAGAGTTCGGAAATCAAAAATGCCCGCCCAATTCTGGGCGGGCATTTTTGCGTTCGATCGCAGTTCGATTGAGACTACTGAATTGTCAGTTGAATCGGTACGGCGCTCAGCGCCTTAGAGACCGGGCAATTCACCTTGGCCGTTTCGGCCGCTTCGGCGAATCCAGCAGCGTCTAAGCCTTCGGCCTCGCCACTCACGGTGAGACGAATCTCGGTGATGCCCGTACCGGGCACGAAGTCCACTTCAGCATTCGTGGTCAGGTGCTTGACGGGATGTCCGGCCTTGGCCAAACCACTCGAAAAGGCCATGGAGAAGCAGGAGGCGTGGGCGGCGGCGATCAACTCTTCGGGGCTGGTCTTGCCGTTGGCCTCTTCGGAACGAGCGGCCCAGGTCACGGGGTAGGTACCGAGTTCGCTGGAGTTAAGGGTGACCTCACCGTGGCCCTCGAGGAGGGTCCCCTGCCAGGTGGTGGTTGCGCTACGAGTGGTGGCCATGAGTGACTCCTTGTTCTAGATGTGCAGTGACGGTACCCGCAATGATTGCGAGACGAATCAGCACTCTCTCACGTTGGCCAACCGACGTCGGGTCCGACTATTCCCCGACGAAGCCGCGCCAGCTATTCATGTACTCAATAAAGCCTTCGCTGAGGCCTTCGGCCGCGAGTGTGGCGCGAGGCACGGGCAGTTCGCGCATGGCGAAGTTCGGGTTGGCTTGGGTCTGGAGTGGGAAGTCGTGGTTGGTAATGGCCGCTCGGCCAATGGCCACCATGTCGACACCGGCGTCCAGGCAGCGCTGGGCATCTTCAGCGCTGTAGATCTTGCCGGCTACGGCCAACTTGGTCGTTCCCCGTTCTAGCTTGGTGAAGATGTCGAGCAGCACTTGGCCCTCAAACTCGGGGTCCGACGACTCCTTAAAGACGTTCCACAGGGACATGTCGATGAAGTCGACCTGGTTGGTGGCGACCAACATGCCAAAGACATCGACGATGTCTTGAGTTTTCATCTCGAACATCTCGGGCGACATGCGAACCGAGACGTTGAAGTCAGGTCGGCACGTGGCGCGAATACCGGCCAGAATTTCCATGATTATCCGGGCCCGGTTTTCGACCGATCCCCCGTACTGATCGGTCCGCTGATTCAGCGTGCCGTTCAAAAACTCACAGATGATGTAGTCGTGGGCGCCGTGAATCTCCACGCCGTCGAAGCCGGCCTTCTCGCAACGTTGGGCCGCGGTGATGAAATCGGCCACGAGCTGTTCGACTTCCACCGTCGTGAGGGCTCGAGCACCAGTCGGCTCGTCGTCGGCCGGACACACTGGTGGTCCCTCAATCAGGTCTGCCGGTGAGCGTCGTCCCGCGTGGTGCAACTGCACGATGGCCATCGAGCCGTGCTCCTTGATACCGGCCGCCAAACGGGTGAGGCCGGGTAGGTGGTCGTCACTAAAACATCCCAACTGGCCAGCAAAGCCCTTGCCGTTGGCCTGCACGTGGGAGGCACACGTCATGGTGAGCCCAAACCCACCCTGGGCGCGCATGGTCAACCAGCGGTACTCGTCATCACTCAACGTGCCGTCGACATTGCTCTGCTGATTGGTGAGCGGGGCCAACATAAAGCGGTTTTTGATCGTGGTGCCGTGCTCGAACGTGACTTTGTCGAAGAGGGATGCCATGGAAACTCCTAGTTTGCTCTGTCTCACCGTACTGACAAAACTCGATAACTGTTCCACTCTCGCGGTGGGGGTCAAGGATGGTTCCGAACTCGAAGCTACGGCGCTGAGGATTATGTACGCGAAGTAACGAGTCAACTCTCTTAGGCTCTCGTCATCAACGTTTCGATTAACAACATCGCCGTCGAGTGGGTCACCACGAACGACCAACTCAGCGACCTGGTGGGGAGCCGCGACCTCAACGCCGACTACGCCCTCGACACCGAGTTCACCTCGGGCCGTTGGTACAGCACGGAACTCTCCCTGGTCCAGATTGGTTGGCCCGACCGGATTGCGTTGATCGATCCCTACCTCGTCGACCTCACGCTGTTGGCCCCGCTCTTTCACGGTGGCGGCCAGGCCCTCTTTCACGCCGCCCAGGGTGACCTCGAACTCTTAGAGATTGCCGTTGGGGTGCGACCCTCCCGTCTCTTTGACACCCAGGTGGCCGGACAGTTGCTCGGCTACTCCATGCCCTCGTTGGCCTACATGGTGCAGAAGTACGTGGGGGTCTCACTCGATAAGACTCATCAACGGACCGACTGGACGGTCCGTCCGCTCTCCGAGCCCGTCCGCCACTACGCGGCCTCAGACGTGGCCCACCTGCACGAGTTAGTGGCCAAGGTAACGGCCGACATCGAAGCCCTGAACCGCTCGGCCTGGTTGGAGAGTGAGAACGAAGTTGTTCGCACCCAACTCTTCACCACCACTCCTCCCGAAGAGCTCTGGTGGCGACTCAGTCGAGCGACTGGTATCCCCTCGGGTCGCCAACTCGGAGCCCAGCGTCTCGCCATCTTGCGCAACGAACGAGCCCAGCGTCGCAACAAACCGCTCTCGCACATCATCACCGACGACGCCATGGTCTCACTCGCCAGTAAGCCGCCAGCCACACTCCGGGACTTTAAGAACCACAAGGGCTGCGCCAACATTCCCGAGCCCTTCGCCATGGAGATCATTGACCTCCTGACCCGAGCCAAGGACGAGAGTCCGGGTGAACTGCGCCGTCTGCCCGGTGGCGCACTCGACCCCGACCTCGAACCACTCGTCAATATCCTCGCGGCCGTAGCCGCACAGCGCGCCATTGACCTCACCATTGATTTCAAAATCCTGGCTACCCGCAAAGACATCACCGACTTTGTCGCCCAGCACCCCAGTCGGGTCGATGTGGCGTGGCGCCACGTCGTACTCGGTGACGATCTGCACGCCCTCTTGCGCGGCGAAGCGGCCATCCGGGTTCGAGATCAGCGCGTCGTCATCGAACGAGATGGCACGCTCTAGTCAGAGACCTGAACGTTTGAGAAAACGGCGAAGTTTTGCCTCGCGAAAACCTCTAGGTACCTAAAACTTCACCTTG
>JBAXMO010000046.1:0-9653 GCA_037134255.1 Actinomycetes bacterium | reverse complement strand
CCAAGGCCATCACCAAGGGTGTGGCTATCGGTTCGGCCGTTATCGCCGCCGTGGCACTCTTTGCTTCCTTTATCGAGACCATCGGTCAGCAGACCGGTGTTGTCGGTGACGTGTTCAGCAAGATCCCAATCAACATCGCTGACCCCAAGACCTTCATCGCCGCCCTCATCGGTGGTTCGGTGGCCTTCTTGTTCTCAGCACTCGCGATTCGCGCCGTGGGCCGCACCGCCGGAACCGTGGTGGAGGAAGTACGTCGCCAGTTCCGCGAGCACCCCGGCATCATGGACTACACCGAAAAGCCTGAGTACGGCAAGGTCATCGCGATCTGCACCACTGCTTCGCAGCGCGAACTCGCCACCCCAGCCCTGCTGGCCATCTTGACCCCCGTCGCCGTTGGCTTCGGTCTCGGTTACTTGGCCCTCGGTGGATTCTTGGCCGTCTCGATCATCACCGGTCAGCTCATGGCCAACACCTTGAGCAACTCCGGTGGCGCATGGGACAACGCGAAGAAGTACGTCGAAGACGGCTTCGGTGGCGGTAAGGGTTCTGAAGTTCACAAGGCCGCCGTTATCGGTGACACCGTGGGTGACCCCTTCAAGGACACTGCCGGTCCAGCATTGAACCCACTGATCAAGGTGATGAACCTGGTCTCGCTGCTGATTCTGCCCGTGGTTATTACCAACATGCACAACAGCGGAACTCGTTACTCCATCGCGATTGTCTCGACCGTTGTAGTTATTGGTGCCATCTTGTTCTCCAAGCGTGGCGCTGCATCAATGGCCGACTCTCCAAGCGTGGCGTTGCAGTCATAGCCGACCAGTAGCGATTTATCAAATAGGGGCGGGCGCAAGCCCGCCCCTATTTTTTTGTATCACGTTCGGTTAATGTGCGTCCGTTGTATGTTCTGAAAGTCCGAGAAAGGTGGTGGCCATGGCGCGTGCGCTCGTAATTGTTGAATCTGTCGCGAAGGCCACCCGTATTCAGGCCATGCTCGGCAAGGACTTCATCGTCAAGCCTTCGGTCGGTCACATCCGCGATCTGCCCGAGAGCGCGGCCGATATTCCCGCCTCCGTCAAGGGGGAAAAGTGGGCCCGACTCGGCATCAATGTCAATGATCACTTCAAGCCGGTCTACGTCGTTTCCTCGGGCCGCAAGAAGATTGTCTCGGAACTAAAGGCGGCCCTCAAGGAAGTCGAAGAGCTCTACCTCGCGACCGACGAAGACCGCGAAGGCGAGGCCATCGCCTGGCACCTGATTGAGGTCCTCAATCCCAAGGTGCCGGTTAAGCGCATGGTCTTCCACGAAATCACGCCGGCCGCCATTGAAAAGGCCGTCAGTGAAACTCGCGACCTCGATACCCACTTGGTCGACGCCCAGGAAGGGCGACGATTCCTCGACCGCCTCGTCGGCTACGAAGTCTCCCCAGTGCTGTGGCGAGCGGTGGACAAGGCCCGTTCGGCCGGCCGCGTGCAGTCCGTTGCGGTGCGCCTGGTCTGTGAGCGTGAACTCGAGCGAATGAAGTTCACCTCGGCCGCCTGGTTCGACGTAGTCACCACCATGACGTCGACGAGCAACGACCGATTCGAAGCGACCGTTGACACAATCGCCGGGAGCTCGTTGGCCACTGGCAAGAACTTTGACGCCGCCGGTCAGTTAGACGCCTCGGCCAACGTGGTCGTGCTGGGTGAAACCGACGCCACCGCACTCGCTACCCAACTAACGGGGGCCACCGTCAACGTCGTCTCGATCACCTCGTCTCCACGAACCCAGCGACCTCAGGCACCGTTCATGACGTCGTCGCTGCAGATCGAAGCCTCCCGCAAACTACGGATGGACCCCGAGCGCACGATGCGGGCCGCCCAGCGGCTCTACGAGCAGGGTTGGATTACCTACATGCGAACCGACTCGACCACGCTGTCGAAGGAGGCGCTCAACGCCGCCCGCACTCACGCCCGCGAGATGTTCGGTGACGACTACGTGGCCGACGTTCCCCGTACGTACGACCGCAAGGTGAAGAACGCTCAAGAGGCCCACGAAGCTATCCGCCCGGCCGGTGAGAGTTTTCGCTCGCTCGAAGAAGCCACGTCACAGCTCTCCGGAGACGAGTACGCGGTCTACGACCTCATTTGGAAGCGCACTATTGCTTCGCAGATGGTCGATGCCAAGTTGACGAGCGATCGCGTCCGACTGCTCGCCACGCTGAGCAATCTGCCGGGACGACCCGGAGCCACGGAAGTGGGTCTGAGCGCCAACGGTCTGCGCATCGAGTTCGCCGGTTTCCGCCGGGCCTACGTCGAAGGTAGCGACGATCCCGAGAGTGAATTGGCCGACCAGGAGCGCCTCTTGCCTCCACTCACCGAAGGCTCCACGGCCACCGTCTCTCTGGCGGACGCCAAGGGTCACGACACCAAGCCACCGGATCGTTTCAGCGAAGCCACGTTGATCAAGAAGCTCGAAGACCTCGGCATTGGTCGCCCGTCGACGTACGCCTCAGTGATGAAGACCATCGACCGACGGGGTTACGTCTGGAAGAAGGGCAAGGCCCTCGTCCCGGCCTTTAAGGCCTTTGCCGTAGTCAATCTCCTCTCCACGTACTTTGCCGACCTCGTGGACTACCAGTTCACGGCCGCCATGGAAGATTCACTAGACGCCATTGCCTCGGGTGATCGCGAACTGGAACCGTGGCTCAAGTCCTTCTACTTTGGTGACGCCTCAGCCCCCACCGAGTTCGCCAAGCGTGGACTGCACGCCATGGTCACCGAGCAGTTGGACTTTGACTACGCGGCCATCAACTCGCTACCGCTCGGTACGGCGCCCGATGGTGAGGCCGTCTCGGTCCGCTCTGGGCGTTACGGCCCCTACTTGGTTCACGGCGAGCGACGGGTCTCGATCCCCGAAGCCACCGAACCCGATTCACTCACGGTGGCTCGCGCCCTCGAACTGCTCGACGCCCCGAGCGGTGACCGCGAACTGGGCACCGACCCGGCCACCGGGTTAGCCGTCTATTTAAAGGCCGGTCGTTACGGCCCCTACGTGCAACTCGGCGAACTCGTCGACGGGACCAAGCCCAAGACGGCCTCACTCTTTTCCACGATGACCCTCGAGGCCATCACGTTTGAGGATGCTCAGAAGTTGCTCTCCTTGCCGCGTGAAATTGGGGCGCACCCCGACAACCAGGAAATGATTGTCGCCACCAATGGTCGATACGGTCCCTACGTGATGTGGGGGAAGGACTCTCGTTCGTTGGAGAGCGAAGACGAAATATTCTCCGTCGATCTCGAAAAGGCCCTGCACTTGCTCGCCCAGCCGAAGTTGCGTGGCCGCCGTGCCGCCGCTGGTCCACTTCGTGAACTGGGTCCTGATCCCATTACGGGTAAAGAGGTCGTCGTAAAGACCGGCAAGTTTGGTCCCTACGTCACCGACGGCGAAGTCAACGCCACCCTGCGTATTGGTGACACGCCCGAAACGGTGACTATTGATCGAGCCTGTGAACTGCTGGCTGAGCGTCGTAACGCCGACCCCACCGCTCGACGGGCCCCGGCTAAGAAGGCCGCGAAGAAGGCCGCGAAGAAGACACCAGCGAAAAAGGCGGCCGCCAAGAAGGCTCCAGCCAAAAAAGCGGGCGTGAAAAAGGCCACGGCCGCCAAGAAGGCCACGAAGAAGGCGACCGGCGGTACGGGTCGCGGGGCGAAGGGCCAGGGTGCCGATCAGTCGGCGACCAACGCCGATCTCATCAGTCGCCTCTCCGGCGAGTGAGCCCCACCACGCCACTCTTCGTTGCCTTCGAAGGCATCGACGGCTGTGGCAAGTCGACGCACGCCAAGCGAGTGGCTAAGGCCGTTGAGGCTCTCTTTACGTTCGAACCGGGCGACACACCGCTCGGAGCCATGTTGCGTCAGCGACTCCTGGACGCCAGTGAACCGATGAGCCCGCAGACCGAAGCCCTCTTGATGTTGGCCGACCGTTCCCATCACGTGAGCACGGTTATTATTCCCACTCTCGCCTCCGGTCAGTCGGTGGTCTCCGATCGCTTCTTCGGCTCGACTCTGGCCTATCAGGGCTACGGACGAGAGATGGACCTGGCCCCACTGCGCGCAGCGACCGACGTGGCCATTGGCACCTGTCGCCCCGACCTCACCATCGTCATCGATATCCCAGTAGCGGTGGCCCACGCCCGTCGCGCTCCCTCGCAGCAGGATCGCTTCGAGTCGGCCACCGTCGACTTTCATGAGCGGGTTCGCCAAGGCTTCCTCACGCTCGCCGAACAAGAACCGAACTGGATCGTGATCAATGGCAACCACACCGTGGACACGGTGAGCGAACGTGTTGACGCGGCGCTTACAGCCATTGGTTGGTTTGCGTGAGCGACGTCTTTTCGTCCCTCGTGGGGCAGGCCGGTGTCGTAAATGCCCTGCGGCGTTACGCCGAACTGCCCTCTCACGCCTATCTCTTCACCGGCCCACCCGGTGCCGGCAAGCTTGAGGCGGCCGTGGCCTTCGCCGCCGCCCTGGAGTGTCCCGACCACGGCTGTGGCACGTGTGACGAGTGCACCCGCGTGCTGCGAGGATCACACCCCGACGTCTCGATTGTGGCGCGGGCCGGTGTGCAGTGGAGTGTCGATGAAATTCGAGAGGCCGAGCGAGTCGCTCGCCGCCGACCGCTGCATCAGGGCCACCAGATACTGATCCTGCCCTCCATCGAACTCTCGACCAACGCGGCCCCGGCCCTGCTGAAGACATTGGAGGAACCACCCCGGCGCACGATTTTTATCTTGCTGGCCGATGAACTTCCCGAACACCTCGTCACTATTGAGTCCCGATGTGTCGAGGTGAATTTTCACTCACTCTCTACTGAAGACATCCTGCTGGTCCTCGAGCGCGAGGGTGTTCCTGCGGTCCAAGCGCGCACGAGCGCGGAGGCCTCAGCCGGGAATCTCGACCGAGCTCGCCTGCTTGCGAACGATCCCCAGCTCGCCGATCGTCTCGCCGCTTGGCGTCGCCTCCCCGAAATGCTGACGTCCAATTCACCGGCCTCACTGGCCACCTCCACACTGGCTGCACTGGAAGGGGCCGTCGAGCCCCTCAAGGCTCGTCACGCCGAAGAACTCGATCAGCTAAAGACTGAAGCCGAAGGACCCGGACGCCGCCGAGTGGGTGGAGTCAAGGAAGTTGAACTTCGGCACCAACGTGAGCAGCGACGTTTTCGAACCGACGAACTTCGTTTTGGACTAGCCGCTCTG
Source organism: Actinomycetes bacterium (assembly GCA_037134255.1). Taxonomy (GTDB): domain Bacteria; phylum Actinomycetota; class Acidimicrobiia; order Acidimicrobiales; family RAAP-2; genus RAAP-2. Next base: position 4,414 of record JBAXMO010000046.1, on the reverse strand, counting down.
ACCCGTACGTATCGCGAGCGCATGATCTCTTCGCTCGAAGGCGTGGCCGATGGCGACGCTCGGGGTCGCACCGATGCCCGCAGTGCCATTGCCTGCATTGAGGCCATTGCTTCATCGTCCGATGCACTCTCGCTCAACGCCAACGAATCACTGCTGCTCACCAACCTCTTCACCCAGTTATCCCGCCTCTAGGAGTCCGAGACCGGGTGGGGTAAAGTGGAAGTCCTGCCTGGGTAGCTCAGTTGGTAGAGCAACGCATTCGTAATGCGTAGGTCAGGGGTTCGAATCCCCTCTCAGGCTCCAATAACGAGCCGATTGTCCTTAATGGATGAAGGGCCGGACTTCCACCCGACGATTGCAGGCCTTCGAGCCCTCGGTGGCCAGCACAATGGCCTCCTCGTCGCTACTGGCCTCAATGACCCAAAACCCGCTGACGTACTCCGTGGTGTTGTGGAGTGGCTCTCTGGAAACAATGCCTGCGCCGCCGCGGTTGTCAATCAACGTGGCATTGGCGAGTGGGGTAATGCCACCGGCGAGGACCCAGTGACCGTTGGCTTCGAGCATGTCGTTAAAGGCGTCGATGGCCACACCCTCCTCGGGAGTCCCGGTGCCGGAGGCATTGTCGATGACGGAAACGAGATAGCGCACGGGGGCCTCCTGGTTGGGCGTTGGCTGAACGTCGTGTCCACATTTTACGGCCGTCACACGTCCTCTCGATGGTTGTCGTAGTGCTCCCGCACACTGTGGCCATGAGTTCAGAGCAATCAGATATTGAGACGTTCACCGCCGAAACGACCGCTGCCTTCGCGGCCATGAATTCGGCCCAGCTAATTGGAATCGAACTACGGGAGCGAAGTAATCGCGGCGTGGGAACGGCCCGAGGTATCTATCTGCAACTACTACGGGACGAAATGACCAAACGGTCCATCTCGGTGGAGACAATTAGCGAGACGGGCGTTGTATTTCTCGACGAGGTGTAGTTAGAAGCGGCTGGCATTTGTCGTGAAGTCGTCGCTGCGCTCACGCCAGTTTTGGTAGTGATCAAAGCTGGGTGCGCCGGGGGAGAACAGAACCACCCCGCCAGTTGACTCGAGGGCTTGCGTGGCATAGGTGACGGCCGTCGTCATATCGGCTGCCATCATCGTGGTGATGTCGGAGGCACGACGGTTGACCTCATCGCTGATTCGCGCCCCGGCCTCACCCATGGCAATGACGGTGAGAGTGGCATCACAGTCGGCGAGCCCGTCGGCCAGTGGTTGGTAGTCGACACCGCGGTCATAGCCACCGACGATGAGGGCCACGTGGCGACCCGGAAAGCTCCGAACGGCGGCCACGACCGGGAGGGGGTTAGTGGCCAAGCCGTCATCAATGAAATCAGTCGTGAGTCCGTCGTGAAACGTGCGGTGAATCAAGGTGAGCCGGCCGGGCAGTGGTTTGAAATTCGAAGCCTCGCGCAGGGCGGCGGTCCGTACCTCTTCAATCGAACGGTGGAGTGCGCTGGCCGTTGCTCGCAGGGCGAGAGCCACATTTTTTGCGTTGTGAGCGCCAACGAGACCGAGCGTCGTCGCGAGATCGGGGTCGTCCTCTGACACCGTAATTAGCTCACCACCGATTTCGGTTCGGTGTAGGAGTAGCTCGACATCATCGGGCACGACGGTGAGGTGATGTCCTTCGGCTCGTGTCAGTTGCAACTTGTCGTGGCGGTACTGCTCGAGTGAACCGTGCCAGTCGATGTGATCTTCACCGAGTGTCGTGAGTACCACGATGCCTGGGGCGTCAGTGATGTCCACGGCCTGAAAGCTTGATACTTCCAAGACGGTCCACGAGTCAGCGGCGTCCGGTGCCAGAAAGGGCGGGAGGCCGATGTTGCCGGCGCTGCGCGCCTGGACCCCACACGCTTCGAGCATGAAGCTAATGAGTGAGGTTGTCGTCGACTTACCCTTCGTGCCGGTAACGCCGATAACGAGATTACGATCAGTTCCCGCGAGCCAGATGCCGGTCGCGGAAGTAACGGGAACGCCTGATGCCTCGAGGGCGAGCACATCATCACGGCGACGGGGAATACCCGGGCTCTTAATGACGATGTCGCAGTTGTGGAGAGCCTCCAAGCCACCGTTGGCTGTTTGTAGAACGGTGGGGTCTGTGTGAACGGCGTCATCGACCGCGATCACTGTGGCGCCGATCTGCTCTAGGACGTTGCGAGTCGCGGCTCCCTCGACGCCGACTCCCCACACCCCAACGGTGTGACCAGCGAGGTCAGCGAAGCCACGAGGCCGGGACACGGCTTGCTCCTTGAGGTTCGAGTAGTTCGGCCAAGGTGCGCTCGTTGGCGGTGGCGCGGGCCAGGTGGTGGAGGTGATCGCAGTCGGCGTAGGCCGGCATGGCGGCCACGGTCTCGAGGGCCACGGCACATTCGTCGGGGTCGCCCACGCACTCGAAGGGTTTCTTGTCCGAACCGAGCCCGACGAGCACGCGCAACTGTTCGCTGAGCGCGGTATTGGTCAAGGGGGGAGTAGTGCCGAAAATCACGGTGAGTTCGTCGCGCGAAAGAAATGGGGCGAGTACGAGGTTGATGAAGAGGCACTTGTCGCAGGTGCCACACCAGGTGACGAGCCGTTCAGCCTGGTCTTGGTGGAAGGCGCGGTTGCAGCTGCGAAACACGTGATGAACATCACGGTAGGTGGCGAAGCGCTCGGCGACCCACAGTTCACTGCGGTCCCGGAGCAGGCTGGCCACCTTGAAGGGGGGCCCGATATAGGAGGCCACCGCATCGGCGATGAGGTCTTCGGCGTTGGCCGACTTGCTCCACTGGTGGTTGATCGCGAGGCCATCCCACATGGCGTTCGGGGCCGATGCCGAGTGTTCGTTACTCATCACCACCGCACCGCGATTTTCGGCGAGGGCGGCGATGCAGGCCAACAAGGTCACCATGGCGGTAACGGGAACGTGACCGTTGAAGAAGTCGGGGTTCTTCGCGGTGATCTGGGGGTCCAGTTCCCGCGTGGCGCGCTTTATCGGCAGAGTCATCACGGCCGCCGTCGCTTCCAGTGGCGCAAAGGTTCCGCTCGGGGGGCTCATGACAAAGAGGGCCTGTGCGATGGCCGGGTGGAGTGAACGAACGCTCACGACCGAGTCGATGCCCCCACCGAATGGGGTCAGGGCCCGGAGAGGATCTATTGCCACTTCGCGCGGCGTGGCGGCAACTCCTCCGAAGATGGCGACGTCGCCCAGCCAGAGCTGGTTGCGGAACGCAAACTCGCCCAGACCTTCACGAATCGCCGCAGTCAGGAAGGTCACGGCTTCAGGGGTAACGGGCGTTTCGCCGAGATCGACTAGTTCCGGCGCGCCGGCTTTGAAGTAGGAGAGGCCAGCTACGAGATACCAGAGCGTGGCAATCTCTCGTGGTCCTGGTTCGCGCAAGTCGCCATCGACTTCGAACGTCACTGTTTCAGTGAACGACAGGTCGTCGAGTTGGTAGTGGCCCGTGAGCGTGGAGGCGGTGACATCTAGTCCGACGTAGCGGAACTGTTTCGCACGATTAGGCATCGATACCCTCCACTCGCCGTGCCTTCAGCCTACGACTGCCACTTGGCTACGAGGGCAAAACGTCCGCAGGGTCGCGCTGCTCGATCGGAGAAGAATTCGGCCCCTCCATCGGTCACCTGAGTCGAAGCGACCACGTTTTCGCGGGATACGCCGAGGCTCTCGAGAATCGAGTGAGCGGTGGCGCGAGTGTCGAGCATGAATCGATCGCCAACGTCAGCTCGTGCGTGAGGCGCAAAGATCCGTGAAGCGGCGATGACTTCGGGCCCCACTTGGTATCGATGGCCCGAGATGGCCGGACCGATGGCGACGTGGAGTTGGCTCGTATCAGTGTCGAGGGCAGTGACGGCCGCTTCAATTACGCCCGCGGCCAATCCGCGCCAGCCGGCGTGCACGACGGCGAGTTGGTGTCGTACGGGGTCCACCAGTAACAAAGGTGTGCAGTCGGCCACGATTATGGCGACGGCATCACCCACACGGTTGGTGATGATGGCATCCCCCTCGGAGCTTTCGTCGAGTGCGTCGATGTGCACCACCGTGGTGCTGTGAATTTGCCGCACACGCTGAACGGATTCACTCCCGATGGCGGTAGCGACTCGTCGATAGTTTTCGCGAACGTGGTCGGGGTCGTCGGGACCGTTCGATCCCAAATTTAAGGAGGCGAATTCTCCAGTACTGACCCCACCGTCACGGGTAGTAAAAAAAGCCTCGACGCCGAGTGCGTGGAACATGGGCAGCGTCGCCACCGGCAATGTGCCCCGCACTTCAATCGGCAGCGTTACTTGAGGTGACACGTCGCACACGTCCCAATGAGTTCGATGGTGTGGCGCACTCCACGAAAGCCCGTGGCGGTAGCGACGGCTTCCACCCA
>JBAXMO010000045.1:0-9744 GCA_037134255.1 Actinomycetes bacterium | reverse complement strand
CTATTGAACCATCGAGTGCGTAATACGGCTGCACCTCTGGGTTATTAGCTATTGGATTGCCGTATGAAGATGCTTGAATCGACTTGACATTGCCCAGCACGGAGACAGTTTGCGCGCCAGGGACTGAATCGGGATAGGCAAGAAGAGTCTGTTGTGACGGGTTCTTGATCACTGGTTGTTCGCCAGCCTGCTGTACGAAACCAGGGCTTGAGTGGAGTACTCCATAACTATTCAGTCGCCGCTGATTGGAGTCGGTCAGGAATAGCGACGCATTTGTATCTCTAGTCAATCGCACCAATTGTGCAGTTGTGAGAGATCCGTCGTAGAAGATTGCACGGTCCTCTGGGAGAATTCCCAGCCCGGCCAGGTTCACTAGGCCCTCCCCATCGCCAGCCACAATTGCTGGAGATCGACTTGATTCCGTTCTAACTAGTTGACGCACCCCACTCACGCCGTAGACCGCAAGGGATTGGGGCCATTGGAATCCTCGAGGTAAAGCAAGGCTGCTTTCATTGATGAAATTTCCATCGATAACCTTGTCAGCCACAACGGGTCCGTAAGCCTTCTTGAAGGTAAGGCCAGAGCTAGGTGATTGAGCTAACTGCCACAAGTACCAGGGTTCGGGACCACTGAAGCGCTCGTATTGAGTGTCGAACTGAAAGAGAATGTCTCCGGTGCCAAGAAGTCTGGCGATGGGCGCGATACTCCTCGGCAATGCAATCAAATCCTGAATAGGGGAGTCGAGAGATCTCACTAGATTCACACTCGCCGGTTCACCTTGGAGCGTAATTTGACTAGTGACAAAGGGTCGCTGGAGCAGTCCCGGCCAAGCGGAATCAATAAACGCACCCCATCGGTAGTAGCCGAAGTCAAGCCCCGGAAGTCCGAGGACACCCGTTGTTTTGTTGGTTCCGTTCATATCGTGAGCAGCCTGAATGACATAGTCGGGTAGACGTTGGGAGGAGCCGAGATTAGTTGCTAGAGCTGTTCCGTTAAAGAGTGGTGTTAAACCAACTGTTGCCGCGAGAAATATGAAAAGAAACGCGGGCAGGACGCGGAGTGGATGGCGGCTTCGAAGGGCATCCACGCTGGCACCGAGTAACAGTCCAAGCGACAGCACCATAATCGGCACTACTCGATTGGTCGACCGCATAGCGAGCCCTACGGTGGTGTTTTCCCCGAACCACTTGAGAGCTGAGCCTGCGGGAGTTGGCGAGTTGTAGGGGTAGGCACCGACGGCGATCACTAGGCCCAGAAAAGCTGTCACTACCGCGAACGCCCGGTAACGCCATTTGACAAGAAGGGAACTTATGACCGCAATGGTCGGGAGAACCAGTGAAAAAATAGGAGTCACATCTCCTGTGGTGTAGCTAACCGAAGAATTGGTCCAGGCGCCGGCGTGGTCAAATCCATAGAAGTACCAGTAGCCCAAACCCCGGAATACTTCGGAACTGCTCGAAGTACTTGATACTGTCGGGATAGTTTCGGTGTACTTGAGGATGTTGATGCCGAATTTGCCCTCAGCCCAAAGTCCGGCAATCCACCACAGGGACACCGATGTGCTGAGTAGGCCGATTCGTGCGACGGTCCCGCCAAGTGATCGCCATGAAATTTCTCGGCTGAAGGCAGCGAAAAGCAGCCAAACAGCTGGTGCGAGCCCCACTAGCAGGATTGAGGTGGCATTAACCCCACCGACTAGGGCGACCACGAGAGCGAATCGCGCTGGATTCTTCCAACCATCGAATCGAGCAGATCTAATGGCGAAGAGTAGGAGCCAGCCAAGGCCGGCCCAGGGCATCAAAATAGCTGAGGTCCTACCGATGTTTACGAGGATAAATGGTGTGAAGACATATGGGAGTGCGGCGCTCCAGGCTGCTACACGACTCAAACCCAACTCCTGGGCCGCCTTGCGTACGCCCAGCCCGGCCAGGAAGAGAAGCGACCCCATCCAGAATCGTTGGGCAATCCATGTGGGCAAGCCGATCGTATGGGTGAGCCAGAAGAATGGGCCCATAGGGAACAGGTAACCAATGTTTTGGTGGGTGACCATGCCGAAGCCCTGGTCGGCATTCCACATAGAGGTGGCGGTAGCCAGCAGATGCGATGGATCTAAATAGAGATATGCCTTGGTATCAGCGGAAACCTTGCCCGGATTGTTGATGAAGAAGGGAACGTAGGCCACCACGGCGCATAGAAAGGTGTCCCACCCCCGAAATTTCCGGAGCCCAGCAACGTCGATATTGATGAGGCCTTTCAGTTTCACAGTAGAAATCTACTTAGGTTTGCTGTAACGGCCCCGTTTACTGACTACGGTACAAATGTGCTGCATTTAGGAATCGCCGGAGGTATCGGCTCAGGTAAGTCCACAGTGACGAGTGCGTTAGAGCGGGATGGAATCCGGGTCATTGACACCGACGTGATCGCCCGCGAAGTTGTAGAGCCAGGGCGACCCGCTTGGCGGGCGTTAGTTGACGCTTTTGGACGCGCGGTGACGGACTCAGACGGGCTTATCGATCGGCCTTTCCTCGCGGCAATAGCATTCCCGACCCCAAGTGCACTCCGACGACTCAATGCCATTACCCATGGCGCTATTGGACTTGAGGTAGTGCGTCAGTTAGAGGAGTGCCGTGGTGACCACTACGCAGTGGCGGTTCCCCTTTTCCGTCCGGAGCATCGCACTGTTTTCCGACTGAATGAAGTGTGGGCCACCGAGGTCGACCCTGATGTCGCCATCACGCGTCTGATCCAACATCGTGGTTTCAGCGAGGAAGATGCACGCAACAGGATTAGCAGTCAGATTTCGAATAGCGAGCGATCGTCCATTGTTGACCTCATCATTCCGAATAATGATTCGATTGAAGTGTTGGAGCGTCGCATTCAATCGCTCCTTCGTGAGCGAGGAATACCTCTTGACTGACTTTCTCGTAGAGTCGCCTTTTCAACCAAGTGGTGACCAACCTACGGCTATCGCGAAATTGGCCGAGGGCATCAATGCCGGCCTGCGGTATCAAACCCTTGAGGGCATAACTGGAAGTGGGAAGACTGCCACAATCGCGTGGTTAATTGAGCAGGTTCAGCGTCCCGCTCTGATCTTGGAGCCAAATAAGTCCCTGGCCGCACAGCTGGCCTCAGAATTACGAGAGATGATGCCTAACAATAGGGTTGAGTTCTTCGTGTCTTACTACGACTACTACCAGCCCGAGGCATACATTCCGAGCTCGGACACGTATATCGAGAAGGACAGCTCAATCAATGAGGAGATTGACCGTCTGAGGCACGCTTCAACCAGCGCGCTTCTAACGCGACACGACACGATTGTGGTGGCGTCGGTTTCTTGTATCTATGGTCTTGGCAACCCCATTGAGTACAAGAACCACATGCTGTTGCTGGAAGTTGGCACGAGCATTGATCAACGCGAGCTGCTTCGCAGATTTGTCGACATGCAATATCACAGGAACGATCTTGTTGTCGAGCGCGGCAGTTTTCGAGTTCGCGGAGATACGATCGAAATTCAACCCGCCTATGACCAAGAGGCGATACGGATATCACTATTTGGTGATGAAATCGATGCCATCACTTTTTTTAATCCTCTTACGATGGAATTAAAGGGTGCAATCTCCGAAGTGACGCTGTTTGCCGCCACCCATTACGCATCTTCAAGCGACACTCTGGCACAAGCAATGCACCGTATTCGCGCTGAGCTTGCAATCAGACTGGAGGAACTCGAGCGAGAGGGGAAACTCCTTGAGGCACAACGCCTTCGGTCGAGGACGGAATACGACCTGGAGATGCTTGAGGAGACGGGCACTTGCGCCGGTGTAGAGAATTACTCAGCCCATTTGGATGGCCGATCTGCAGGTGAGCGACCTTTTACCTTGTTGGACTATTTCCCGAAGGACTACTTTGTAGTGATCGACGAATCTCACGTCGCGGTTCCACAGGTTCGTGGTCAATGGGCCGGTGATAAGTCCCGTAAAGACACACTTGTAAACCACGGTTTCCGACTTCCCAGTGCCCGTGACAATCGTCCCTTGAACTTTGAGGAGTTCATCGACATTATTCCGCAAACTGTCTTTGTGTCGGCGACGCCCGGTCCGTACGAATTGGAAATATCTGATGAGGTCGTAGAGCAAGTCATCCGACCCACTGGCCTGCTAGATCCGCCAGTACGAATAATCCCTACCAACAACCAAGTTGACGACCTTAAGGTGCGAATCGCAGAGGTGATTGCGCGTAATGAACGCGTATTAGTCACCACGCTAACTAAGCGGATGGCTGAAGACCTGACGGCCTTCTTGGCTAAGGCGGATATCAAGGTGCAGTATCTGCACTCGGACATTGACACGATTCAGAGAATAGAGATCCTGCGTTCGTTGAGGCTCGGTGAATTTGACGTATTGGTCGGCATTAACTTGCTGCGCGAAGGTCTGGATCTTCCCGAGGTGTCGCTGGTGGCGATTCTTGACGCAGACAAGGAAGGATTTCTCCGGTCTCGGAGTGCATTAATCCAGACCATTGGAAGGGCGGCCAGAAATGCCAATGGAGAGGCCATCCTTTACGCCGATCGGATCACTGATTCCATGCGCGACGCGATATCGGTCACTGAACGCCGTCGTGCAGTTCAAATTGCCTACAACGAAACCAATGGAATAGTCCCGACCACCGTTACCAAGGCTGTCGCGGACATCTTGGGGCGCCTGCGCGGAGGAAGCCCAGCTACCGGTTCGAATTCGCCTCGGCGTCTCGAACTATCGGATCAAGAGTTGGAGAGTGAAGTGGAGCGCCTGACCAAAGCCATGCTGCAGGCGGCTGAAGAAATGCGCTTCGAGGAGGCTGCCGGCCTAAGAGATGAGATACATAGCCTGCAACGGCTCAGTGGTGATGACCTCAACCTGCCATTTGACTAGGTGTTGACGGTAGCCTTCCAGGGTATGGCTGACCTCATTCGCATTCAAGGTGCGCGCGCTCACAACCTTAAAAACGTCAGTTTAGAAATTCCCCGCGACAAGCTCGTCGTATTCACGGGATTATCTGGCTCCGGGAAGTCGTCGCTTGCGTTTGACACAATTTACGCCGAAGGCCAGCGGCGGTACGTGGAGAGTCTTTCTGCGTATGCGCGGCAATTTTTGGGTCAGATGGACAAACCAGACGTTGACTTCATAGAAGGTCTGTCACCTGCAATTTCGATAGATCAAAAGACGGCTTCGAGAAACCCACGCTCCACAGTGGGGACCATTACAGAAGTTTCCGACTACCTGCGCTTGCTATACGCGCGAATCGGCGTTCCCCATTGTCCAAAGTGTGGTTTAGAGGTTTCTCGACAAAGCCCGCAGCAGATTGTGGATCGGATACTCGAAGGTAAGACTGGATCAAAGTTTCTAGTGCTAGCGCCGATGGTTGAGGGACGAAAGGGCGAGTATTCGACGCTTCTGGATGATTTAGCGGCCCAAGGCTTTTCTCGTGTGCGGGTTGATGGCACAGTTCATGAGTTGGCTGATCGTAGAGATATAAAACTGGCTCGATATGAGACACACGTCATCGAAGTCGTTGTCGACCGCCTCGTCCTAAAAGCCACAATCCGCCAACGCTTAACCGAATCAGTTGAGGCCGCACTTCGTCTCGCTAAGGGTATTGCTGTTGTCTATGACCTCGACGACGACTCGGAACAAAGGTTTTCGGAATCAATGGCGTGCACGACGTGTGGCATCAGTTTTACCGAACTCGCACCACGTGACTTCTCCTTCAATTCGCCCTATGGGGCTTGTGGTAACTGCTCGGGTCTCGGTACTCGTTTTGAGGTTGACCCCGAACTAGTGGTACCTGACGAGACATTGAGTGTGGCCGATGGGGCAATCGCACCTTGGGGAGGACAGCGGGCTCGATATTTCGATCGCTTGCTACAGAGCGTCTGTGATGTGGGTGAATTCTCATCCGACACTCCTTGGTGCAAACTCCGCGAACAAGATCGCGACCTTCTTCTCAACGGACTCGATGGCGAAAAAGTTGAATACAAATACAGAAAGAAGAATGGACGATCGGCGAGCTTCATGGCTCAGTTCAAGGGTGTCATTCATTGGGTAGAGCGTCAATGGCAGGAGGCTGAAGGGGACTGGTCACGTGAAAAAGCTGAGCAGTTCATGCGTGAAGTGGAGTGCCGTTCATGTCATGGTTTGAGACTAAAGCCAGAAATTTTGGCTGTGTTGATTTCCGGAACCAACATTGCGCAAGTAGGTAATTTCACGATTGACGAGGCTGTTACTTTTTTTGCTTCACTCAAACTGAATAAGCGAGAGGCGAAAATAGCAATTCAGGTCGTCAAGGAAATCAACGAGCGATTGAGTTTTCTCCTAGATGTCGGTCTGGATTACCTGACATTGAGTAGGGCGTCGGCCACTCTCTCTGGTGGCGAGGCCCAACGCATTCGTTTGGCGAGTCAGATCGGTTCGCACCTTGTAGGTGTTCTCTACGTGCTAGATGAGCCTTCAATCGGCCTCCATCAGCGAGACAACCGTCGGCTTATTGCAACGCTGGAGCGTTTGCGCGACCTTGGAAACTCTGTAATCGTGGTGGAACATGACGAGGAGACGATTCGCTTCTCAGATTTCGTAGTGGACATAGGACCTGGTGCAGGGGAGCATGGTGGCGAAATCGTCCATGCCGGCGATTTTGCGAGCCTCTTGGCGAATTCAAAATCGTCCACCGGCCAATATCTCTCCGGTCAGAGAAGTATTGCTGTCCCCCTCAGGCGACGAGACGTAGAGGCTGGTTTTTTGAACGTGGTCGGTGCGCGAGCCAATAATTTGCAAAACGTTGATGCTGAATTTCCGTTGGGTAGATTTATCGCCGTAACAGGTGTCTCTGGTTCAGGTAAATCGACCCTCGTTAACCAAATTCTTCTGACTGGACTCCAGAAGCACTTTTACAGAGCGAAAGTCAAAGTTGCCGAACATACATCGATTACCGGAATCGATTTCATCGACAAGGTAGTTGCGGTCGATCAGCAACCGATTGGGCGCACCCCACGTTCGAACCCCGCTACGTACACCGGGGTGTTTGACAAAGTCCGTAAGTTGTTTTCAGAGACCCAAGAAGCCAAGACTCGCGGCTACCAGCAAGGACGTTTTTCGTTCAACGTTAAGGGCGGGCGTTGCGAGAACTGTGCCGGTGACGGAACCATCAAGATCGAGATGCACTTCCTGCCTGATGTCTATGTGAATTGTGACGTTTGCAATGGGAGTCGCTACAACCGAGAAACATTAGAAGTTCTATATCGCGGTAAATCAATCGCCGATGTGCTGAATTTGCCGATAGCCGAAGCGCTTGATTTTTTCTCAAAGCAGCCGACGATCTCTCGCCACATACAAGCCCTGGTCGACGTAGGCTTGGGCTACGTGAGATTGGGCCAGCCGGCTCCTACTCTCTCGGGTGGAGAGGCACAGCGGGTGAAGTTGGCTACCGAGCTTGCGCGTCGTGCCACCGGACACACGCTTTACGTGCTTGATGAGCCAACAACGGGCCTTCACTTCGAAGACGTAGACCGGCTACTTACGGTTCTGCATCGATTAGTGGATCAAGGCAATACGGTTCTCACGATTGAGCACAATCTCGACGTCATTAAGACGGCTGATTGGATTATCGATCTTGGTCCTGAGGGTGGCAAGCGTGGTGGAACCATTACCGCCGTCGGCACTCCAGAGCAGGTGGCGAAAACAAAGACAGCCACGGGTGAAGTTTTGCGGGCGGTGCTGCCCCAAAGTAAGGCCCCGAAGCGTTAGTTCCATGAAAAAGCCACCTGGCATTCCGACTTCAAGCGGTTGCTACATCTTTCGTGACCATCTACATACGGTCATATACGTAGGCAAGGCCAAAAACTTGGCCAGTCGTCTCGGTAGTTATTTCAACTCGCCCGGGCAGATGTCACCGAAGACAACATCCCTCATGGAGATGGCGCATGATGTCGAGTGGATAGTAACCGCTACCGAAGTTGCGGCCTTGATTCTTGAGAACGATCTCATTAAAACACATCAGCCCCGCTTTAATATCAGGCTCAAAGACGATAAGTCGTATCCATACTTGGCGGTCGACATGAGGCAGACCTATCCGGTGCCGTTCATGACTCGTTCCTCAAAAGTGAAAGGTGTCCGTTATTTCGGACCGTTTGGTCACGTGAAAAGTGCAAGATATATGTTTGACGAGGTGCTTCGAATCGCCCCTTTACGAACGTGCTCGACGGCGAAGTACCAGGCTCACGAGCGGAGAGGGCGCGCCTGCCTTCTCTTCGACATAGGAAAATGCTCTGGGCCGTGTGTGGGCGCAATCGACAAGCGCAACTACGACGACCTCGTAGTTACCTTCATAAAGTTTTTCAGTGGGCAAACCAGAGATCTGCGTGACCGGTTAGAGAATGAGATGAAATTAGCTTCAGAGTCGCAGGATTACGAAACTGCGGCTCGGGCGAGAGACTCGCTGGTTGCATTAGGGAAGGCATCGCAAGAGCAGTTATTCGTTCTAGATGAACAAATGAATTTGGATTCAATCACGGTTTCGCGCGCGGATGCCCGCGCCGCGGTGAGTTGCTTCAACATTCGTCATGGGAGGATTATCGGTCGCACCAACAAACTATTTGATGTTGGTTTCGACACCACCGATAGTGATGTCGTCGAGACATTCATCGTGGGCAACTACGAAGAGGCCTCAATTCCCGAGATGCTGATTACCAACGTATCGCTGAGCGACACCGAGCTTGTCGGTGAATACCTCTCCACACTTGCCAGGAGTCCGATCAAGGTAGCGGGACCTAGAGGGGATAGGCAGCGCTCCGTCATTGAGCTCGGCGTCGCTGACGGCATCACGGTACTGAAGAGGGACTCCCTTCGCCGTCAAAGTGACCACAACGTCCGATCTCAAGCACTTATTGAAATCGGCAGTTCGCTCGGTTTGTCAACGCCTCCCTATCGCATTGAATGCTTTGACATGAGTCACCTGCAGGGAACGAATTACGTGGGTTCCATGGTTGTGATTGTCGATGGACTACCCCAAAAATCGGCGTATCGACATTTCAACGTCAAGACAGTGCTCGGCAACGACGACGCCGGGGCCATGAGAGAAATTCTGACGCGACGGCTCAGCCACCTTCTGCCCGGTCAAGAAGATGTGCGGTTCGGTCGTCCAGATTTAATTGTGGTTGACGGGGGTTTGCCTCAGCTCTCTGCCGCCCTCGATGCGGTGGAGGAGCTCGGTTTGTCTGGTGCCGTCGAGCTCGTCGCCCTCGCCAAGCGGGAGGAACTGCTCTACCGGCCCGGGAGTTCCGTTCCGGTGCGCTTAGACCGAGGGTCGGAAGCTCTTTACATGCTTCAACGACTGCGTGACGAGGCTCACCGGTTTGCCATTACGTTCCACCGCTCTAAACGCGGTGCTTCTATGGTCAGTACCTCGCTGGATGGAATCCCAGGCTTAGGCGCAGCACGGCAGAAGAAGCTCCTGGAATCCTTTGGCTCTATGAAGGCAGTCAGAGCACTGACCATTGAGGCTTTGCTAGAACTTGGTTGGCTCCCATCAGCCGTTGCACATGCCCTCTACGATCATCTACACGAGACGGGTTTGCCACGTCTGGAAAAGGGGAGCCTTCCTGAAGAATGAGCTTCTCATCGTGACCGGTATGTCAGGGGCTGGTCGTTCTACGGTATCGGCGGCCCTTGAGGATGCGGGTTGGTCGGTCATCGACAACCTTCCCTTGGAGTTAAT
>JBAXMO010000044.1:0-10025 GCA_037134255.1 Actinomycetes bacterium | reverse complement strand
GCTACCGCGGAAGAGCAGGGATTCGATTCGATCCTCCTGCCGTCGGGGTACGCGCTAGGACTGGACACGGTCGCGATGGCCGCGGCCCTGGCTCGCTCCACCTCGCGCATTCGCTTGCTCGTGGCGGTTCGGACTGGCGAGAACTGGCCACCCCAGCTGGCCCGACAGATTGCGACGTTGCAGCACCTCGCCGACAATCGCATCGACATCAACATCATTTCGAGTGATCTCGCCGGGGAGACCATGGCCTCGAGTCCCCGTTACGGACGAACCCTCGAAGTGATGCAGATTCTCGACAACCTGCTCGAAGGCGATGCGGTTGACGTGAAGGGTGAGCATTACAGCTTCGTGATCGATGCTCCGCGCATCGCTACCGGCCCTCGCCCGGCCTTCTACTTCGGTGGTCTGAGCGAAGAGGCACGTGATGTCGCCGCGCAGATGGCTGATGTCTATCTGATGTGGCCCGACACGTACGAAAACGTTCGCGCCATCATTAAAGACATGACGGCTCGGGCGGCCACCTACGGACGCACGCTTCGCTTTGGCTATCGCGTGCACGTGGTGGTTCGCGAGACCGAAGAAGCGGCTCGCGCCGCCGCGGCCCATCTCGTGGCCGAACTCGATGATGAAATTGGTCGCGCCATTCGCCAGAAGTCACTCGACTCCGGTTCGGTGGGCGTGGCTCGACAGAGTGAGCTGCGTGAAGCGGCCGACCTCGAGGGTTTTGTTGAGCCGAATCTCTGGACTGGTATTGGTCGGGCCCGTTCCGGTTGTGGGGCGGCCATCGTCGGCTCGCCCGATCAGGTGGTGGCCAAGATTGAGGCCTATCACGCTCTCGGGATTGAGGCCTTCATCTTGTCGGGCTATCCCCACATAGATGAGTGTCGGCGGTTCGGGGAACTGGTGATGCCCCGACTAACGCACGCCCCGTTGGCTTAGAGCAACTCTCGGATCGCCACGACGCGGCCTTCGTCGATGCTGAGGTGGGCGGCGGCGCCCATGACGACACTCCAGTAACCATCTTCGGCGGTAACGAGGGCCGGTGTCTGGTTTCTGATCGCCTCGGCGAAGTCGAGGTGTTCGAGAAAGCTCGCCCCGTGGTGGAAACCCTCGACGAGGACTCGTTCGTCGGTGATGGTCTCTTCGGCCACGCCGCGGTTCCACTTCTTGCGTTGGCCAACACGTACCTGGCCACTCGGAATGAAGGCTTCAGCCTTGCCGGTGCGCCCCACGATGCTGAGCTCTTCGTTGTTCACTGAACCCTCGGCGAACATCGAAAGATCGAGCGAGGCGCGAACGCCATTCTCAAAGTCGACAATGACAAAGGCGTTGTCCAAGATGTCGGGAGTTCGACCGTCATAGCGCTCGTCGAGGTGATTGAACCGCTGATCGCCCGACGCCATCACACGCACGGGATTGCTCTGGGCAATGAGTCGCATGAGATCAAAAAAGTGACAGCACTTCTCGGTGAGCGTGCCCCCAGTGTTTTCGTTGAAGCGATTCCAGTCACCCACTTTGACTAAAAAGGGGTGACGGTGCTCTCGAATGGCCACCATGGCAATTTCACCGAGCTCTCCAGCGGCGGCGACGTTGATGATGTGTTGGACCGGGGGCATGTAGCGATACTCAAGGCCCACCCAAAAAACGTTGGGGTAGGACTGTGCCTGCCTCAGAATGTGCCGAGCATCTTCGACCGTGGTGCACATGGGCTTTTCCACCATGATGGCCTTGCCACTCGCCATGACGTCATCGAGGACGGCGCGGTGGGTGAAGTTGGGTGAAGAGATGACGTAGGCGTCGCAGAGATCAGCGGCGAGTAGTTCGCGATAATCGCTGAACGTAGCGAGTGCTCGACCCTCGGCTGTCGCAACGGCTGCTGCTAACGACGTCGGTTCGGGATCGGCCGCCGCGACCACCTCAACACCTTCGATGGCGTTGAGATTGCGCTGGTGCTCGAGGCCCATCATGCCAGTTCCGATGAGGCCGTAGCGAAGGGGCGCGCTCACGCCTGCTTCTCCAGTCCCACCTCGCGGTCACGACCGGTTTGCGCGAGATTGAATTGAGTGACGGCAATAGTGACCGACGCCGCGAGGCAGACGTGGATTTCCACGAGGACCACGGGCAGATGCGTGAAGTACTGAATGACACCAACGAGACCCTGCAGGGAGCCGATGAATAAGAGACGCAACACGCCTCGTTGGGCCTTGCTCGGAGCGCCCTGACGTCGAAGCACGAAGTAGATGGCGACCACGATGCAAATAAACAACGTGACGAGCGCCGCGTGAACAATCGTGGCGTCGCTCAAGGCGAAGGGAAGTCGACGGGCGCGCAGCTGGCCGCGCGAGGAACCGGCGTGCGGCCCCGAACCGGTAGTGATTGTGCCGGCTACGGCCACGGCGATAAAGGGCAACCAGAGGAGGCGCGCTACGCGCTTCATTTGGGGATCGCGAATGTCGGCCCGCATACCTTCGCCGTAGAGGTATTTGGCGCGGTGGTAGAGAACGGCGCCAATGACGACCATGACGAGCGACAAGATGAGGTGAGAGCAAACGAGCCAAGGGTTGAGCTTGGTGTAAACCACGACTGCTCCCAGGATGGCGTCAAGAACGACGCCCACTACCAACAGCAGCGAAAAGACAATGAGGTCTTTGCGTCGGGGAGCGCGAAGCCACGCGGCCACGAAGGTCACCATGGTGACCCCCACCAAGAGCACGGTGACCATGCGATTGGCGTACTCAATAAGGGGGTGCAGGCTGAGGGAACCGGTTATTTGACCCTGATAACAGGTGGGCCAGTCGGGGCAACCGAGTCCGGAGCCCGTTAAGCGAACGGCGGCGCCAGTAGCGATGATGAGGAGCATCGAAATGAAGGCGGCGAGGGCGAACCACCGAAATGTCGTTGGTTTCATGCGGGCCTCATTTCCATGGCCACAGCCTAGGGAGGGAGCCTCTCTCCTAGGATGCTCAAGTGAGCATCGTCGCACCCGTCACGTTGAGTCCAATGCAGCGCGTGATGGCCTACGTCGCCCTGACCAAGCCCCGCATCATTGAACTGCTCCTCGTGACTACCGTCCCCACGATGTTTGTGGCGAAGCGGGGTTGGCCCGACCTCGGGTTGATCATCCTCACGTTGATTGGCGGCACCTTGGCGGCCGGCGGCGCCAACACTTTCAACATGGTGATTGACCGAGATATCGATGCCATCATGGAGCGCACCAAGGGTCGCCCCCTCGTGACGGGCGCTATGACGCCCCGCGCCGCCACTATTTTTGCCTTCGTTTTGGAAATAGCCGCCTTTGTCGTCTTGGCCGTCTGGGTCAACGTCCTCTCAGCCTGGTTAGCAATTTCGGCGACGGCCTTCTACGTCTTTATCTACACGCTGTGGTTAAAGCGCCGTAGCAAGCAGAACATCGTTATTGGTGGAGCCGCCGGTGCCGTGCCCGTCTTGGTCGGCTGGGCGGCCGTTACCAACTCACTGGGCTGGACGCCCGTCGTGCTCTTCGCGGTCATCTTTATCTGGACCCCGCCACACTTTTGGGCTCTCGCCGTGCGCTACCGCGACGACTACGCCGCGGCCAACGTGCCGATGCTGCCCGTGGTGGCCTCACTTCGCCGTACCACGCTCGAAATTCTCGTCTACACCATCGTGCTCTGGGCCTTCAGCCTGCTCGTCGGCCCGGTTGCCCAACTCGGGTGGATCTACGCCGTCGGTGCACTCCTGCTCGGGGCCTTCTTTACCTATGACGCCGTAGGTCTCTATCGGTTAGCGCGAAAAGACCAAGCCGACGTGGCGCGCGCCATGCGACTGTTTCACTTTTCAATCACGTATCTCACGGCACTCTTCGTGCTGATGGCGGTGGACGTAATTGCACTCGGATGAGCCCACCCCAATAGGGACGGGCCGCCGTGGTCCTTCACCCATGATGTTCTTGTCGCTCGGCATTGGCACGGCCATTGCCGTCACGATGATCTCCGTCGTCTCCTACTTCACCAAGGTGCCGACTACCTCAACGACCACCACGTCGATCCCGAGCTCGTCGCCACTCGTGGGCCACACTGTGGATGACGTGCACCTGCCGGCTCTCGGCAAGGGTGTGCTCCAGGAGATTCACCTCCCGGCTCACGGGACTCCCACGGTCGTTGTCTTCTTCGCGAGCTGGTGTGGACCGTGCCGGGAGGAGCTGCCCCGAATTAGTGAGTGGTTCACCCACAAGCCCAGTGATATCGCTCTCGTGATGGTGGCATCCAACGACACGGCCGCCGCCGCTACCAAGTTCTTACGGGGATCCTCCGTAGCGTTGCCCGCCGCCCTCGATGCTGACGGCACGGTGGCCTCAACGACCTACGGTTTCGGCACGCTGCCCGAGACGGTCTTTGTGGACGGTGACGGCGTGGTGCGACAAGTGGTTTACGGCGCCGTTTCGACGAAGCAACTCAACGCCGGCACGGCGCAGCTGCTCGCAACAATCACTCGTAGCTAAAGGCCCGGCTCGCGAGTAGCGGAGCGATAACGGCCCAGACCACTAACGAAATGATGTTGGTCACCCCGAAGGCGACACCACTGCCGACCACGTTGTGGAGTCCACCGGCCAACGCACCAGAGGGCGTGAAGATGACGGCGTGGCGCATGAAGCTCGGGAACGAAGTGACGGGAATCACAAAGCCACTCACGAGAAGGAGCACCAGGTAGAGCCCATTGGCCGCGGCCAAATTCACCTCGGCCTTGAGATTGCCGGCCAACAACAGCCCAATGCCGGCGAAGGCAATGGAGGCCACGAGGAGGGCGAGAAGACAGATTGCCGCACCGACCGGGCCCCCGTGGGGCCGCCAGCCGATAGCAATCGCGACGCCGCCCACAATGAGAACTTGGAGTAGCTCCACTACAACCACTCCCACAATCTTTGAGACCACGAGCGATCGAGTACCGAGTGGCGTCGTAAAGAGTCGACGAAGCACGCCGTAGGAACGATCAAACCCGGTGGCAATGGAGAGCGAGACTAGGGACGTGGACATCACGCATAAGGCGATGATGCCCGGCGCGAGAAAGTCAACTCGCTTGGCACCCGGTAGTGAGACGAACGACGTGAAGCTAAAGAAGATGAGCAGTAGGAGTGGTATGCCAATGGTGAGCAGCAACGTCTCACCACGCTTGATAGTCATCTTTACTTCGGCCGCACTTTGGGCCTGCCACGCCCTCACGACTGGGCCTTTGAGCGGTCGTCCTGGACGAGCTGGAGGTAGGTCTCTTCCAACGTCGCGCGCGTACGGAAACTCTCCACGCTGGCGCCTTGCGTGAGCAACGCGTCACGGAGTTGTACGAGATCAAGGGCCGGGCCTTCGACGCGATACCGGCCACGGCCCTCCGCGGCGACGGGCGCGCGCAGTTGACTGCTGAGCGTCGCCACGTCCAGTCCCTCACGACTCTCAAAGACCGTTACGGGATCTCCCCGAAACGACTGGAGCGTTCCCTGCTGAACGACGCGACCGTTGTTCATGATGATGACGTGGTCGGCTAGTTCCTCGGCGTCATCGAGCTGGTGCGTAGTCACGAGGAGGGCGCAACCGCGACTCCGTTCGGCGCGGAGCATTTCACGAATAACACGATGGCCGTCGGGGTCGACGGCTGCCGTTGGTTCGTCGAGCACCAAGACGCGCGGGCGACCAAGTAACGCGAGTGCGAGCAAGGTGCGCTGCTGCTCGCCGCCACTGAGTCGGCGCCATGGGGTCTTGGCGCACTTAGTGAGAGAGAGTTGGTCGAGTAGTTCGCGAGGGTCGCGCGGCGCGGGGTAGTAGGTCGCCGTGAGGTTCAGCACTTCGCGAGGCGACATGGGTGCCCACACGCCTCCGCGCTGGAGGAGGGCTCCAACGTTGACAATGACTTCCTTGTGATGAGTCTCGGGATCCAGACCAGTGATGAGCACCTGGCCGCGAGCAGGGCGGCGAAAACCCAGCAGAGTTTCGGTCGTGGTGGTCTTGCCCGCACCATTGGGACCGAGCAGGACGGTTGTGTTCCCAAAATCCACGGTGAAACTGACACCGCCAACGGCCATCGTCTCTCCGAAGCTGACTTCGACGTCGCGGACTTCTATGGCATGACTCACGTGGGGGAACTTAGTCACTACGAGCCCCTGTCGTAGTCTTAGGGTGTGATTGACCTGGCCCTACTCCGCCGTGAACCCGAGAATGTGGCTGCCGCGCTGGCTCGACGTGGTGTCTCGCCCGACGAGGTTCACGCACTCCTAGCGGCCGATATTGAACACCGCGCCTTGATGCAGGAGGCCGAGTCTCTGCGGGCCCAGGTCAAAGATCTTTCCCGCCAGGTGGGTGAGGCACGCCGCTCGGGCGACACCGCTCGCGGGGATGAAATTGCCGAAGCGAGCAAGAGGCTCGGCGACCAGGAGCGAGCCGCCACGGCCCGCGCCGAGGAAGTGGGCGCAACGGTTCGAACTCTGCACCTCCAGATACCTAATATCCCTTCGCCGGACGCCCCGGACGGGTCGAGCGAAGAAGAAAACGTGGAACTGCGCCAGTGGTGGCCCGGCATGGATCAGGGAGCCTCGTTCCCGATCTACGGCGATCACCAGCGAGTGACGCACTGGGATATCGGCACGGAGCTCGGCATCTTGGACCTCGAGAGTGGTGCCCGGTTGGCCGGATCGATGTTCCCGCTCTACCGCGGCGACGGCTCACGCCTCCTACGCGCCTTAACGCAGTTCGCCCTGGACGCGCACGCGGATGCCTACGAAGAGATTCGTCCGCCCAGCGTGGCGCTCACCGAGACGATGATGTCGACGGGCCATCTACCCAAGAGCCAAGACGACATGTACGCCATCGAGCGGGACAATCTCTGGCTGATTCCGACCGGTGAAGTGCCACTGACCTCGATGAACCGTGGCGAAATCTTGAACGTCGATGATCTGCCCCTGCGCCTTACCGCGGCCACGCAGTGCTTCCGTCGTGAAGCCGGTGCGGCCGGGCGCGATACCCGAGGACTGCTACGCGTTCACGAATTCGAAAAAGTAGAACTCTTCGCCTACTGCACCCCCGAGCAGGCCGATGAAGCGCAAGCTGACATCTTGGCTCGGGCCGAAGGACTCTTACAGCTGCTCGGACTGCCGTATCGACTCTTAGATCTCTGTGCCGGCGACCTCGGGTCGGCCTCGGCGCGAACCTTCGACCTCGAGGTCTACACCCCCGGAGTAGACCGCTGGCTGGAAGTTTCTTCGGTCAGTTGGTTCCGTGACTACCAGACCCGTCGGGCCAATGTGCGCTACCGCACTGAGTCGGGAACGGCACTCGTGCACACGGTGAATGGTTCAGGACTGGCCTGGGCCCGAATCTGGGCCGCGTTAGTGGAGACCTACCGTCAGCCCGACGGAACGGTGAAGGTGCCTAACGTTTTGGCGCCCTATCTCGCCGGGCGCACCACGCTCGCTAAGCGCTAGGTCGTTCGTACCGGTAGCCCACACCGCGAACAGTGGTGATAACCACTGGCTCCTTGGGCGACTCTTCGACCAAGGTGCGGAGTCGCTTGATGTGCACGTCCAACGTCTTGGTGTCACCCACGTAGTCCGAACCCCAAATGCGGTCGATGAGTACTTCCCGGGTCATCACTCGCCCGACATTCTCCAATAAGAGCGTCAGCACCGCGAACTCTTTTTTGCGAAGTTTGATCTCTTCACCGCGGACGAAGCACCGGCGGGTGTCAATCTCGAGTCGAACGGGGTTGACTTCAATGACGGCTATCGCCGTGGTCGTCGGGGCGCTGGCCGTTTCGTGTCGACGCAGCACGGCGCGCATCCGGGCCACCAATTCGCGTAGTCGGTACGGCTTCGTGACGTAGTCGTCGGCGCCAATCTCCAACATCAAGACGGCATCAACTTCCTCGCCCTTGGCCGACACCACGATGATTGGGACTTCGGAGAGATTGCGAATCGCCCGACAGACGTCGAGCCCGGACATCTTGGGCAGCATCAAGTCGAGCAACACAATGTCGAAACGGTCGGGGGCAAACTTCTCCATCGCCAACTGTCCGTCGGCGGCCGAAACGACGTCGAAGCCCTCGCGCTCGAGACCAATCGTCAGGGCGTCAATGAAGGACTCTTCATCCTCAACCAACAAAACGCGGAGACGCTCAGCCACAGAGGTTCACTAAGCGCTTGTGAGTGGGAGGTCCAACGTAAAGGTCGAACCCTCACCCTCGCGGGAGATAACGCTGACGTTGCCGCCGTGGTTCTGGGCCACGTGGCGAACAATGGAGAGGCCCAGTCCGGTGCCACCGGTTTGACGTGAACGCCCCTGGTCGACGCGGTAGAACCGCTCGAAGATGCGCTCTAGGTCACGGGCCGGAATACCAACACCCTGGTCCGAGACAGTAATCCGCGCCAGACCGTAGGGGCCGGTTTCGTCGCTGCCCTCGGCTCGCTCGGCACCGATAGTCACGGTGCCACCATCGGGGGAGTAGGTCACGGCGTTCTCGAGCAGGGCGTGGATGGCCGAAACCAACTGACGGCGATCACCGGTCACGAGGAGTGGCACCGGTGGCTCGGTGAAGTTGAGCTTCAGACCCCGCTGGTCCGCGGCAGTGCGAATGCGCTCAATCGCTTCGGCCATAAAGAGGCCCACGGGAATCGGATCACGAACGGGTTGACCCTCGCTCTCGAGTCGGGAGAGATCGAGGAGATCTTCAATGATGCGATTCACTCGGAAGGCTTCAGTGTGAATGCGTTCGGTCAGACGCTGGGCGATGGACGGGTCACGCTCGTACTGCAACGTTTCGGCCAAGAGGCCTAGGGCGCCCATGGGGGTTTTGAGTTCGTGGGAGACGTTGGCAATGAAGTCACGACGAATATCCTCGAGACGTTTGCGCTCCGTCACGTCCTCGATGATGGCGAGGACGCCCAGCGGTCGTATGCCGTCGCCAATGACCGTGGCGCGTAGCTGCAAGGTGCGGCGGGGTGGTCCGTAGATATCGAGGATGCGCTCGCTGGTACCGAGACGCCAACCTTCCCCGAGTACTTCCGTAACGGCCTGGGCCGCGAGTGCGTCGCCGTAGCGACTCGACATCAACTCTTCGGCGTTGGCGTTTCGGTAGACAACGGTGCCGGCTTCATCACACAGGACCAGCCCGACGGAAAGCACTTCAAGACTGCGACGAAGTCTTTCGGCGTTCGCGGAGGACTCGTTTACGGCCGTGGTGGCGGCCCCGGTGGCGTCCTCTAGAAACGAGAGGGCGGTTTCAATCTTGCCATTGTCGTCACCCCGGGCGACGCCCAATCGCTCGGCGAGCGCACCAAGCCGTTGCGCGATTGCGCGGTTACCTCGTCGACGCCAGATGAAGATGCCGAGTAGGACGCCGAGGAGTAGGACACCAAGGGCCGCGCTGTACAGAGCAATAGCGGGCCACGTGGCTACAACGTTGGTGCGAGCCCAATGGAACATGGCTTCATTCTCTCACGGCGCGACCGTTAGGTGACTCCTTCCACTGAAAGAAATTGGAGATTTCGTATGCGCTTTGCGGATGTTCAACTCAAACCCTCCCCGACTGCACTGCCGGGTTCGGCGGTGCTGCAGCAGTTCGCGAACGGGCTCGCCGCCTGGGCTCTGATTGGTGCGCTGATTGCCTTCGTTGTCGGGGCGGCGACGGTCGTCAACAACCACACGTCGCGAATTGTGTTTGGGGGATTGGTTGACTCCCACGTCGGTGAGTTGCTGCCCGCCGTGTTGGAGCCGCCCAAGCAGGACCGACCTGTCAATTCGGACTACCTACGGCGACTGGGTCGGGGATATGCCATTGTCATTAGTGGGGGGCTGCCGAGAATGCGCGTTCGCGTGGTGCCCTGGTTCCGAGATCGCCGTCTGCGGTGGCGAGGTCAGGCGCCAATTTAGGTACGATGCCTAGATGGTCCACTACGACCCCTCCGAACCAGGTTGGTCCGCTAACCCCGGCCCGCTCTTTGATCAACTCCGCGAAGAGAACCCCGTCCACTTCACGCCCGCTGGCTACTGGGTGGTGACTAAGCACGC
>JBAXMO010000043.1:0-10479 GCA_037134255.1 Actinomycetes bacterium | reverse complement strand
GCCTTGGAGGCCAACAGGTTGTAGTGCAACTGGAGGATGAAGCCCGAGCCGGCCGGAACGTTTACGCCGTAACCGGCGGGACGAGTCGCGGACGCTGAACCGGGAGCCCACCCCGCAATGGAGCGGAAGTTACTCAATTCGGCAAAGGAGTCGGCCGGGGTTGGTCCACTAAAGCAGGGCCAGGACGAACCGAGCGCTTTGACCGCGGTCACTTGGTTTGGAGGCACTTGAAACAAGATGGCGTGGTGGATCTCAATGACGGGCTTCTTAACGGTGCCGTGGTTTTGCGGGTGAAAAGTACTGCCAATGACCATCTGGTCGGCCGTCAAATGAGGATTAAAGAACGTACAGCGATATAGATCGGTTGCGCCCGCCGGGGCCACGGGCGTTATGCCACCCTTCCCCGCTTCGGGAATCGTGACAAGTGTGCTCGTGCAGGTTTTCAGTGCGCAGAACGAGGAGGTCGTGGTCGTGGTCGTTGATCCGGCGACGTGGCCCCTGAGAGCCGCGCTGGCTTCAATCGGGACCGCTACGCCGGCAAGAAGCAGAAGGACGCCCGCCACCGAAGAGCCCACTTGGAACTTGACACTTGGCACTCTCACGTTGATTTCCCCCCACCACCTACGAACAGAACCAACCCTATCGTGGTAGTTCGCCAAATTGCATCCACGACCAGTCCGCATTCGATGACGTATGTACCGGTATCCGAATGGTTCAGAGCAATTTTCAGGTGTGGGAGACCCACTCTCCCCGGGAGCCAGTGGCTCCCAGAGCAGGACTCGAACCTGCAACCTAGCGGTTAACAGCCGCTTGCTCTGCCAATTGAGCTATCTGGGAATAAGCATTAATAAGTGTAGCAGTGGCGCACGGCGACACTTTTTGGTTAGGCCAGCGGCTCTTCCAGTGAGGCCAGCCAGAGTCGTAGGTCTTCTTCAATATCAATCTGCTGTGGACTGCCAAGTAGGTCGAGTCGGTGGCGTACGTCTCTAATTACCGAGAGGCCCGATTCAGCCGTGATCGAACCGTCGCGGATTTGCCGGTTGATGTCGTTCAAGCCCTCTTGACCGGCGTTGCGCAGTAGTTGAGCCACCAGTTCATCGAGCGCACTCTCTTCAGCACTCGGAGTGAGATTCGACACCGAGGTGTCCTCCACTGACAACATGCTTAACAGCATCGCCGGCCACTCCTCCCCGCGACGTTCGAGGTCATCAATGACCCGCACGAGGAGTTCACCGGACTCCAACGCCTCAAAGGCGGAGCGTTGAATCGAATCTAGGAACATGGCGGAGGTCAATCGACCTCCAATGAGATCGGGGTCACGCAAGAGACGTCGAAGGGCTTCGACGCCCGGTCGATAGGCCATGAAGTCGGGAGCTTGCTGCGGTGCAGTCGGTGTCGCTACGGTGTCGCGAACTTCCTCCCGGACCGGACCACTCCGTCGGGCCGCTGCGACCTTGGGGCGGAGGGCGTCAATCTCAACGCGACATTTATCGGCAACTTCTTGGAGATACTGATCTCGCACGAGATCACTAGGGTGCTCGGAGATTACGACAACGGCGGCCTGAGCCACGCGGGCGCGATTCTCAGGCGTGTCGAACTTGCCAGCGTCCATCACACGACGAAGACGGAACTGCAAGAAGGGTTCGGCCTCTTCGATCGCGAGACGTAAGGCCTCGGGATTCTTCTGCGCTAACTCGGCGGGGTCCATGCCCTGAGGGAAAGAGGCGACGGCCACTTCAGCATCGAACTGCTGTTCCCACTGATAGACCGACGCGGCGGCATTCTGACCGGCGCTGTCGCCGTCGTAGGCGAGCACAATGCGATTGGCAAAGTTGCGCATTGTGCGGAAGTGGTCTTCGCTGAGTGCAGTTCCACAGGTCGCTACAGCACGGGGAATACCGGCGCGGAAAAAAGCAATCACGTCGGTGTAGCCCTCGCAGACCACGATCTCGCTCTTCTTGACCACCTCGGCCTTGGCCCAGTTCAGCGCGTAGAGGGTGCGGCGCTTCGAATAGATAGGCGTCTCCGGCGAATTCTTGTACTTGGCTTCCGACACGGGAGGGCCACCCGGTTGCGGGGGCATGACGCGTCCCCCAACAGCAATGGCGTGACCCGAGGAGTCAAAGATTGGAAAGATGATGCGCGCTCGCAGCGCGTCTTGCTTGCGCCCTCGCTTGTTAACAAAACCCAAGCCGGTGCCTTCCAGGTCCTTGGGCGAAAGATCCAGGGCACGACAGAGCGAATCCCAATCATCAGGGGCCCAACCGAGCTTGAACTGACGAACTGTCTCTCCGTCATAGCCACGAGATCGCAAGTAGTTACGAGCGGCACCCGCTTCGGGCGTCTCGAGGAGTTGTTGGTGATACCAAGCCACCGCGCGCTCCATGACATCGAGGAACTGCTTGCGTTGCTGGCGAACAGCGCCCGACCCCTCGTCGTGCTGGAGCTCGATGCCGGCACGACCCGCGAGATACTCCACAGCCTCAATGAAGTCAAGGTGTTGGGTTTCGCGCACAAAGGTGATGGCGTCGCCCTTGGCGTGACAGCCAAAGCAGTAGTAAATGCCGTCAGCGGCGTTAACCGAGAATGATGGGGATCGTTCGGTGTGGAAGGGGCAGAGTCCACTCCAGCGAGTTCCGGCCCGCTTCAACGCGGTCCGTTCGGAGATAATGGCAACGATGTCCGTGCCGGCCCGCACCCGCTCGATTTCTCCGTCCGCTAAACCCACGCTTGAAGGGTAGTGGGCTCCTCTGACCCCCGCAGAAATTCTGACGCTCCCATTAGGCTGGTTGTACTATGACGCAATTTGCTATCCAGGCGCGCGACATTGTCCGCACCTTCCGCAACGGAGAAGTACGGGCTCTTGACGGCGTTTCCCTCAATGTTCCCGTGGGCCAGGTCTTTGGGCTCCTCGGACCCAACGGTTCCGGTAAGACGACCATGGTCCGTATTTTGGCCACCATCCTCTCCCCCGACTCCGGCTCAGCCACCGTCGACGGCAAGGACGTCGTCAAGCAGGCCGACGCGGTGCGTCGCTCTATCGGTCTCGCCGGTCAGTACGCCACAGTGGATGAGAACCTCACCGGGTTTGAGAACATCCGCATGGTGGCCCGCCTCAACCACATGGACAAGGCCAGCGCCACCGCCCGTGCTCACGAACTGCTCGCGCAGTTCTCCCTGACCGATGCGGCTAACCGCACGGCCAAGACCTATTCCGGTGGTATGCGCCGCCGCCTCGATCTCGCCGCCGCTCTCGTGGCCAAGCCACCTGTGCTTTTCCTCGATGAGCCCACCACGGGGCTCGACCCTCAGAGCCGTCAAGATCTCTGGGAAATCATCGAGGGCCTCGTCGCCACTGGCGTCACGGTGTTGCTGACGACCCAGTACCTCGAAGAGGCTGACCGGCTCGCTTCGCAGCTCGTAGTTCTCGACAAGGGCAAGATCATCGCCGAAGGCACCCCGGCCTCGCTGAAAGCACAACTCGGAACCACGGTCGTCGCCGTAACGTTCGAGAACTCCCAGGCAGCCCACGACCACATCGGGCTGATTCGTGACCTCACGACTAACGAACCCAACATCGACGGCGCCATCGTTGAGCTAACCGTGAACTCGGGGCCGCGAGTCGCCGCTGAAGTAATCCGTCGCCTCGACACCGCTGGTGTCGTGGTCGCCGGTCTCGCTCTCCGCGAGCCCAGCCTGGACGACGTCTTCTTGAATTTGACGGGCCACAAAGCCGAAGTCGTTGTCGAAGCTTCCACCGAAGAACCCGCCACCCGAAAGAAGGGCCGCCGATGAGCACCACTACCCAATCGTCCCTCTCACGTCTGCGTTGGGCAGCCAGCGACGTCGCCACAATGGCTCAGCGCAACTTGATGGCTGTCGTTCGAATTCCATCGGCGCTGGTCTTCGTGATTATTCAGCCCGTGATGTTCGTACTCTTGTTCCGCTACGTCTTTGGTGGGGCTATCACGGCACCCGGCACGTCGTACGTGAACTTCCTGATCCCCGGCATCTTGGTGCAGACCACGGTCTTCGGGGCCGTTGGAACGGCAATCGGTTTGGCCGAGGATTTGCAGCGTGGCTTGATTGAGCGCTTCCGTGCACTGCCGATGGCTCGCATGGCCGTCTTGGGAGGGCGCACCATCGCCGACCTCGCTCGAAACCTTCTGATTTTGGTGGTCATCACGATCGTAGGTTTTGGGGTGGGCTTCCGTCCTGAGGGCGGTGTTGTGGCCTACCTGCAAGCCAGCTTTGTCATGCTCTTCTTTGCGTACTGCGTGTCGTGGGGTTTTGCCTACATCGGCCTCGCCGCTCCGAACTCCGAGACGGCTCAAGCCATGACCTTCCCGCTGGTCTTCCCGATCACGTTTGCCTCCAGCATCTTCGTGCCGGTCCAGACGATGCCGGGCTGGCTCCAAGTCTTCGCTCGTAATCAGCCGGTCTCTCAGGCCGCCGAGTCGGTGCGCGGACTAATGCTGGGTTTGCCACACGGCAACTCAACGTGGATCACGATGGCGTGGGCCCTCGTGGCGCTCGTGACCTTGGCACCACTGGCCACGCGCCGGTACCGTCGAGCCGCTTAGAACGTGACGCTCCCGGAGCCACAACTCTCCAAAGAACAGCTACAGGAAATCCTCACTTCGGCCTTTGGTGAAGGAGTCCCTTGCGTCGACGCGATAACGAACGATGGCGTTGTTGTTCGATATCAAGTCAACGAGCGCAACTCCCGACCGGGAGGCACGTTGAGCGGTCCCACCATGATGATGCTGGCCGATACGGCCGCCTGGGTGGCGATCATGTCTCGAGTCGGCCCCGAGCTCCTAGCCGTCACGACCAGCCTGACAATCAACTTTCTGCGCAAGCCATCAATCAGCGACCTCGTCGCTGAAGCATCTCTGGACAAACTCGGTCGGAAGCTCGGCGTGATTTCGGTGCGTCTGTATTCCCAGGACACCCGCGATCTCGTGGCGACTGCATCAGTCACCTACGCCCGCCCCTCCTAGGTCCATCACATTGCTGGATTACCGCACTATTTGTGCAGTTGCGCCACGCCAAAATTGAGCTTGATGGTATTTGCCCGTTGACCCCAGGTATCGGCTCCGACCGCCTTCTCGTCGACGTGATTGGCGCAAGCGCCATGTCGCCTCCTTAGCGCTACGGCCCAACTCTCCAGAACCTCACCTCACCGGCCGCTCGCGTCTGGGGTGGCCCAAACGCGTCGGTGAGGTAGCTCACGGCCACGTCACTATTGACACCAAACGGAGTAGCGATGATGGTCGATATTCGGTAGAAGATCCAGCGACGAGCTCCAGAAGGGGCTCAAGCCATTGCGAAGGGCATGAGCCGGCCACGCCAGAAACCAGACCTCTTGCGTGTTGTCGGTAGTTCCAGAGACAATCAGATGACGATTTAGAAAACCCACCTTGCTATAGAGCACAAGGGAAGCTAGGAAGAAGGAGGAAATAATGCCGGTCGTCAACCAATTAATGCGTTGGAACGAGGACGGCAGAAAAGATTTCGAGAACGCCCGCACGCGAAATTATGGCACTTAATTCATGCGATTCGTAATCACCCCGAGCAATTCTGCAATTGGCACTCGCACCTGCTCGGTGGTGTCCCGATCACGCAACGTGACGGCGTTGTCCTCAAGGGAATCGAAGTCAATCGTCACACAAAAAGGGGTTCCGACCTCGTCCTGACGGCGGTAGCGCTTGCCAATCGACTGGGTGACGTCGTAGTCCACCATGAAGTGGTTCTGCAGCATCGTGAGCACTTCGCGCGAAACAGTTTCAAGTTCAGGCTTCTTCGAGAGTGGGAGCACTGCTACCTGGTAAGGGGCGAGGCGCCAATGCAGACGGAGAACGGTACGCACTTCCCCGCCGACCTCGTCCTCTTCGTAGGCGGAGAGCAAGAAGGCCATCATCGCTCGTGTGGCACCCGCGGCCGGCTCGATGACGTGTGGCGTGTAGCGCTCGTTGCTGGCTTGGTCGAAGTACTCCAACTTGGTACCACTGGCGGCCGAGTGGGCCTTTAAGTCAAAGTCGGTGCGATTGGCCACACCTTCAAGTTCACCCCAGCCCCACGGGAAGAGGAATTCAATGTCGGCCGTGCCGGTCGAGTAGTGACTGAGCTCATCGGGGTCGTGGTGGCGAATGCGGATCTTGGACTTGTCAATCCCGAGTGCCTGGTACCAGCCGTAGCGCTCTTCGATCCAGTAGTCGAACCATTTCGGTGATTCGGCCGGTGGCACGAAGTACTCCATCTCCATCTGTTCAAACTCACGAGTTCGAAAGACAAAGTTCTGAGGCGTGATCTCGTTACGGAACGACTTGCCAACCTGGGCAATACCAAACGGGGGCTTCTTGCGAGTTGTGATCTGCACGTTCAAGAAGTTGGTGAACATTCCCTGCGCCGTTTCGGGACGGAGGTAGGCCACGGCACCGTCATCTTCGATCGGTCCGGCGTGCGTTTTGAACATCAAGTTGAAGGCACGAGCTGGGGTGAGGTCGCGGCTGCCACACTTGGGACAGATGCCGTCAATCTGGTCTTCCCGGAGTCGCTCGTTGCACTGCTTGCAGTCAACAAGTGGGTCGGTGAAGGTGGCGAGGTGGCCCGAGGCGGCCCATACGGCCGGGGGCGAAAGAATGGCGGCGTCCAAACCGACCACGTCGTCGCGGAGTTGGACCATCGAGCGCCACCAGGCATTCTTAACGTTGCGAAGGAGGAGTACGCCGAGCGGGCCGTAGTCGTAGGTGGAGCGGAATCCGCCGTAAATTTCTGCCGACGGGAAGACGAATCCCCGACGCTTAGCCAGATTGATGACCTTGTCTAAGAGTTCGGGATTTGGGGTTGCTTCGACGTCGGACATGCCCTACAGGCTACCGGACGCCTCAGGCATCTCTGAAGAACGTAAGCGCAGGATTACCTGATTGGCCACGAGTCGTCCCCGCTCGCTCAAGACAACATTTGATCCCTCGATGCGAATCAGATGCGCAATTGCATCGAGAGAGGCGAAGGCCTCGATGGGAACTCCCTTGCGCGTGCGTAGCGCCAGCGATTGAGACTCAAACTCCTGGGCCGCGGGCGCGACGACTTCTTCGCCACCACGAGGAAGCAACTCTTCGTGGAGCATCGCGATGTAGCGATCGGGCGTGCGAACGTTCCACCAACGCCGACCGTCGACGTGAGAGTGGGCCGCGGAGCCAAAGCCGACGTAGTTGCCACGATCCCAGTACACGTGATTGTGTCGACACTCGTGACCGGGCTGCGCCCAGTTCGAGATCTCCTCCCACTCAAACCCGGCCCCGGCCAACATTTCGCCCACGACGTCGTAGGCATCGGCGGAGTCATCTTCATCGGGATGCCGTTTGGGGTCTCGTCCCAGAGGTGTGGCCGGTTCGGGAGTGAGGACGTAACAGCTGATGTGCGGTGGAGGGAATGGAAGGTTGAGAATGTCGTTGACGGTCGCTCGTACATCATCGAGTGATTCCGCACGTGAACCAACGATGAGGTCCATGTTCCAGGTCCCAAAACCGGCCTCGTGAACGACTCGACTCACTTCTTCGTGCGCCATCGTGCCGTGACGGCGTCCCAGATCGGCCAGCACGGCTGCTTGAGTCGACTGCACCCCGAAACTCATCCGGGTCACCCCACCGGCGCGGTAGGCGCTCAGGCGTTCAATCGTGGCATCTTCAGGGTTGCACTCCACCGTGATTTCAACGCCAGCGGCCTTAGGAATGGCGTCAAGAATTCGGAGTAACTCTTCGGCGGGCAGGCGCGACGGGGTGCCCCCGCCGAAAAAGATGGTGTCGGCCGGCGCTAAACCATGGTCGACGGCTAGGGCAATCTCCTTCAGAACTGCTTCGACGTAGTCGACCATGAGGTGATCACGATCCGAGTAGGTCGCAAAGGCGCAGTAGTCACAGCGGTGTGCGCAGAAAGGCACGTGAACGTAAATTCCAAAATCAGACATTCTTCGATGCCGCCAGCTCCCGAGCGAGCGCGAAGCGGCGGAGCGCTTCATCCCGTTCGGTCTTAGCGTCAATCATGGGGCGGGCGTAGTCGGGAGGAGCCAAGAGCCCTTCTCCACCACCGGGTTGCAGACACTGGGGAGCTGCGACGGAAGACAGTTCCGGTATCCACATGTGCACGTAGGTGCCATCAGCATCGAACCGCTCCGCTTGCAAAGTCGGATTAAAGACCCGGTGGTACGGAGCGGCATCGGTACCGGTGCCGGCCGCCCACTGCCAACCGTGCTGATTGGAAGCAATATCTCCATCAATGAGTCGCCACATGAACCACTGAGCGCCCCAACGCCAATCCAGGTGTAGGTGCTTCACGAGAAAGGAAGCGGCCACCATGCGAACACGATTGTGCATCCAACCCGTGGCGAGCAGCTGGCGCATGCCGGCGTCAACGAGCGGATAACCGGTCTCGCCTCGGGCCCACGTTTGGAATCGCTCAATTGCCGCTGCATCTTCATCAACGGGCAGGTGTCGCATCGTGGGCTGCAGTACGGCAGTGACGGATTGGGGATTGTTAAAGAGAACGTCGGCGTAAAACTCCCGCCAGGCGATCTCTGAGAGAAAGACGCGTCGGTCTTCGCTCTCGCCAATCAGCGCATCGGCCACCTGTCGGGGATGAATTGTTCCGAATCGAAGATGGGGGCTCAGCATCGAGGTGCCGTGGAGACCCGGGAGATTGCGATTCGTCGCGTAGTCATCGACGCGGTCTTGAAAAAGCTCCAGAAGGCGATGGGCCTCGACTTCTCCTGCCGTAGTGGGTCGTGCGATGGGCAGCGTCGCTATTTCCCCGAAGTACTGAGGAACCGTTTGGCCCGCTAGCGCGGTGAGTCCATCGAGTGACTCACTCGGTGCCTCGAACCACTTCGGATTGCTCGGCGCGTCGAGTGGTCGAGCAATCTCAAAGGTGTCCCACACTCGGCGAAAGGGAGTAAAGACTTTGAAGGGCTCGTTGCTCTTGGAGAAAATAGAGCCCGGCGGAACGATGTACGGCGTACCGACCTCGTGGAGTTGCGCCGAGGACAGTTCCCGGCGGATGGCCTCGTCTCGTTTGATGCCCAGCGGTGCGAAGTCTTGGGTCACGAAGATCTGGGTGGCGCCCGACTCGGCCATCACCGTGCGCAGAACCTCTAAGGGCGACCCGTAGCGGACTACGAGGCGATTGCCCATGGAGCCGTTTAGCGCCCGAAGTGAGTCCTGGAGGAATTGAACACGGGTGGGGCTAGCCGAGTTCACGATGCGCTCATCGACAATGAAGAGGGGCAGGACACCGCCCTCGCCGCCCGCGGTCAGCGCGGCAAGCAGTGCGGGATTATCGGCCAGACGGAGATCCCGGCGTAGCCAGTAGATAACGGGTGGGTGACTCATAGACAGCGGGACCTTAATGGAACCCTTCGGGAGGCAGCATCTGATTGAGCGAGCGGGCCACTTTCAGTCGCTTACCGAAGTGCTGCTCAATGGCTTCGCTGGCGAGCCCTACGACCTCGCTCGTCCCCGGCGAGTCCCCCTCGCGCAGAACGGCGCCGAGATCACCGTGCAGGAGTCGGCGCAGCAGCACAATGGCCTCCTTCGACACCGGACGGCCCGAGCGACAGGCGGCACAGAGCAGCCCCCCGACTTCGGCGTTAAAAGAGACGAGTGGGTCGCCCGCACCACAGCTCACACACTCACTGAGCTGGGGCATCGATCCGTCCAGGGCCAGCATCTTGAAGAAAAAGGCGGATGGCACGAGGAAGGGGGAGAACTCTTCGTTATCGAGAGAGAGGAGGGCTCGCGCCAGCATCGTAAATATCTCTTCGTCCGGAACATTGTCAGTCGGCACGGCATCGACCACTTCAACCAGGGCGAGGCCGGCGGAGAGGCGATCAAAGTCTTGTCGCACCGTGGAGAATCGGTTCACGTGCTGGACCTGGCGCACTTGGTAGAGCTCACCCTTGGACTCGGCCAGCAAGATGTCGACGTGGGCCATGACCTCAAGGCCACTCCCCAGCTTGCTGGTGGTCTTACGTACGCCCTTCGCGATGCCGCGGAGTTTGCCGTGGGATTTCGTCCACAACACCACTACGCGATCTGACTCCCCCGACTTATACGTACGCAGCACAATCGCTTCGTCTCGAAGCGTGTTCACTGTTCGTCGTTGCGCTTCCGAAATTTTTGAGGCTTGCGCTCGATACCCATGAAGTTGTTCAGCCAGTTACCCCCGCCGACGAGCACAACGAGCACGATGGGCACGGTGAGCGGCGCGACTAGGCGCGAGCCCCCGTTCAGGGCAATGGCCCAGAGCAAAAGGTAGACGAGCCCACCGAGGATGATGCCGAGGCGGCGATATTTCACTTCTCAACGCCTCCGAATCGGCGCTCGCGATTTTGATATTCCCGCACGGCCTCGTAGAGGTGCTCACGGCGGAAGTCGGGCCACAGCACATCGGTGAAGACCAACTCCGAATAGGCAATTTCCC
>JBAXMO010000042.1:0-10674 GCA_037134255.1 Actinomycetes bacterium | reverse complement strand
ACACGACCGACCGTGCTCAGGTGGTCGACTTCTTGTTGCAATTTGTGCAACGTGGCTTGGGTAATACGTTGGATTTGGCCAGACACAGCGGTCACCTCATAGCGGCTAGGACCCAATTCTACCGAAACGGGGGATTCCCGCTCAAGGCTGGTTTGCCACGACTCCACCTGGTCGGCGAGACTGTAGGAAGTCAAAAGGCAAGGTACGCAACATGTCGCAGCACACAGCACATCGCATTGCCGTCATTGGTGGTGACGGGATCGGACCCGAAGTCACCGCGGCGGCCCTCGAAGTGGTGACAGCGACTGGCGTAGCCCTTGAAACGACAGAGTTTGATCTCGGCGCCGCCCGCTACTTGCGCGATGGATTCGTGCTGGATGACGCCACGCTGAGCTCACTTGGAAACCACGACGCCATTTTGCTGGGAGCGATTGGTCCCGCCATTGGCGACACGCGGATTCCCGGAGGGCTGCTGGAGCGGGGACTTCTGCTGCGCATCCGATTCGGCCTTGATCTCTATATCAACTACCGACCCTTTCGCGCCACGCCCGGTTCGCTGGCCGAAGGATGTGAGTTCGCGATAGTCCGTGAAAACACCGAAGGCCCCTACGCCGGTGAAGGTGGCGTCCTGCGCTACGGCACGCCGGAAGAAATCGCCACGCAGGGTTCGGTCAACACCCGCTTTGGTGTGGAGCGTTGTATTCGTTACGCCTTTGAGCGTGCCATCACCTTGGCCCGCCCCAAAGTCACATTGGTACACAAGACCAACGTCCTGACGTTCGCCGGTGACCTGTGGCGACGCGTGATGGCCGAAGTGGCTAGCGAATACCCCGCGGTGGAGGTTGACTACCAACACGTGGACGCCGCCTGCATCTATCTCGTGGAAGACCCCCAGCGTTACGGCATCTTGGTGACCGACAACCTCTTTGGGGACATTCTCTCCGACCTCGCGGGAGCCGTGACTGGTGGCATTGGCTACGCGGCCTCAGCGAATCTGAACCCACCGCGCGCCAATGCTTCGCTCTTTGAGCCCGTCCACGGCGCCGCCCACGACATCGTGGGGACCAATCGAGCCAACCCTCTGGCCGCCATTATTTCTTCGGTTCTGATGCTGGAGCACCTCGGTGAAAATGAGGCTGCGCAGCGCATCCGCACCGCGGTGGCAGACTTTGACGGAGATACCGTCGCACTCGGAACAACGGGAATCACAAAAGAAATTCTTCGGAGGATTTAAATGCCCATTACCCCTACCGCCAAAATCTGGATGGACGGCCAGTTCGTCAACTGGGACGACGCCAAGGTCCACGTGCTTTCCCACGGACTCCACTACGGCTACGGTGCCTTCGAAGGCGTGCGGGCCTACCCCACGTCAAAGGGTCCAGCCATCTTCCGCCTCCGCGAGCACATGCAGCGCTTGTTGAACTCGGCCAAGATCCTCATGCTGGAAGTTCCCTTCACGCTCGACGAGCTCTGTGACGCCACCGTGGAAGTCGTTCGCGTTAATGGCATGACCAACGGTGCCTACATTCGTCCCCTCGTCTACCTCGGTTACGGCGAAATGGGCGTCAACCCACTGCCCGCTCCCGTCAACGTCTCGATTGCCTGCTGGCCCTGGGGCGCCTACCTCGGTGACGACGGACATAACAACGGTGTTCGCATGAAAATCTCCTCGTGGCACCGCCACGACCCCAACGCGATGCCGACGGCCGCCAAGGGCACCGGTATGTACCTGAACTCCGGTCTGGCCAAGGTCGAGGCCCTGAAGGCCGGCTACGACGAAGCCATCCTGCTCGGCCCCGACGGCCGTCTCTCGGAGTGCTCCGGCGAGAACCTCTTCATCGTGCGCGACGGCGTCATCGTCACGCCTCCATCTTCCGAGGCGGGTGCCCTGGCCGGTATTACGCAGGCCTCCATCGTGACCCTCGCGAACGACCTCGGTTACGAAGTGCGTTTCGAGGCCATGGTTCGTACCGACCTGTACTTGGCCGACGAGGCCTTCCTAACCGGAACGGCCGCCGAAGTGGTGCCGATTAGCTCAGTGGACGACCGCGTCGTTGGCAACGGCAAGCCCGGACCCATCACCTCACAGCTCCAGTCGAACTACTTCAAGATCGTCCGTGGAGAGATCCCCGCGTACGAGCACTGGCTCACTGTCTGCTAGCTAGACCATCGGTGACGCTGCCTCGCGCCACTAATCTCAAAGCGTGACTCAACCGAACTTCGTTCCCGTTCCCGACAGTGCCATCGTGCGTGCCACGATGACCACGGCGACCCCAGAAATTGGTCGCGCCAAGAAGGCCGGTCTACTAGGTGGGCCGAACCACGGTTCCGGCGTTGGTCGCGGCACCGCG
The DNA here is from genome assembly GCA_037134255.1 of Actinomycetes bacterium. Lineage (GTDB taxonomy): Bacteria > Actinomycetota > Acidimicrobiia > Acidimicrobiales > RAAP-2 > RAAP-2. The sequence goes on along the minus strand of JBAXMO010000042.1, from coordinate 8,323 downwards.
ACTCCCGATGCCGGCTACGCCTTGACGTTGACCCACGAATATATTCATCAGCACCACATCGTCGACACGGCCGAAGTGAACCATCACGACCTCGAGGTCGCCATGGCGGCGCTCGCGAGCAAGCGGGCCGGACTGTACGGACGCGGACCGTCAATGAGCGATGTTCGCTTTGCCTTTGAGCTGGCCGGCATTACGAATGGCACCGGCGTCGTATCTACTTCATTCGCTACCAAACTCCGCGGCGTGGGTCATAGCTACTTCCTGCTCCGCGACTTTGTCGACGGGGTCGACGTTGACCTGCTCCGCGGCACGGTCGCCGAATCACCCGCTGCCTCGCACTAACGGATCTCGAAAGGATCACGATGAGCTTTGACCTAACGACTGAACAGCGAGCCTTTCGCGACATGATGCGGTCCTTCGTAGATGCCCGCGTGGCACCGCACGCCGCGGAGTACGACAAGAGCCAGGAGTATCCCTGGAAGTCGTTCGAAGCGTGCAAAGAGATTGAACTCCCGGCGCTCGGTATTCCCGAGACGTACGGCGGCGCGGGCGCCGACATGGTGACTCAGGCCATCATGGCCGAAGAGCTCGCTCGTGGCTGCGCCTCGACCTCGGTCACCATGCTGATTTCCAAGCTCGGAATGCTGCCGGTCATGAACTTTGCCTCCGAAGAGATCAAGCAGGCCTACCTCCCACGCGTTGCCAGCGGTGAGATTCAATCGAGCTACTGCCTCTCAGAGGCCGACGCCGGTTCGGACGTGGCCGCGATGCGTTGCAACGCCGTGCGCGACGGTGACGAGTACATCTTGAACGGTTCGAAGTATTGGATCACTAACGCCGGCATCTCCGACACCTACACGGTCTTTGCCACGACAGCGCCCGGTACTGGTGCTCGTGGGGTCAGCTGTTTCATCGTGGAGAAGGACTGGGGCGTCAAGTTCGGTGACGGTGAAGACAAGATGGGTCTTCGCGCTTCGCCTACGGCCGAAGTGATTTTCGAAAACGTCCGTGTGCCCATCTCTCACCGCATCGGTGAAGAGGGCGAAGGTTTCAAGATCGCGATGCACACGCTTGACCGCAGCCGTCCCACCATCGGTGCCCAGGCCGTAGGCATCGCCCAGGCCGGTATCGACTACGCCGCTGGCTACATGAAGCAGCGTCAAGCATTCGGCAAGGCCATCAGCGAGCTTCAGGGACTTCGCTTCATGTTGGCCGACATGGCCATCCGCACCGAGGCCGCACGGGCCATGGTGTACCGCGCCTGTAACCAAATCGATGAAGGTGACCCGGAGGGTACGTTGACCTACCTGGGTGCCGTTGCAAAGTCGTTCGCGTCTGACACGGCGATGAGCGTCACTACCGACGCGGTGCAACTCCTCGGTGGCTACGGCTTCACCAAGGACTTCCCAGTTGAGCGCTTTATGCGTGACGCCAAGATCACCCAAATCTACGAAGGCACCAACCAAGTCCAGCGCGTGGTGATTTCGAAGCATTTGCTCAAGTAGCAGACGCTTCGGCGGCGCAATTCGTTACTTTCGCTGTAATAAAACACCATTGTGGCTCCGCATAACACTGACCTAGGCTTCCCCAATGGGGATGGAGCCGCTAGTGGCGAGCACGCGTGCATTCAGTGCCCAGAAAATCGGCCCGCGCCGTTACGAGTTGCTGATCAAAGTGGCGAAGGGCGGCGTCAGCCTGCTTGCTCTCGTAGCGCTGGGTCTCTCGCTTGGAACGCCCTCAGCTCAAGCCAGCGAATCAATAGGCGAAACACGTGCCAAAGTCATCAAGCTGGCTCAATCGTTCGATCAGTTTCACACTAAGTATCGGGCCTACGGACCGCGCGGTGCGTACGGCTATCCACTCTGTAATCGCTTTACGCAAAGTGCCCATCGAGGTTCGTGTGAAGCGTGGTGTGCTGACTTTGTGGAGTACATCTGGAAGGTCAACGGCGTAACCCATCCGTCATTCGGCAGCGTCGCACCGTGGGCTGCGTGGGCGAAGAGTCCAGCTCGGCAGCTCTGGCATCCCGTCACACTGGGCACATACACCTCGCCGAATTTTCGTCCCCAACCCGGGGATCTAATGGTGTACGGGAGTAGCCATATCGCTATGTACATTGGCGGTTCAGGTCGGGCAACTATTTCGACTCACGGGAATTTTCCCGATGGGGTCTACACCTACTCCGGCATGGTGACTAACACCGGCAAGCGAGCGGGGGCCTATCTCACGGGCTACATCGAAATGCCGAGCAAACCCGTGCGCGCCGCCACGACGACTAGTACCTCCACCACTTCAACGACGGTGCCGGTGACTACAACGACCACCGCCGGTTAACTCCGGTTTGAGGTGACTCCTTCTCAATGGCATAGAATTCACCTCTAGACGTGGCGTCGCCACGGTACGAAGGACAGCGATGAGCACGAAGTCGAACGCCACCGAATTAGCCCGCAAGATTCTGGGCTCCGTGCCCGCAAACGACATCCTGTCCCTCGTCGACCAACTCGACCTGCGTCCCACGCCTGGTAGTTCGCCCGTGCTCCTCGTGCCGTTGCGGAGTCTCAAGCAGCGCCGTGATGTGGCGACATTCGTGAAGTCGGCCCCATTGGCCACAGCCTCGCTGTTGCTCGAGATCATTGGACACGAAGAGCTCAGCCAGGTCATTGAGCTTTTGGGGGACAACGCTTCACAGCCGACGTTCGATCAGCTGGCGTCAGCCGTTGACCAGCGACTCACCAATGGTGCCGATGCGCTGGAAGTGCGAGCCGTCCTGGGTCACGTCATTGCCGAATCATTCCCCGCGGCACCTCACTGCGTGCGACTGCTCGAAGAGCGGCCCGAACTACGGATGCCGGTCGATATTTAATCCCGGCCGGTACGTGCAGTAACGGGTCCAGTGTTGGATGTAGTACCCGGGAATGTGGATAAATCCCGTGGCTGAAGGTTTGTAGCAGCTCCCCAGCGCGGCCGCGTGCAGGGGGTAGCCCATAGAAGGCCAGTCGTCGCTCTGGATGTAAAGGACGGAGGGCGCCTTGTTCAAGCTTCGAATTGTGGCATTCGCGTTGTAGCCACCTTCGATGATTGAGCCGGGCATTAGGACTACGTGCGCATCTGTTGTGACCGGAGCGAAGCCCGTGTTGTACTGATCCGAGAACTTGAGCGACAGCTGCTGCGCTCCATAAAAGGCCCAGGGCCAGCGGGCACTGCCTTCGACTAATACGGTGCCGCCGTGCTGCAACGTGTCGGTGGCTTCTTGGAGGACCGCCTGAAAGTTCCCGCCGGCGTAGGGTTCGCGATGCAAGAGGCGGTCGACGCCGGTGAGACTCACCACGAGCGCGAAACAGGCGACGGTAAATATGGCGCGCTGGGGGTCGTAGCTACGGGCAATGGCACACAGTTCGAGTCCACCGATGACGAGAACGATTACCAGTGCGGGGTGGAGGTAGGCATCAGTGCGACCGGTGCCGAGTGGGGCTAGATGTATCAACGCGGCGACGTAGGCCCCAATGATGCCGGCCCAGGCAATCGAAGACTGGTGCCATCGACGCAGCGAGAGCACGATCAGAAACAGCATCGCGAACTGAATAAGCCGTCCGAGAAACGGGATGTGCAGTCCGGGAGCGGTATCGCCGAGTCCCCAGAGCAGGCTCGTCGTTATCGACCAGCAGGACGAGAGCAGAGCGCCCAGCGAATGAGTGTCGAGGTAGGAGGCCTGCCACGACGTATCCAGTCTGGGAGAGATGCCGTCGCGCACGAGATACGCCACGATGGAAACGACAGCGATCGCAGCCGCGCCAGGGGCGAGTAGTGCCGAAACGCGCTTGTTTCGTACCGCAATGATGCCGACCCACACGCCGAGTCCCATGACGAGGGGGAGTATTGAGAAGGACGTCACCAGGCTGATGGTGGCAATGCCCGCGAACCACCCAGCATGGCCCCCACGGCGGAACCAGTGGGCGGCGGCGAAGAGTAACGAAGCGGCCACGATGTCGTGGGCGTAGGGCTTGAGGTGGGTGGCGTAGGTGATGTCAATCCGAGAAAAGGCCACCAGTGCGCCGGCGAATAGTGAGGCCGTTCGAGGTAGTTCCAGAAATCGCACCACGGCCGCCACGAGAATCATGCCGAGTACGGAGACGCAAAACGTCGGCAGCTGCATCAGCCAGAGGTGCGGCTCAGTTAGTTGGGCCCATGAGCGCTCGAGGAGCACAAAGCCTGGTGCCGTACCGACCATTTTGGCGGCCGTGCCGAGGGGAAGGTGTGCAGTGAGTGCGACCCAAGCGTCATCGCGAAAAAGGGTTCCCGTCGAAAGGCCGCCCGCCCGCAGCCAAGTACCGATACCAACAATCAGACCGAGGGCGGCCGCGTATCGCCGCTCGTGGGGATTCGAGAGCCACTGGGCAAAGGGTTCACGAACTCGCTTCATCAAGTTCATTGTGGCAGGTTCTGACGTTGGCGCTGGGCTCGTCCAAGTAGGAGAAGTCCAACGACCGCGAGGGCTAGTGATGCTCCCTGCACGGCTAATGAGCCGCTGTGTCCTTGTTCACCGAGCAGGAAATACTCGTCGAGGAAGCGAACAATGCCCCAGATCACCATGGCGATACCGGTCACCGTGCCGGGCGCGGTCTTCCGTCGCTCAACGCGAAGCAGAAAGAGCCAGAGGAGTCCGTCTTCGGCCGCTTGAATGAGCGGCACTGGCACTCGACGTCCGACTTGACCGGCGTAGGCCATACCAAACCACCGGTGTGTCTCATGTCCTCCACCGGCGTACATGAACTGTGGGCCCAACACGCGACCTAGGGCCCAGCCCGCCACAATCGCTGGTATCAGAATGTCGGCGAATTCGAGCAACGTGCGCTGGGGCCACCAACGACGAGCAAGCACCAGCGCCACCGGCGTGGCGAGGGCGATGCCGCCGAAACTGGCCAGCCCGCCTTGCCAGAGAGACGCGACTGATGACAGGTGATCTTGGTAGTAATACCAGTTCGTCGCCACGTGCGCGGCGCGCGCTCCGAGCAGGCCGCTGCCGATCGTGGCCGCCGCGAAGGAGGCCCACTTCTCGGTTGGCAGTGCCCGTGAAGAGAGACGGCGCTGGATCGCGCGGTACGTAATCCAGGCCGCAGTGGCCAGACCTAGGCCGTAGAGATAAAAGGTAAAAGGTCCAACGGCTATTGCGGTTGGCATTGCGTTGATCACAACTAGCCGCGAGGGCGACCGGCACCCGCCAGGCCGCCGTAACGGACCGGGGAGATGTGGACCCGGGTTCCGGCGGAAGCAGCTTCAATCATGCGGCGATTGCCAATGTACATCGCTACATGCGAACCGCCGCCTCGTCCGTAGAACAAGAGGTCACCTGGTTTCAGGGCGTAGAGCGGTACACGAATAGTCGAGGACATCTGTGATCCCGAGTAGTGGGGAAGTCCTACGCCAGCGGCCTGCCAGGCGAGCATGGTTAGCCCAGAACAGTCGACACCTCGGCGAGAGGTCCCGGCCCACACGTAGGGAACGCCGATCATGCTGTAGGCAAATGCCACGGCGCGCCCGGCGCGCGTGTTTGGCTGCGGGGTATACCCGTTGTGATTACCGGGATGCTTTTTCGCCCACGCGGCTTGTGCGGCAGCCTCTGCTTTGAGTTGGGCCTGTCGGAGGAAGTAGGCAATCCTGCCTCGGGCACCATTAAGAAGGCGTTGGGCCTGCTGTTGAGCGCCTACTGCTTGTTTGTAAATATTGGCCGCTTCGTCACGGGCGTGCTGAGCTGCCGCTTGCTGGTCTCGGAGTATTTGGCGCTGTGAGGTCAGTCTGATGGTCGATAGTTGCAGGGATGAGACGGAAGTAGAGAGGTCGCCCTCAGCAATGTTGTTGTAGACGGTCCGGGCGCCATTGCTGGCCGCATCGGTGCTGAAGAGGGGGTTGGACATCATCTGAGCCCCGGCATTGATGTAGGCATTAACTGCCGCTTGGCGCAGGCCCGCGCGGTTCGTCGCTACTTGGCGTTGAGCCTCAGCCACCACCTGACGACTGTGGATAATCAGGTTGTTGAGCTGCTGAAGTTTGATCTGGGTCAGATTGTATTTTTGCCCCAGGGTGTCCACTTGGTTGTTTAGCTTTTTCACCTGAAGGTAAAGGGCATTGGCTTTGGCCCGTTCTGTCTGGATATTGGTAGCGCCGGCAGGGCGTGGCGAAATCATCACAGCGCTCGAACACACTGCGACTAGGGCCAGGCTGCAAAGAACAAGTCCGCTACGACTGAGCTTTCGGTTTGGCCACTGCGTCGAAAGGCGCTTCACGCGCCCGACGTTGGTCACGAATCAACGCTACTAGGGCCAGGCATCGAAACAGAGCCGCTCCAATACTTCTTATCTAGTGCGTAAACCCCAATTTCACGAGTGAGCAAAGGTCCAGAGAGGTCGAAGTGGCCGTTTCTCGCTAATAGGCTGACGTGCATGTCCGCACGCTCACGTAACTTGCCCCGCCGTTCATGTCTTTCGACCCCAGGGTCCTCAGATCGTTTCCTCGCCAAGGCCCCCACGGTCTCGGCCGACATGACCTTCCTTGACCTCGAAGACTCGGTCGCCCCAAATGAAAAGGTCGCTGCTCGCGCCAAGGTAGTCAACGCCATCAAGAACTTGCCATGGGATGACCGCGTTCTGTGCGTGCGAGTGAATGCGTGGGACACCGCGTGGACCGTTGGCGACATTCTTGAAGTCGTCGGCAATGCCGGTCCTCGTCTCGACGAGATCATGTTGCCCAAGGTGCAGTCAGCGGCTGAAGTGATCGCGATGGACCTGCTCTTGACGCAGGTGGAAAAGAACGCCGGTCTTCCCGTCGGTCACATTGGAATTGAAGCTCAGATCGAAACGGCTCGTGGCTTGATCAACGTCGACGAAATCTGCGCCGCCTCGCCTCGCCTGGAGACCATCATCTTTGGTCCCGCCGACTTTGCCGCCTCCATCGAAATGCCAGTCCTGACCGGTGGCGTGGCCATCCCCGAGTACCCCGGCGATCACTTCAACTACGTCTTTTCTCGTATCTTGATGGCCGGCCGTGCCAATGGCCTCCAGGTGATCGACGGACCATTCCTCTACGTACGTGACAACGACTTGCTTCGTGACTACGCCATGCGCACTCGCATGCTCGGATACGACGGTAAGTGGGCCCTTACGCCCGACCAAGCTGCCGTGCTCAACGAGGTCTACAGCCCCACGCAAGAGCAGTTTGACCGCGCTCATGACATCTTGGAGGCCTACAACAAGGCCACCGAGCAGGACAACACGGGTGCGGTCATGTTCGGTAACGAGATGATCGACGAAGCAAGTCGCAAGATTGCACTGAAGTTCCTGTCGCGCGGTGAGCGTGCGGGGCTTACTCGTTCGGCTGAATAAGTACTCCTAGAAATAGTTTCACCATTAGTTTGCGACTGTGACCACAACTGAATCCAAGCCTCTGACGCTCAGTCGGAAACTCCGAGGCTCGTTTAGCCGAGATGAGTGGCGTCGCCTTTTTGCGATGTTCGGCTTTATTGCCTTCCTGCACATCTTGGGCTGGGGACTTCTCGCTCTAGCGGCCGGACACCACTACGGCGTCGGCAAGGGTGCCGTGCTCGGTCTCGGAACCGGTGTTCTGGCCTACACCCTCGGTATGCGCCACGCCTTTGACGCCGATCACATTGCGGCGATTGATAACACCACTCGCAAGATGATGGCCGAGGGCCGTCGACCCATGTCGGTCGGCTTTTACTTCTCGCTGGGCCACTCCAGCATTGTTTTTGCCTTAACCCTGCTCTTGGGCATCGGAGTCAAGGCACTAGGGATTCAGGTGACTGATGACAACTCCTCGCTGCACCACTACGGAACTCTGGTGGGAACCGTTGTGTCGGGTACGTTTCTCTACCTCATCGCCATTTTGAATGTCATCATCCTGGTCGGTATCGTGCGACTCTTTATTCAGATGCGTCAGGGTCGCTTTGATGACTCGGAACTCGAGAAGCACCTGAACTCTCGCGGACTTCTGATGCGGTTTTTCGGACCAATCGCCCGTTCAATCGATGAGCCTTGGAAGATGTACCCCTTGGGTCTCCTCTTTGGTTTGGGTTTCGACACGGCCACGGAAATTGCCTTCATGGTGTTGGCTGGTACTTCCGTCGCGGCCGGCCTACCAATCTGGGCCCTGCTCAGCCTGCCCATTCTCTTTGCCGCCGGCATGAGTCTGCTGGACACCATTGACGGATCGTTCATGAACTTCGCCTACGGCTGGGCCTTCTCGAAGCCCGTGCGTAAGGTCTATTACAACATCACCATCACGGGACTCTCCGTGGCCGTGGCCTTCTACA
>JBAXMO010000041.1:0-10704 GCA_037134255.1 Actinomycetes bacterium | reverse complement strand
GTTACCGAACATCTCGAAGTACTGCGTGACGCGTTGGCTGGGAGCGTCCGCGTCGTTGAAGCAGTACTGCATCGCCACACCATCAACCGGCAACTGTTCGACACCGTTGACGTGGGTCGGGGCGGCGACCCCGGCCGCGGCCAAGAGTGTTGGAGCGATGTCGACCACGTGATGGAACTGGGGGCGCAGCCCCCCGGGCTCGTTTATGGCGGCCGGCCACTGCAGCGCCATCGCGTTGCGGGTGCCACCAAAGTGTGAGGCCACCTGCTTCATCCACTGGAAGGGTGAGTCGAGCGACCAGGCCCAACCGACGTTGTAGTGGTTCTCACAACGAGCCGAGCCAAAGTCGTCCATGTGTTCCAAGAGCCACTCGGGATCTTCGGCAATACCGTTTTGAAAGGCCGGGGCGCTCCAGGCACCGTGAATGGTGCCTTCGGCCGATGCCCCGTTATCACCGGTGATGTACACAATGAGCGTGTTCTCGTCAATGCCGAGGGCCTCAACTTCGTCAAGAACGCGGCCCAGCTGGGCATCGGTGTGAGCCAAGAAGCCGGCGAAGACTTCCATGAGTCGACTGGCCACTGGTTTGTAGCGGTCGGGATACTCGTCCCACGAGGGCACCTCCTCGGGGCGGGTCGTTAACTTCGTGCCCTCGGGAATGACACCCAAGTCGAGCTGGCGTTGGTAGATCTCCTCGTGGAGTTCGTCCCAACCCTGATCGAACTGGCCCTTGAACTTCTCAATCCATTCGGGGGCCACGTGGTGCGGGCAGTGCATCGCGCCGGTGGCGAAGTACATAAAGAAGGGCCGCTCGGGGTTGGTGGCCCGTTGCATCTGCATCCACTCGATGGCGTTATCGGTGAGGTCTTCAGTCATGTGGTAGTCGTCACGTCCGACGTAGGGCGTCACGGGCGTCGTGTTGCGATACATCGGGGGCTCCCACTGGGAGGCCTCGGCATTCAAAATCCCGTAGAAGTGTTCGAAGCCAATCCCAGTGGGCCAGCGGTCAAAGGGCCCCGTAGGGGTCTGCTCCCACAACGGTGTGAGGTGCCACTTGCCAAAGGCCGACGTGGAGTAGCCACTCTGTCGAAGAATCTCGGCGACGGTGGCCGCTTCTTTAGGGATAACGGAGTCGTACCCGGGAAAGACGTTGGCCGCCTCGGGGATACCGCCCATGTGGACGGCGTGGTGGTTGCGACCAGTCAACATGGCCGCTCGCGTGGGGGAACACAGTGCCGTGGTGTGGAACTGGTTAAAGGAAAGACCCTGACGCGCGACGCGATCGAGCGTTGGCGTTGGTACCGGACCGCCGAAGGTGGAGCAGGTGCCGAAGCCGACATCGTCCAACAGAATCAAGATGATGTTGGGGGCACCTTGCGGGGGAGTCGTTAGGGACATCGGAACGCCCTGAGACTGGGCAATCGTTCGCCCGAGGGTTCCACCAAAGGGAGCCGTCGGTTTCGGAATAGCCCTCTCGGTCACTAGTTGCGAAGTCCGTCGATTTCAAAGGCGGCCAAGGTCGCGACGACGGCACCCTGGTCGCCGTGGACCACCACGTCGCCCGAGGCGAGTAGGTCGCTCAATTTGGCCTTGTTGTTAAACAGGGCGTTCAAGTGGGTGCGCGTCGTGACGAGTTCATTCGCGGCGTCCGCACCACTCGTGAGCGCGGCCACACAGTTACGGACGTGCAGGCCGACTGTCTCGCCGTCAATGACGAAACGAATCTGACACGACACACCCTCGACCAGCGTCGGGTCCAGCAGGACGCGCATCGTTTGAATTAAGAGTGGTGTTTCGATGTCGGCCAAGCCACGAGAGGTAAAGCGGTGGCCGAAGAGTCGATCGAGTGGGGTCGAACCGTCGAGGTGACGGGCCCGGGCGATGCACCAGTTACGGATATTGGCGGCCGAAGTGCGTTCGCCAATGGTGCGCAAGCACTGTGCGAGCAAATTGCGGTCCTCTTGCGTGGTGCCTTCGCTACGAACCAACCAGGTGGCGAGCTCAGTCGCCCAACGGGGGTCATTCTGTTCGAGCGCCTCGGTGGCCTGGCGAGTGACGGCCTCACGGCCGCCGAAGCCGGCAATAAGGCGACCGTAACGTTCGGTCGGTTCCACCGGAAAGAGCTTGGCTTCGTCACCGTCGAACCAACCGCGGATACCGCTGTGAATCTGACGGACGTGGTGTTCGGCCACGCCGTAGCGCTCCGAGGTGAGGTAGTCCACGTTGTAGAGCTCGGGGAGCTTGATGGTGGCGGCCAACTGGTCCGTACTCCAGCCTTTGTTAATGCCCCGCACCGTTTGGTCCCAAAGAAACTGGAGAGAGTCGCGGTAGCGCTGCACCTTGCTCTTGATATTTTCCCCACCACTCAGGCCCGGTCCGTGGGTGGCCACGAGGTGCTCGGCCTCAAAGCCCAAGAGTTGATCTATGCCTCGAATCAAGATTTGCGGATCGCGATACTCCTCGCCACGAATGGCGAAGATGTTAAAGAGCGTCGGCCACACGAGGTTGTGGACACAGGTCCCGAGTTCGGGGAACCAGAGCGTCATGGAGTCATCGGCATCACTGGGTGCGTGATAGGCCTCGACGTGTAGACCGGCAATCGTCGTCGTTGAGCCGTCGGCCAACGTCTGGGTAACGGGGATGTGCCCAGGAGTAAAGGGTGCGTGAGCGGGGTTGCGATAGTAGAAGCCCAGGCCGATATTGACCGTGGCGTCGGGACCCTCGAGAGGCATCATCATGGCGAACTGCTCGACGAGTCCACGAACGTAGGCCGGTGATATCTCCGAGGAGGTGCGAGATCGGTTGAAGGCAATCTTCTCGTGACCATAAACAGGGAGAGGGTTGACGTGGTTGCCCTCTTCCAAAATCGCCCGGGTGCCTTCGATGTAGTGAAAGTGCGTGTAGATAACCGCGGCAATGGGTCGAGGCGTGTGAATACGCAGTTCGTGCAGTGCGGCGCGCATCTCTTCGATGGACTCGCCCGAGTCGATGGCGATGATGCCGCCGGGTCCCTCAATGAAGGTCTGGTTCGAGAGGCCGTTCCCGACGAACGTCCAGACGCCCGGCCGGACCGCCTCGAAGTTCTTTTTGATGACGTCGTTCTGCGCGGCGTGCTCGCGGTGCGTGCGGGCCCCACTCGGCAACGTCACGGTGTTCTGTGGATTTGCGTCGATATTCATCCGGAGCCCCCTCGGTACCGGACAATGTTCGCATACTTCGCGAAGAGGTGAAGAATTCCCTAGGCGCCGTATTTGGTGTGCAGGGAGTGCATCACGGCGTCAAACTCACGCATGGTGCGGTCCAAGATGGTGGCCACTGGTTCGACGGCAGTGATTCGACCCATGACTTGGCCGCCGAGGGCGATGGAGGCCTCTAAATCACCCCCGAAGTAGAGATCCTTCACAGCCCCAAACTCCATCATGGAGACGGAGTCTTCGTGTTCGAGGCGGGTGGTGCGCTCGGTGCGCAGTGCGCGAAGGGCTGGGCGCGAGAAACGGTTGAGAAAGACGGTGTCGGTCTCGGCTCCTTCCACGATGGCGTTCTTCCAGTTCTGGTGAACGGGCGACTCAGCGGCCGCCACCATGCGGGTGCCCATCTGGACCCCCTCGGCACCGAGGGCGAAGGCGGCGGCCATCGACGCCCCGTCGGTGATGCCCCCAGCGGCGATGACCGGAACGTCGACGCGAGAACAGACGAGTGGGAGCAGGACCATGGTGGAGACGTCGCGAGGATTCTTAAAGCCACCGCCCTCCCCACCTTCGACCACGAGGCCGTCGACACCAGCGTCCACGGCCTTGAGGGCGGCGCTCAACGTGGGGACAACGTGAAAGACCACGAGCCCGGCTTCTTTGAGTGCCGAGGTGTACTTGGTGGGGTCACCGGCCGAAGTGGTTACGAACTTCACGTTGTTCGCAACGACAAACTCCACGATGTTGGGGTCCCGCACGAAGGCCTGGGCGATGTTGACGCCGAAGGGCTTATCGGTGAGCTCGCGCATGAGTTCGATCTCACGCTTGACGTTGTCAAGCTCGCCTGAGGAAGTTTCAATGATGCCGAGCCCACCGGCGTTGGAAACGGCACTGGCGAGTGCGCTGCGCGCAATCCAGCCCATGGGAGCCTGCAGGATTGGCTTTTCGATTCCCAGAAGTTCGGTGATGCGATTATGGATAGCCATGGTTGCCCTTCCTTGTTAGTAGCGAATCTTATTCCGAGCACCGATGGAGTGAGAGAACTACCGTTGGTCCGTGCATCGCTCTAAGTCGGCCCTGGCGTTCTTGGCCGTAATTTTCTTGATCAAAGTTGGCTACGTCATTCACCAACGTCAAAAGGCACCGGCGCCTAGTAATTCAACGTCCACGAGCATTACTGTTCCGCCCTCGAGCACCTCGACGTCACTGTTTACAACGACGACCATTCCATCCGGCGTCATGGCCACGGCCGTGCTCACGTTGCCGACGCAGTCGGGCCCCCTCGACGGCAAGACCGTCGTTATTGATCCGGGCCACAATGGGGCCAACTGGATGAACCCTTCAATTATTAACCAGCTCGTTCCGGACGGTCGGGGTCAAAAGGTCTGTGACACCACGGGGACAGCGACAAACAGTGGTTACGCCGAAGCCACGTTCACCTTCACGCTGGCCCAGCGTGTCCGAGAGATCTTGCTGGCCAGTGGAGCCAGTGTCGAAATGACGCGGGGTAACAATGCTTCGGTCGGACCGTGCGTGAACACCCGAGCGAAGATCGGTAATGACGCTCATGGTGACGTGGCTCTCTCCCTCCACGGGGACGGCGGATCGAGTTCCGGTCACGGCTTTGCCGTCTTGATCCCAGTATCGAGTTCCACCAACAGTGCAGTCGTCACCTCATCGCGACAATTCGGACAGACGTTGGTGAGCTCGTTTCAGTCGGTCATGCCCGTCAGTGACTATCTCGGGTCGCAGGGGATTCAGCCTCGCAGCGATTTGGCCGGTCTTAATCTCACCACAATCCCCAAAGTCCTTATTGAGTGTGGCAACATGCGTAACAGCAGTGACGCTCGGTTGATGCAGGACGGCGCGTGGCAAGAACGTGCCGCTCAACAAATTGCCCAAGCGATCACGACATTTCTTGTTGGGGGGTAGATGTGGGACGTGTAGCTCGTGGTCTTGTCGCACTCGTCCTCGTCATACTCAGCCTCGTCATGGTGGAGCGCACTCCCGCGGCCCAAGCGGCGACCCCGGCTCCCTCGCGCTGTCTCTTGCGTCCAGCACTCCAGTTGGCGCCGACCGATCCACCCTCTGCGCCGGCCCAACCCAATCACTGCACGATTTTGGCGATTGGTGACTCGGTGGGGCTCGACTTAGGCATTGGCCTCACGCACGAGTTTGCTAACCAAAAGGCAGTCGCGCTGATATCTCGAGGAGTCGTTTCCACGGGGCTGGTGCACGACTCTTTTTATAACTGGCCCGTTCACCTCACGGACTACTTGAGTCGCTGGCATCCCGATGTGGTGGTGGTCTGTGTCGGTGCGAATGATCACTCATCGATTTATGCCAACGGTCGTTCCGCGCCACTACTCACGTTGCCGTGGCAGGCCGCCTATCAAGCTCGTATCCGGCAGATCGCCAACATTGTTCAACGTTCCGGCGCGCAAATTGTGTGGGTCGGGGTGCCTGTCTCCAGCACCGGTGGATACCGTCAAGCGATGAAGGCAATGAACTCGATTTACAAGGGTGTCATGGCCAGCGTTCCTGGCGGGTTCTACATCGATACCTGGAGTGTCTTCGCCTCGTCCACGGGAGCGGTGCGACCTACCGCGAAAGTGAATAATCAACCCATGCAGGTTCGAAGTTTGGACCTGATTCACTACACCCCTGTGGGCTGTGATGTTTTTGCGACCTACGTCATCCGCGCTATCGCGACGAAATACAACGTGGCGCTTCGTCCCTCGACGCCGGCCTTTATTACCGGGTAGGCCGACGCCATCGAGCTTGGCGTACGGTGGATATAGCGATGACCGAGGAGACGCTATGAGCTTGACCCCAGCACTCTTCGTGGGACATGGCAGTCCGATGAATACGTTGGAGACAAATCGTTTCACCACGGCGTGGAGCGAGATGGCCGTCTCCTTCCCCCGGCCTCGGGCCATCGTGGCGATTTCGGCCCACTGGTATATCGAGACGACGGCCGTCACGTCGATGGCACACCCTCGAGTCATTCACGATTTCTCCGGCTTTCCTCAGGAGCTCTTTGCCTTTGACTACCCGGTCGCTGGCTCACCGGATCTCGCTCGACAGTTGGCCGATCTGGTCCAACCCGATCTGGTGGCGCTGGATGATTCATCGTGGGGGATTGATCACGGCACGTGGTCGGTCTTGGCCCACATGTACCCACGGGCCGATGTGCCGGTGGTCCAGTTGGCAATCGACGCCACGCGACCTCTCGAATATCACTTGGAGCTCGGCGCGAAGTTAGCTCCCCTCATGAGTGAGGGTGTACTGATTCTCGCTAGCGGGAATGTCGTTCACAATCTCCGACAGGTTGCCTGGGATGGCGAGGGTCGCGGCTATGACTGGGCGCAACGTTTCGACGATGACGCTCACCAGCTCATGAGTAACGAGCCCGCCAATCTGGGGGAGTTACGAGCGAGCCCCGACTACGACCTAGCGGTACCCACCCCGGACCATTTTTTGCCCTTGGCCTACGTCGCGGGTCTCGCGGCAGCCACTGATTCGTCAGTTTCGACCTTCGCCCGAGGCTGCACCATGGGATCGCTCTCTATGACGAGTTATCGGGTAGATGCGAACGCGCCCCACGCTGGGTAGTCTCTCGACAACAAGCGAGGTTTCGATATGACTCTTTCTCCCACAACCTGCACCACTCCTGACGGTCGTCTGATTGAATTCGCCACTATTGGTAATCCCTCCAATCCCACCGTGGTGTATCACCACGGCACTCCAGGATCGGTTTTTCTCCTGGAGGGCTTTGCTGAGCAGGCCGAGAAGTTCGGACTCTTTGTTGTTGGCATGTCTCGTGCCGGGTACGGCAAGTCCACGGCACACACCGGACGTTCAGTCTCTGACGTCGTGGCCGACGTGCAGACTGTTCTCTCACACCTGGAACGAACGAACTACGTCACCGTCGGCTGGTCCGGTGGCGGTCCCCACGCACTCGCGTGCGCCGCGCTTGATCCCAACTGCCTGCTCGCCGTCTCGCTCGCCGGTGTCGCCCCAGTGGTGGACGACTTTGATTGGACCGAAGGCATGGGTCCGGAGAACATTGAAGAGTTCGCCTTGGCCATGGAAGGTGGGCCGGCTTACGACGAAGCCATGCAGCACGCCACCGACGCATTTTGCGCCGCTACGGCCGACAATGTCATTGAACTCTTCGGCGGCCTCTTGTCAGAGATTGACAAAGAGTCGATGGCTCCGCTGGCATCTCGTGAGCTCATCGCGAGCGCTCTGGCCTACGGCCTTTCGGGAGGACCGAGCGGCTTTCGTGACGACGATCAAGCCTTTATCCATGACTGGGGCTTCAGCCTGGACGCCATCAGTACTCCGGTCACAATATTTTTTGGAGACCACGACTTGATGGTCCCACCGCGTCACGGCCACTACCTGGCGGCGACCATTCCGTCGGCCCAAAGCCGTCACCTCGCCGAGGAAGGACACGTCTCCTTAGTCCTCAACCACGGTGACGAAATCTTCACCGTCATCGCGGGAGCCTTCGCCTAAGTCATCATCGTTGCGAGCCGTGGGTAGCCTTAGTACCTCTTGGCCATTCTTCTTGATCTTCAACGTGTCTCATTCGAGGGCTCCGACCGGACCTTGCTGCGCGACCTCGGACTCACAATTTCAACCGGTGACCGAATCGGTGTTGTTGGCATCAACGGGGCCGGTAAGTCGACCCTCCTACGAATTGTGGCCGGCGACCTAGCCCCCGACGGCGGCAACATCACGCGAGGCCGTGGCGTCACGGTCGGGTTCTTAGAACAAATTCCCCACCTACCCGAAGGCACGGTCCGCGAGGCGCTCGGAAGTGGTTGGGAAATTGATGCCGCTCTCGATCGTTTGGGCATGCTGCAAGCCGTCGATACCCAGATCAATGCCCTCTCGGGCGGCCAACTCAAGCGCGTGGCCCTGGCCCGCGTCTTTGCCAATCCCGATGATGTTCTGATCCTCGACGAACCAACGAACCATCTCGACCTCGGAGCTATTGAGTGGCTCGAGCAACAGATCAAGGCCTTCAAGGGCGCCATCGTGCTCGTCAGTCACGACCGCTTCTTGCTCGATCAGGTGACGACCCGCATGCTGGAGATTGATCGCGGTCACACCTACACCCACGCCGGTGGATACTCGAAGTTGCTCGAGACCCAGGCCGAACGCGAAGAGCAGGCCGCCTCGGCCGAACAGACTCGTAAGAACTTGGCTCGCCGCGAATTGGCGTGGCTCCGACGAGGCGTAAAAGCGCGAGCGACGAAACCCCAAGCCCGCATTGACGCCGCCCAGCGCCTGTTGCAGGCCACGCCCGAAGCGGCCGCCCGAAGCGGCACGTTGGACTTGGCCGCCGATATGCCGCGACTGGGCAACACCGTTATCAAGGCCCACAACGTTCACTTCTCCTACAACGCTGAGCGTGAAATTATTCGCGACGTCACACTGGAACTCGGTCCCGGTGATCGCATCGGCATCGTCGGTCCCAACGGGGCGGGCAAGTCGACCTTTGTCAATCTCCTGGCGCAGAAGACTGAGCCGACCATGGGCACCATGAAGCACGGCCCCACCGTCGTTCTGGCCTACTTCGACCAGCACGGTGAGGACTTCGATGGTTCCAAGTCAGTCCAGGAGCTCGTCGCCGGTCCGCGAGGGATTCCCGGATCACCGGCCGACGTCGCGCTCATGAAGCGGTTTTGGTTTACGGGATCGTTGCCCCAGTCCAAGGCGATTGAACTCTCCGGTGGTGAACGTCGTCGACTGCAGTTGCTCTTGGCGATGTCGAAGCGTCCCAACGTGCTGATCTTGGACGAACCGACGAATGACTTAGACCTCGAAACAATTCGTCTCATTGAAGAGTTTCTTTCCGAATGGCCGGGCACCTTGATAGTTGTCTCGCACGACCGGGCCTTCCTCAGCCAAACAACTGATCGCCTCTTAGAGGTGCACCTCGACGGTTCAATCGCCGACGTGCCGGGTGGGATTGACGCGTGGATTGCCCGGGCCGCGGGTGTCATTGACTCGCCCGTGGCCGCGACCACCAGTGCTACTCCGACCGATTCGGCTTCAAAGAACAAGCTGCTGCGAGAAGCCGGCAAGGTCGTCGAACGGGTCGAACGACAAGTGGCCAAGCTGGCAGAAAAGATTGCCGCAACGCCAGACTATGAAGAGGCCGGTCGACTTACCAAGGACTTGAACGCGCTGCGCCAAGAGTTACAAGAGGCCGAAGAGCGCTGGTTGGCCATCAGTGAGTCCTAAGCCCTAGCGTTACTGATAAGAGTTCCAGCACCCCCCATCGTGCTGGTTGAAAGAGTGAATGCCCATGAGTACTTCTGGAACCTTGCCTACTGACCTTGATGTTCTCGTCGTCGGGGCCGGACTGTCCGGCGTTAACGCGGCCTACCACTTGGCTCATTCACCACTCGCTCCAAGGTTTGCCGTTGTTGACACCCACGAGTCATTCGGTGGCACGTGGCTGATTCACAAGTACCCCGGCGTGCGCACCGACACCGAGGCCTACACGTTGGGCTTCTCCTTTAAGCCGTGGGTCGGTGCTCCCTACGCCGACGCCGCAACCATCCAGCAGTACATCGGCGAGACGATTGACGAGTTCCAGCTCACCGACAAATTCTTCTTTAACCGCCAGATCACCGATGCCAGTTGGGACCCCGTCGCCGCTTGTTGGACCGTTCGCGGAATGCACGGTACCGAAGCGTTTTCGCTAACGACCAAGTTCCTGTGGATGTGTCACGGCTACTACCGCCATGAAGCGGGCTACACCCCCGAGTGGCCGGGTTTTGCCTCGTTCAAGGGACAAGTCATCCACCCTCAGAACTGGCCGACCGACATTGAGCTGGCCGGTAAGCGGGTCGTCGTTATTGGTTCTGGTGCCACCATGGCGACGCTGGTGCCGAATATTGCCGACGAGAGTGCCCACGTCACGGTGTTACAGCGCTCACCGACCTACTTCTTTCAGAGTCCCAACGTCGAGCCTCTGGCCGACCAGCTACGTCAGTACGACACGCCGGAGGAGTGGATCCACGAGATTGTCCGTCGCAAGTCCGTGGCGGAAATGCAGTCACTAGTCCAGATCCAGCAGCTCCACCCCGATATCTCTAAGTCCACGCTGATCTCGATGGTGGCCAAGCAACTACCCGAGGGCTACGACGTCGAGCGCCACTTCACGCCTCGCCACTTGCCCCAAGATCAGCGGGTCTGTCGCATTTTGAATGGTGATCTCTTCGCCAAGATCTCCGAGGGCAAAGTCTCCATGGTCACCGACGAGATTAAGACCTTCACAGCCGATGGAATCGAAACTCTTGACGGAGTATCCATTCCCGCGGACATCGTTATCACGGCGACGGGATTTAATCTCTCCGTGCTCGGCGACGTGAACTTCACTGTCGCCGGGGAAGACGTGAACTTCGCCAACTCAGTGACCTATCGCGGCATGCTCTTCACCAACCTGCCCAACTTGTCCTGGACCGGTCCAGGACAAGTTGGGCAGGTTGGT
>JBAXMO010000040.1:0-10712 GCA_037134255.1 Actinomycetes bacterium | reverse complement strand
CCCCGCCACCCGCAACCGTTCGGCGTAGTCAAAGCCGTCGTCGCGCAGGGGGTCATATTCGGCAATCACGACGTGGGCCGGTGCGAGCGTGGCCAGTACTTCGTCACTGGCCCGGAGTGGACTGCAGCGCACGTCGGTGCGGTCCTGAGTCCCGAAGTACTGGTCGGAGAACCACGACATCGTGGGCGTGTTTAAGAGATAACCCTCGGCGTAGAGTTCCGACGCCGCAGATTGACGGGCCGCATCGACGGCGGGGTAGACGAGCAGCTGGCCCCGCAGTTGCGAGCCGAAGCGCTGGGCCACGGCGGCGGCCAGGTTGCCGCCGGCACTGTCACCGCCGACGCTGATCTTGGTGGGGTCAATACCCAGTTCTTCGGCGTGCTCCATGGCCCAGGCCACTGTGGCGACGGCGTCGTCGTAGGCGGCCGGGAACTGGTGCTCGGGTGCCATGCGGTAGTCCAGTGACAGAACTACGGTTTCGCCGAGAGTGGCCAGTCGGTCAGTTTCGCCGAGTGAAAGTTCGGGGCTGCCAATGACCCAACCACCTCCGTGGAACCAGACGAGTAGGTCAGTGGGCCTTGACGGTGGGGTGAGCACAATGGCGGGACAACCGGCGACCTTGATGTCGCGACGCCCACTCACGAGCACCGTTGGTGGCAGGGCGGCGAACATGGCGTCCCAGGCCTCGCGCAGTGTGACGTGGTCTTGGGGTGCGGGGTGTTCGCCCCGGCCCCCGGCGACGAGGTCGTTGACAAATTGGGAAGCGGCATCGAGCGGCATCGTTACTCCTACTTAGTGTTGAAAATCATGAGCTCACCGGTGTAGACGGCCACCCAGACGCGACCAGTCTTACCGTCGTAGGTCACGCCGACGGGGTGAGTGCCGGTGGCCACATTTTGAATCACGTGCAGATCACTGGCGCGCAGCATCGTCATGGTGTTGGAGTCGTAGTTCACGACAAACAGGGCTGTGCCGTCACCCGAAATAGCCAACGTGCGACAGCCCGCTCCGGTGTGAATGCGACTGATGATGCGCCCCGAGATGCGATCGAGCTTGACGACGACACCCGAGGCGTTTAGCGAGGCGTAGAGGAAGCGACCATCGATGGGGTCAATAACGACGTGGCGCACGTTGGAGCCGACGGAGATCTGTCGAACGACCTTGTGCGTTGCCAAGTTGACCTGGGCCAAGACGTTGCTACCCATGATGGCGACATACGCCGTCGTGGAGTCGGGGCTAATAGCGATGCCGCGGGGGTAGGCACCCACGGGCACGCGAGCCACCACTCTGTTGGTGCTCAGGTCGACAATGTCGGCGTCCCACGAGCACCAGTTCGAAATCACCAGCGTCTTGCCGTCGGGCGAGACTGCGAGGTACTTGGGCACCATCCCAGCCTCGACGACGGCGTCAATCTTGAAGGTCTTGAGATCAATGCGATAGGCGTAACTGTTGGAAACGCCACGGGCCCGAGATGATCCGGGGGAGCAGTTGTCGTCGCCCTCGGGCCCAAAGCCGGCGCCGTACATCGAGTAGTTCGAGACCCACATGTGCGTACCGTCGGGCGTGACGGCCGCCTCCACGGGGGCACCACGGGAGTAACCCGGGTGACCCGGACGACCAAAGTCGGCGAGGCGAACGGCGTCGGGAATCGTCTTTACGAGGGCGCCCTGCGAGTTATAGACGGTCATGGTGTGGCGGTACATCATGTTCTGCGCCATCACCAGTCCGGTGTTGGTGGCCACCACGCTCTTAGGGGAGATTGGCCCGCCAATGGTCTTCCAGAGAGAGAGGTGGCGCAGGGAGGCCTGGGTTCCACCGGGTGTTACTTGGTGGAGGGGCACCGTGGTGGTCGCCACAGTGGTTGGGGGCAGTGTCGTGACGGTGGCCTCCGAGGCGAAGGAGAAGCCTCGGTTACCAGTCACGACGACTACGAGAATCGCCGTAATGAGAATCCCGGCCCCGACGACTGTGAGGCGGGCGAGCCGCATAGGGGGAGCGTCGGCCGTCGCGCGACGAGTCTTGTTTTTCTTACTAGTGCTTCGAGCCACGCATTCAGCGTACTCACCAACCCTTAGGGGCGAAAGGTAAATCGAGGGGGACGTTTTTCACCGAAAGCGGCCAGTCCCTCATCGAGATCGGGCGAAGTGAGCGAGGCCTGTTCCATGTCGTGACCTAGATCAGCAAGATCGACGGCCTCGATCATGGCGTTGAGAAGTTGCTTGGTGGCACTTTGGGTGAAGGGAGAGCGTTGGAGCAACGCCGCAACCATCTCGTTGACGCTCTGGTCGAGGTCGTCGGTGACGTGTTGAATCAGTCCGGTGGCGGCCGCCCGGGTGGCGGGGATCATCTCGCCGGCCAGCAGTAGTTCCGTCGCCAGTCCCATGCCCGCAATGGCGACGAGACGTTGGAGTGCGACAACGGGATAGCTGATTCCCAAGCGGGCTGGAGTGACGCCGAACGTCGAGCCACGGTCGGCGATACGGATGTCGCAGGCCAAAGCGATCTGGACGCCACCACCGACACAGAAGCCCTCGATAACGGCGATCGTGGGCATCCGCAGTGAGGTGATGGCCCGTTCGGCCGCCAGATTGGTCGCGCGATAGGAAGAACCGTCGTGGTCGGCGGCCAGTGTTCGGCCGAGACTCGCGATGTCGGCACCGGCCGAGAAGTGCCCCCCGCGACCCCTGATTATTACGACGCGCAGATCAGCGTTCTTATTGGCCGCCTCAGCCACCTCACGAAGGGCTTCCCACATGGCGAGATTGACGGCGTTGCGCGCTTCGGGCCGATCGAGCCACCAGGTGGCCACCGTGCCGTCGTCGCTGTACTCCACTGTTACGTTCATCGTCCTTCGACCTCCCGGCGCGCTCGTTGTACTGCTTCGAGCCACTGTCGTCCGTACCGCTCATCTGGTTCGAGATAGTTGCCTTCGGCCCACTCGTTCCAACTCTTCACCACGACGAGACGATTCTCCGCTCGAGGCTCACGGGCGATTTCGCGCTGCAGGGCATCGGTGACGTGTCGCTGGAAGGCCGCGGGCGACGTGTTGAGGGCCACCGCGCCGCGACGGGTGGAGCGCGGCGTGTTATCCCAGTTGGGTTGAATACTCGGATGCAGCACACCGTCGAGAGGTTGGCGAGGCTGCGGGGGGAGCGAGGTGTAGTGGTAGCGAGTCGGACCGAACCGCTCACTCCGTGCGGCGAGGCGATCGCGGACCTTGGAAACGAGGTTTCGCTCGAAGGGAAACTCGACGTAGAGCCCGGCGTCAAAGCCGTCGGCGTGGTGCGTCGTGTACTGCACGCCCCAGGGGCGACCCTCGACCCAGGCCACCAGGTAGAGGCCGGGGAGACCGGCCTCGCGAGCCATCTGCTGCCAGCTGTCAACGAAGGCCCGCGGGTTCGGTAGTTCCATGGGCCGAAAAATCAAGATGAAGGGCCTACCGTCAATCGTGACGTAGCGCTCATCACGCAGGGCCGGTAGGAGGCTTTCGAAGTGGGCCCGGTCGTCTTCGGGGCCGGGGTAGGTCTGTTCGATAAGGACGCGGTTTGGGGCGCCGTGCCAGATGCCGGTCCAGGACTGATTGGCCCAACCGACAAAGAACGGGAAGTCGGGGGCTCGTTGCGCGATCACCTCGTCGAGGGGCCGTTCCAAAATGCGCTGGCCCCCGAACCAGTAGTGCCAGTAACAAAACGAGGTGATGCCGTGTTGACGAGCCAGTTCGGCTTGGGCTTCACGAATGGCCGGATCGAGCAGGTTGTAGTAGCCGAGTTCACCGGGCACGACGGGTTGGCGATGACCACGAAAAAGTGGCTGGGCCTTGCGGACATTGGTCCACTCGGTAAAGCCTTCACCCCACCACTCATCGTTCTCGGGAATCTGGTGAAACTGTGGGAGGTAGAGGGCGGCCAGTTCCATCGCTTCGCCCTACCTTGCCCGCGCCGCGTTGACCAGCGTGGCCAGGGCGTGCGGCTGTGCCGCCGTCGATCCGTAGAGAGCGGCGAAGGGCGAGCGGTCCACGACGGCCGCGGCCTCGGTACTCCACGCGGGATCCAACCTTGGCCCCGAGGTATTCGTGAAGTCGGTCGCCGAGCGACGGGTGGTGTCAAGAGTGGTGAGGTCGAGTGCGCGCCAGGTTGACGAAAAAGTCAGAAGATAGGTGCGCAGTTTGGTCAACTCGTCGAGGGGTGCGGCCTCGAGTTCTTCGTAACTCACCCAGAGCGCTCGATGGAGTCGCTCGTCACGAAGGGCGCGCTCGTGGTACTCACACCACCGCGTGACTTCACTGAGAAATGCGGTGTGGGCATCGAGGGCTGGGTCGAACCAACCGAGACGAATCGTCGAAGTGGCCACGTCAATGGGGTTGCGAACCAAAATGATGATGGGCGTCGTGCCGAGCGCTTCGGCAACCTGGCCCGCTACTCCGAGAGCCCGGACATCCTTGGCGACCAGGCGCTGGGGCAGATGGGTCTGGTTGAACTGATCACTCCACCAGTGGCGGACCGTGCCCGATAGGCCTTCAACCACGGCCGAGGCGTGCACAGGGGAGTCCAGTGGGGGTGCGCTAAGCGCGGCGTCGGCGCCGTCGAAGTAGCCGTCGGGAATATTGGCCGGTTCGTACACGAGCCGTGTGCGCGGTGGTGAGGCGAGCATTTCGGCCAACCAGGTCGAGCCACTGCGCTGCCACGAGCTAATCCAGAGAGCCTTGGTCGCATCGTGGCCCCCAATGACTACCGAGCGCCAGTGCTGGCGAAGTCGACGGCGCCGGTACGCGGCGTGGTTGACCAGTCGCTTCACCGGGGAACTCATCTCTTCATTGTGGCAGGTCTAAGACCCACGGGACGGTGCGTTACTGGCGACCCATAATCGAACGAGCCTCTGATTCCACCACTTCGGCCTCCTGGTCACGACGGGGTTGCGCCAGATGCACTTCGATGCGGTCGAGAACCCCATCGAAGGTGAAGGGCGCTTCGTAGAGGGGGCTGATTGACGATCCGTGGTTGGTGCCGACCGAGGTGCCGACGCTAGAAATCACGCGCATCACGAAGGGAATCTCACAGGTGCCGGCCTCTTGATCGTTAATGAAGAAGGTGGCCGTTCCGCCACGACCGGTGCGCCGGAACTGCAGGGTCACCTTGGACTCGCCCAGAGGGACGGCCAACGTACTCTTGAGAACGGCGTGATCATCAAAGGCGTTGTAGTCCAAGTAGGCGTGGTCATCCTTGACGAAGATGCTGATACCGGAGTTCTCACTACCGGTCGCCAGAATCACACCCTGCTGACCCGCGGCGCGAGTCATGTGGGCATCGAGGTCCCAGCTGCGTCCCGCGATGGCGAGACCGGCCTGTGATGGAATCGGTGACATCGGTGGGTAGTAGACGTACTTGCGTGACGTTGGGTGCGGCGTGCGGTCAACGAAGCGGGCACCGAAGAGCTCAATTCCGCGGTCGTCCAGCGGCAACACGTTGTGCTCCTCGGCCTCGGCCCACCACAGCTCAATCATGGCGGCCAAACGCTCGGGCTCGGCGGCGGCGAGGTCGTTGCACTCGGAACGATCCACCTCGACGTTGTAGAGCTCCCAGGTGTCGTCGTCGAAGCTGGTGCCGGGCTCGTGACGGGTCACGGCCTTCCACCCTTCGGCGTAGATGGCGCGGTGACCGGTCATCTCGAAGTACTGCACCAACTTGTGCGAGGGCTCGTCGGGATTCGCAAAGGCGTACTGCAGCGAGGTACCCGAGACGGGCATCTGCTCGTAGCCGCGGTACGTTTCGGGAACCTCAATACCCAACACGTCGTAGATCGTCGGAGCGATGTCGGTGACGTGGTGGAACTGGTGACGTAGTTCACCTTGGTGCTTGTCCTCAATACCCTTGGGGTAACGCACGATGAGCGGCACGTGCACGCCGCCTTCGTGGGTGTTCTGCTTGTACCACTTAAAGGGCGTGTTGCCGGCCTGGGCCCAGCCCCACGGGTAGTTGGTGTGGCTGTGGGGCCCACCAATGTCGTCGATGCGAGCGATCGCTTCGTCGGGGGTTTCCAAGATCATGTTGAAGAACTTCATCTCGTGCATGACACCAAAGGGGCCACCTTCTTGGCTGGCGCCGTTGTCGGACATCAAGAAGATCAACGTGTTGTCGAGTTGGCCCAGTCGTTCCAGTTCGTCCATGAAGCGACCGAGCTGTTCGTCGGTGTGCTCCAAGAATCCGGCGTAGGCCTCTTGGAGGCGAGCGGCCAGGCGACGCTGGTTCTCGGGCAACGAGTCCCACGCTTCGACACCGGGGTTACGTGGTGCGAGCTGGGTGCCTTCGGGGATGAGACCCATTTCGAGTTGACGGGCAAAAACGCGCTCACGAGCGGCGTCCCAACCGTCATCGAACTGACCCTTGTACTTTTCGATGTACGAGGCCGGCGCTTGGTGGGGGGCGTGCATGGCGCCCAAGGCGAAGTACGTAAAGAATGGTCGGTCGGGACGAATCGACTTGGTGTCACGGATAAAGAGGAGAGCCTTGTCGACCAAGTCTTCGGTGAGGTGGTAGCCCTCTGCGGGAGTCTTAGGGGGATCGACACGGTGGTTGTCGTAGGTGAGGTCGGGGGAGAACTGGTCCGTCTCACCGTCTAAGAATCCGTAGAAGCGGTCGAAGCCGCGCTGCAACGGCCACTGGTCGTAGGGACCGGCGGCGGAGGCCGATTCCATGGGACAGAGGTGCCACTTGCCAATCGCGAAGGTGGCGTACCCCTTGTCGCGCAGTACTTCGCCGATGGTGCCGGCGTGGTTCGAAACGTGACCGCGCATGTGGGGGAAGCCCGTGTTGAAGTTCGAGATGGAGCGCATACCGACTTCGTGGTGATTGCGTCCCGTAAGGAGTGCTGCGCGTGTGGGTGAGCAGAGTGGCGTCACGTGGAAGTTGGAGAAGCGCAGTCCCTTATCGGCCAAGCGATTGATGTTCGGCGTTGAGATGTCGCCACCAAAGCAGTTGAAGTGGCCAAAGCCGAGGTCGTCGACCAAGATGACGACCACGTTGGGAGCATCTTCGCCGGGGTGGGCTTTGGTGGGCCACCACGGGGTGGACTCGGCCACGGTCTTGCCGATGACACCTTCAAATGGTTCAATGCGCTTCATGCGGTTCCTTTCGGTGAGGGGTTGAGAAGAAGTGTGAGTAGGTGGTGCAACGTTTCGCGGGTCTCGCGCAAACTTAGGTGCTGGAGATGAATCATCGAGTCGAGACCTTCGAGTTGGGTTAGGGACTCCATCGTGGCGACCACTTGTCGCCGGCGTGCGGCTGTGAGAGCTTCGAGTTCAGGGGCGAACTGACGCTCCGCCTGGTCGCGCAGGACTGTACGAGCCAAGTTGAGGCGGGCTCGCACGTTCTCGTGGGTGAGCGAAAAGGCTCGGCTGGCCCGGTTGCTCGCCGCGACGGCCTCGTAGAGGCGGAGTCGGTGTTCGAGAAAGTGGTCGAGCCGTGAGGCGAAGGACTCGTTCATTGGTTCGTCCAAGATCCAGAGATTGGCCGTTTTCTTGAGGTGACGGGCAATGGCCTGCTCAAAAAGTTGGTCGCGACTCGACACGTAGCGATAGACCGAACGAAGTGAGACGCCGGACTGGGTCGCCACTTCTTCCGGGGTGGGGTTGAAGTTGCCGGACGTAAAGAGTTCCAAGACGGCGTCGAGCACGAGTTCGTGGTTCTTACTCCGGCGCGCGGTACGCCCGTCTTGTGTGTCGACCACATTGCTCACTGGACTAAAAGGTACAGACCATGCCGACGGTTGGGCCGACACGGCCGTTCAGGACGTCGTGGTAGGCCGTGGCGATTGCTTCGGGGCCGCGAGCTTCGCGAGCTTCGAGCCAGGTCGTCGACCAGTCGGTGAAGTCGTGCCACGAGGCCATGATTTTGTTCTCGAGTTCGTCGCGTCCCCAGTCCTTGGTTCGCTTGGCAATCTGGACGGGGGCGAAGAGGAACTCGGGCTTGGGTCCCACGGCCGGCAACTGCAGTTTCGCTTCGGCATCCCAGTGGGTGTCGCCGACGATCATGGAGTAGGTGAGCTTGTCGGCGAAGTGGTGGTGAACGCGCTGCAGCACGTCACGGTTACCCGAGATGTCGACGTAGGTCGTAAGTGCCGTTGGCAGGCTCTCGATCTCGTCGTAGTTGAGTACTTCGTCGTAGCAACCGAGTGACTTGGTGAACTCCACGTTCGATGCCGAGGTCAGGCCGATGACCTTGCTGGCGCCGCGGCGCTTCAGGAGGTAGGCCGCCCCAATGGCCGTCTTGGACGAAGCCGAAGAGATCACCGTGGTGGCGGCGCCGAAGTTGGCGTTGTCATCCAAGAAGTCCTCGACCATAAAGGATGTGTAGAAGAGGGGCCAGAGCAGAATCTGCATGTCTTCACGCTCGACGCGGTAGGCCGGGTCGTGGTCCGTGAAGATGTAGCGGTTGTAGGGCGAGGGCAGATCGTGGCGGTGTGCGGCAACGTCGACGAAGCTGCGCTCGTCCATCCGGCCGGCCGTGACGACGAGTTCGGTACCGAGGGGCCAGTAGCCGTAGAGGCGGCGACCGGCGGCGATGTCGGGGTGGCGACTCTCTACGACCGTGCCAAAGCCCCAGACGGGGAGGCGACCGTGTTCTCCATCAGCGGCGGGGAAGAATTCCCAGTACCGCATCGCGACGCCAAAGACGCCGTAGGTGATGTTGTTGGCCGTAATGCCAAAGCGGTCAACGCTGAGCCGTACTTGGTTGGCGCCGAGTTCGGCGGCCGGAGATTCCTGCATCGTGGCTTCGTGCATCGAGGCCCGGCTGATTTCGAGAAAGGTCGACATTTTGCTCCTAATGATTTGGCATAACTTATGACAGAATCTAGCCGTAGAACTCAAAGGAGCATCATGACAACCACTCAGCGCCGCGTCGCCCTACTTAATGACGTCAGTACCTACTGCGGTCCCGATCTCGCCCGCATGCTCGCCTCGAGTGGCCACGACCTCGTTGTCGGCAAGGCCTCTCCTGAGCAGATCGCCGAACTCGAAACCCTCGGCGCGACGGTGGTCAACGTGCCCGATGGCCCCCGCGCCCGCTCGGCCGAAGACTTCCAGGCCTTTGTCGCCGCCGGTGTGGAGCGCTTCGGTCGCATCGATGCCGCCATGATCTTCTCCGGCAGTGTCGTCGTCGGACCTTTCCTCGACTCCACGGTGGAGGACTTGCAGAGTGTGATGCACGGCTGCGTCGAGCGCCCGTACCACTTCTTAAAGGCCGTGCTCCCAATCATGGAAGCGCAGAACGACGGACAGATTCTCGTCATCACCAGCGCCACGGCCGCCCGACCAACGTTTGGTGCCCCGCTCTACTCCACGGCTCGCGCCGCCGCCACAATGTTGGCGCGCAATGTTGCCGAGGAGTTCGTGCGCAAGAACATCCAAGTTAACGTGGTGGGCACGAACTTCATGGACTTCCCCGAGTTCCTCCGCGCCACTGGTGGTAACGACCCCGCCGTTCGAGCGCTCATCGAACAGCAAGTTCCCATGCGTCGTCTCGGCACCGTAACGGAGTTCGCTCACTTTTGCTTGCCCTACGTGGACGGCACGACGCGATTCGCCACGGGCCAGGCCACCTGGTTCGCCGGCGGTTGGGCCTAACGCTCAATCGCGTAGAGCGAACGCACGCTGGTCCAGTACTCGGACCACGTCATTTGATACGTCGTACCCCACGTCACCACGAGGGGACCTTTCGAGCTATAGCCATCGATGATGGCCGCGTGGCCGCCGACTCCGGCTCGCACGCCACCCACCGTGTCGCCGTCGTGGAAGATAAAGATGACCAGGAGGGCCTTGTCTTTGCGTACGGCCGACTCGACGTCATCGACGCCGACCATGTTGATGGTGTGCCAACCGGTAATACGTTGGCCGGCGATGCCGTGTTGTGTCCAGTAGCGATAAAAATCGTCGAAGGGGATGGAGCCACCAGTGGTAGCCCGGCGATAGTCGGCGATGACATCGGCCGACGATGGTGTTTGATGGCGCACGACGATGCGCCAATCGGCTGCGGCCGCAAAGAGGCAGTCAGGAAGATTGCTGGGATAGACGTTGCCGTAGGTGGGAAAGTCGATCTGCTCCGTTGAGCGAAAGCATTGTTCCTGCCGGTCGCAGTTAGCGGCGCTCATGATCTGCTGCCGGTGTTGCAGTCGCGAGTAACTCCCGATACCGGTGACCACGAGCGCGACGATGACGAGGACTCGAGCGACTCGGCGCGCCGGCAACTTGCGATAGGTCAGATCGCTGGGGGACTCGCTCACCGCACGATGTTACGGACTGAGTGGTGCGTCCGCAGGAGCGACCCTCAATTTTTTACATCACCAATGGGCAGACGGGTCTCTTCGACGCCCGTAGCCGTGCGCACCACGCGATAGGCGGCTGGTCCCGTTTCGAGGTCGTACTCGCGATCGGCCATCACGCGTACCAAGTCTGTCCCTTCGTACCAGAGCCCAATGCGGTCGTCAGTGGCGTAGTTCACTTCGGGCATCGTGCCGTCGGCTACGAGCGAGTGAAGTAGCGGTCGGCGCTGGGCCTCACTGTCGTAGTGCACGCCGTTGCCGTACGGCAGGAGGGCAAGGCCGTTGGTCACGGGTTGGAGTTCCGGCCCGAAGGAGTCGGTCGTGCCGCCCACGTGCCAGCAGAGACTGCCGGCCGAGACGCCTCCGAGAATGACACCTTTCTCCCAGGCACTGCGCAT
>JBAXMO010000039.1:0-10939 GCA_037134255.1 Actinomycetes bacterium | reverse complement strand
CGACGATGTCGGCCACAATCTTGGCACGAACGACGTCCCTTGCATTGAGATGCACAAAACTGACGTCCGGAACGCCTTCGAGAATTTTCTCAACCAGAGTCAAACCGCTGCGTCCACCACCCAAGTCGACCTGTGTGAGGTCGCCCGTGATGACGGCCTTGGAGCCGTAGCCAATACGCGTGAGGAACATCTTCATCTGCTCGGGCGTCGTGTTTTGCGCTTCGTCCAAGATAATGAAGGCGTCATTGAGGGTGCGACCTCGCATAAAGGCCAGCGGAGCCACTTCGATGGTGCCCTTCTCCATTAGACGCAATGTCCCGTCAGCTCCAAGCATCTCGTGCAGGGCGTCGTAGAGCGGTCGAAGATAGGGGTCGACTTTGGCCATGAGGTCACCCGGCAAAAATCCCAGTCGCTCTCCGGCCTCAACGGCCGGACGAGTCAAGATGATGCGCTGAACTTGACGGTGCTGGAGGGCCTGAACCGCGGCGGCCACGGCGAGATAACTCTTTCCGGTTCCGGCCGGACCGATGCCAAAAGTCACCGTTGAACTACTAATCGCGTCGCTGTAACGCTTCTGGCCGGCCGTACTGGGGCGAATCGCTTTACCTTTGGCCCCGCGCATTACTTCGTGACGAAGCACTTCGCTGGGGCGCAGGTCGTCAAGGACCATGTCGACGGTGCGACCGATCTTGGTGGCGTTGAGTGATTGGCCGCTCTCGAGGAGAAGGACGAGCTCATCGAAGAGGCGAAGCACACGAGGGGCATCTGGACCCGTGACGGCGATCTGATTGCCCTGCACGCGGATTGTCACGGCCGGAAAGGCCGATTCAATGACGCGCAGATACTCATCGCGCGGACCCAGGAGGCCCGACATCAGATTGGTATTGGGCACGTAGGTCGTGACCGTATCGAACGTTCCGTCCGACGAAGGCAAACTCATCCGGGGGGCCACTCCATGAGACGTCCACCAATCACGTGGAGATGGAGATGCGGCACTGTCATCTGTCCGTCACGACCAACGTTCACAACGAGACGGTAGCCCGACTCGCGTATGCCTTTGGCGTCAGCCACCTGTTGGGCCAAGAGGGCCATTTCATCCAAGATGCCGTTGTGATCACTCGGCAAGTGATCAGCACTCGTGATGTGGTGTTTGGGTATCACGAGCACGTGCACCGGTGCGGTGGGGGCGATGTCATCAAAGGCGTAGGCCACATCGTTCTCCGCCACCATGGTCGAAGGAATTTCCCCGGCCACAATTTTGCAAAAGAGACAGTCGCTCATTGAATAAAGCCGTTATTGCGAACAGCACCCTCATACGAAGTCACGGCCCAGCCTTCGCCCCGTAGTACGAGCAAGGTGGCCGCCACAATGGCAGCCGTCTCCCCGCGCAACACGGTGTTGCCGAGGCCAATGCGAGCCTGGTTCTGTGGCCACTCATCGGACGCCCAGCCACCTTCTGGTCCAATGGCGATAGCGCGAACGCCTCGAAGCGATCCGGTTGTACCTGGTTCGGCCACGGCTACGTCTAAGGGGACGTCGCTGACATTAACGGGATCATTAATAACAATGTCGTAAGTCCGACGGCACTGGCCACTCGACTCTTCAGCAATGCGGCGCCAGCGGTCGAGAACCTTGTCGCGATGCTCACCCTTGAACTTCACGGACATCTGCGCTGAGATCACTGGAGTAATGCTCGTCACACCGAGTTCGACCAACTTCGAAACGGCCAGTTCAGACTTGTCGCCCTTCAAGGGGACGAGGAACAACTCCGTGGGGTAGGGCTCCGGATCTTCTTCGACTTCCGACGTACGGGTGATGGCCTTGTCGCCTACGGCGGCGAAGGCCCACTTACCTTGACCGTCGGTCACGACGATCTCCTCACCGGCATCGGCGCGCAGCACCTTAAAGAGATGGTGCGCATCGTCCTTGCTCAACACGGGAGTTGCTACATCGGCCACGCGCATTTGTGTCAACGCGTCAACGCGTCGCTCGAAATCCTTGAGACTCATTTCTTGCTCGCCTTCTTCCGTGAGAACAGACCGTGCGCCGCCTCAGCTACATCTTCCCCCCGCGCCGCCGCAAACTCGCGGAGGATGCTCTCGGCATTTTGGTCCAGTTCGGCTGGAACCTCAATAGCGAGGTGAACGTAGAGATCGCCGCGGCCACGTTGGCGCATATGGGGAACGCCCTTTTCGCGGACTCGCAGGATGGTGCCGTGGGCGCTACCCGGCGGAATAGTGACAACTTCGTCTTCTTCCAGCGTCGGGACGGTGACGGTGCCACCGAGGACGGCTTGGGTGAAGGAGATGGTGGCCTCGTGATGGAGATCATCCCCGTTGCGCTCAAAGCGATCATCATCTTCGACGAGGAGGTGGACGAAGAGCGTGCCGTTGGGGGCACCGCGCTGGCCGGCCGGGCCGTAACCGCTGAGACGCATGGTCGACCCGTGCTCGATTCCCGACGGGACGGCGATTGTGATCGTCTTCTTATCGTTACGGCGACCTTCGCCGCGACACTCGGTACAGGGCTTTTCAAAAGTACTGCCGTACCCGCTGCAAGCGCTACACGGTGAGGCGGTGACCATCTGGCCGAGCATGGAGTTACGAACCCGTCGCACTTGACCGGCACCACCACACGTGCCACACGTCTTGGCCGATGTGCCGGGCGCGGCACCCTTGCCATCGCAGTGCGAGCAGGCGACCGGCAACGTCACGGTTACTTCACGACTAATACCGAAGGCCGCTTCGTGCAACGTAATACGGAGTGAGACTTCAGCGTCGGGTCCGGGCTGAGGGCCGCTGCGCCGTTGTCCGCCGCCACCGCCGAAGCCCTGAAAGAACATGTCGAAGAGGTCCTGGACCGAACCTCCGTCAAAGCCCGCCTGGCCGTTGACGTCTGAACCAAAACGGTCGTAGTGGGCTCGACGGTCGGGGTCCGAAAGAATTTCGTAGGCCTGCGAGATCTCCTTGAAGCGAGCTTCGGCTTCAGTGTCACCGGGATTGGCATCGGGGTGATATTGACGAGCCAAGCGTCGATAGGCCTTCTTCAGATCGTCGTTCGATACCGAGTCATCAACTTCGAGCAGATGATAGAGATTGGGACTAGCCACGCTGGGCCTCAACGCTCAGGCGACCGGCGAGCTGCTCGGAGACAACGTCAGCGGCGGCAATCGCTTCGCCGTACTTCATACGAGTGGGGCCCAAGAGGCCAACGGCACCGGCGTTCTGGCCGTCGATCATCAGTGGCGCTACCACTACGGCGCACTCGGCCAGGGGGAGATACCCGTGCTCAGAACCAATCGAGACCGAAGCACCACGCTGTAGGAGATCTTTAAAGAGCGAGACGATGACGAGTTGCTTTTCCAAAACGTCGAGTACCTGGCGAGTCGTCTCGAGCGTGTCGAAGGAGTCGGCCACTTTGGAGGTACCTCCAACGAAGACCTGCTCACCTTCGGTCTCACCCGCTTCACTCCAGATGGCCTCGACCGCCTGGCGAACCAGTCGTGCCGGGTTGGTCGAGACGGCCGGGAGTTCGATGCGGTCGCGAACCGTTGTGCCGATGAGAATGGCCTTGAGCTGCTGCGCCGCATCGGACACGTCTTGCGTCGAAACATCAAAGTCCAGCGAGACCGTCAACTTCTGAACATCCATGTCAGACATGGTGAGGACAATCAGAATCCGACGCTGGCCAAAATCAACGAGGTGGGCGTCACGGACCGTGGTGTTGATGTGACCGGGACCGACGATGACGGCCGGATACCGAGTGACATCCGAGAGCTTGGTCGAAATCTGTTCGTAGACCGACTTCAGTTCGCCCTGGACCGATCCAATGAACGTGCTGAGCTGTTGCACTTTGGGGGGTGAGAGCTTGCCGCGACCGAGGTGGTCGACAAAGTAGCGATAGCCCTTCTCGGTCGGCACTCGACCGGCCGAGGTGTGGGGCTGCTGGAGGTACCCGGAACGCTCGAGGGCGACCAGCTCGCTGCGAATCGTGGCCGGTGAGGCTGTAATGCCGGCCGAGTCGTGAATTGTCTGCGAACCAACGGGGTGAGCGGTCTCGATGTGCGCCGTGACGACGGCGGCGAGGACGGCGGCCTTGCGAGCATCCATGTCGTCGGCTGATTCTGGTGTGGTGAGTGGGGCGCGGCGCGTCATCGATCCTCCTTCTGGCACTCAATCCTACCGAGTGCCAGAGAAAACGTGCTGACTGAACCCCGGCGCTGAGGAGGAGAATTCGCTTCCCTCGCCTCAAAATCTGGAGTCACCATGCCGTGGCATCGTGAAGCGCGTGGCGACTAGTCCTCGAGTTTGAGGGCCGCCACGAAGGCCTCTTGCGGCACTTCGACGCGACCGATGTTCTTCATGCGCTTCTTACCTTCTTTTTGCTTCTCTAGAAGTTTGCGCTTTCGAGTGATGTCACCGCCGTAACACTTGGCCAGCACGTCCTTGCGAATGGCCTTCACCGTTTCACGGGCGATGATGCGACCACCAATGGCCGCCTGAATCGGCACGTCGAACATCTGGCGGGGAATCAGTTCCTTGAGGCGCTCCGCCATGCGACGTCCGTAGTACTCGGCATTGGACTTATGGACAATCGTCGAGAAGGCGTCCACGGCCGCCCCGTTAATAAGGAGATCAACGCGGACGAGCTGGCTGGTGATGTACTCACCGGGCTCGTAGTCCAAACTGGCGTAGCCCTTGGTGCGACTCTTCAGCGCGTCAAAGAAGTCGATTACTACTTCGGCGAGAGGAATCTTGTAGCGAATCTCCACACGCTCGACGGAGAGATAGTCCATCTTGGTCATCTCGCCACGACGGGACTGGCAGAGGTCCATCACGGCGCCGAGATACTCCGAGGGGGTGAGGATGGAGATGTCCAACATCGGCTCGTCGATGTGATCGATTCGACTGGTTTCGGGCATCTCGGTTGGGTTGTCGATGTACTGCTCGGTGCCGTCGGTTAGATAAGCCCGGTACACCACTGAGGGGGCCGTGGCGATAATCGCGAGGTCGAATTCGCGTTCGAGACGCTCGCGCACAATCTCCATGTGGAGCAGTCCGAGAAATCCGCAACGAAAGCCAAACCCGAGCGCGTGCGAGGTCTCGGGTTCAAAGGTGATGCTCGCGTCGTTGAGCTTCAACTTGTCGAGGGAGTCACGCAGGTCGGGCAAGTCATCGCCGTCGATGGGGTAGATGCCGCAAAAGACCATGGGCTTGGGGTCCTGGTATCCGGCCAACGCTTCAGTGGCCGGCTTCACGGCGTCGGTGACGGTCTCACCGGACTTGGCCGATCCGACTTCCTTGATGCCGGCGATGAGATACCCCACTTCACCGGGCCCGAGGGCCGGGAGCGGCAGCATGGCGGGCGTGCGCTTGCCAATCTCTTCAATGTCGTAACTGTTACCGGCCTGCATCAAGCGAATCTTCTGGTTGGCCCGCAGTGTGCCCTCCATGATGCGAACCGAAGAGATCACGCCCCGGTACTGATCGAAGTGCGAGTCAAAGATGAGACCACGCAACGGCGCATCGGGGTCGCCCTGGGGTGCTGGAATACGGTCCACGATGGCGCGCAGCAACTCGGGCACCCCCACACCGGTCTTGGCCGAGATGGTCAAGATCTGGTCCGAGGGAATACCGAGGACCCGGTCGAGCTCTTCGCGGCAACGGTCGGGGTCGGCCGCGGGCAGGTCGATCTTGTTGAGAACGGCGACTATCTCGAGGTTGTTTTCAATGGCCTGGTAGCAGTTGGCCAGCGTCTGGGCCTGAATGCCCTGGCTGGCATCGACGAGAAGAACGGCCCCTTCGCAGGCGGCCAGCGAACGAGAAACTTCGTAGCCAAAGTCCACGTGACCGGGCGTATCAATGAGGTGCAGGATGTGGCCCTCAAACTCAACGCGGACGTTCTGGGCCTTGATGGTGATGCCCCGCTCCCGCTCAATATCCATGGAGTCGAGATACTGGGCCCGCATATTGCGTGAGTCGACCGCGTGAGTAATCTCCAAGATGCGGTCCGACAACGTCGACTTACCGTGGTCAATGTGGGCAATAATCGAAAAATTGCGGATTTTCGACTGATTGAGCGGAGTAAAAGGAGTGGCCACGGTGGATTCAGGCTACCCGCCTACCCCGTTGGAAATATGCGTGCTCCCAGAACTGCTAGCATTTCATAGCCCGCCGGGAAGTCCGGCCTGTCGTTATTGAGGTTTTCACGTGGCGAATATTAAGAGCCAAATTAAGCGCATCCGGACGAACGAGATTTCTCGTCTGCGTAACAAGGCTGTGAAGTCAGAAGTCCGCACCCGAATCAAGAGTGCCGTGTCGGCTGCCGGAACTGAGAACGAGGAAGCGGCATTGCGTCTCGCCATCCAGCGTCTCGACAAGGCCGTCTCCAAGGGCGTCATTCACAAGAACCAGGCTGCGAACCGTAAGAGCGGTTTGATGAAGCGCGTTGCGGCTCTAAAGAACGCCTAACGCCTTCCCGCTCCCTCGCTCATCTTGGCGAGGCGGGCCACCAAAATCTCCATTATCAAAGTCGGCTCGAGTGCTGTCGCCCCCTTGAGGTCAATATCGGCCTGGGCGACGAGTTGTAGAGCGCGAGCGACCCGATCCGTACCGAGCGCATTGAATGTACCGAGCAACTTCTTGGCCGGATACTCCTTGATTCCGAGCAGCGAGACCACGGCGGCTGTGGTGGCCGCTCCCGAGTTTTGGAGCTGAGCGAGACGCAGGTAGTGGCGCTGCAAAATACCAACGACTTGGACCGGTACGCGACCCTCCGAGTCGAGCATCCGGCGAGCCGTCTTGACGGCTTCGGCCGTGCGACCCCGGTCGATGCAGTCGGTGAGGTCCCATTCGGGCACGTTGCCCATGGCCCCGAGGTAGGGCTCAATCTCAGCAAAACCAATCTTGGCGTCACCAAAGACGGACCACAGCGTGCGCGCGAGCGCGTCGACGCGCTCCACTTCCTCACCGAGGCGGTCCATGATGAGACCAATAGCGGCCGGATCGACGCGGAGGTTGTTTTCGCGGAGCTTCTCCTTAACGAAGGACTCCCCCTCCTTGAATCCCACGGTGGTGTCAATGGTGCGGCCCACGACTTTTAGGAGGGCGTGACTCTTGGTGGTCGTACCGGCCAAGATCAGGGTGACTTCCGGCACTGGTGATTCAATCCACCGCGACAGGACTTCGACGTTGGCCTTGGCCAGGGCGTAGGCGTTGCGAACGACGACGACTCGGTGGGGCACCAAGAACGGTGGCGTGTTCAGCGCCGTCACGATGCGCTGGACGAAACTCTCTCGTTCGTCGGGCGTCAAAGTGTCGTCATTGACGGTGAAGTCCTCGAGGGCCATCGCCGGGTCGAGCCCGTTAAGCGTTTCTCCCACCAGGGCGTGCAGGGCGTCATTGACGATGATTTCGTTATTGCCGAAGAGGCCAATCGCCGATTCAGTCACCGCGCACCTCGAGAAGTCTCTGGACCGCGTCACGCACCCGAACAGTGCCGGCCACGTCGTGGACGCGCAGGATGCGGCAGCCCGCCGTGATGCCGAGGGCCGAGGCGGCCAACGTCGGTTCGCGACGCTCAGTTACGGGTAGGTCAAACATGACACCGAGGAATGTTTTGTTTGAAGCCGAGAGCAAGAAGGGGTAACCCAGCGCGGCGAACTCGGCCGAGTCCCGTAGGAGTTGTAACGACTGTCCGGCCGA
Organism: Actinomycetes bacterium; assembly: GCA_037134255.1. Taxonomy (GTDB): domain Bacteria; phylum Actinomycetota; class Acidimicrobiia; order Acidimicrobiales; family RAAP-2; genus RAAP-2. The sequence goes on along the minus strand of JBAXMO010000039.1, from coordinate 3,236 downwards.
TTTTCCGAGGTCCATCCCGGCGTCGAGGATGATCCGGTCCGGAGCCACGCCGGCCGCTAGCGCCCGATCTCGCCGTTCTAGGAGAAACTCCTTCACCGAGGCCGTGACGTCGTCGTACTGCGGATTGGGGTCAGCGACCCGGGGACGCAGGCGGATGTGCGTGGCCACGACCGTAGCGCCAGCCCGAGCCGCGACGGGCAGGTAGTTATCATCGGCGAAACCACTGATGTCGTTACCGATAACGGCACCAACACCAAAGCAGGCCTCCGCCACGGAGGCGCGCCAGGTGTCGACGCTGATCGGAGTATCGAAACGGCGACGCAGTTCCTCAACGGCCGGCACGACGCGTTCGAGCTCTTCGGTTTCGCCAACTTCTTCACCGGGCCCGGCCTTCACGCCCCCAACGTCGAGCAGATCGGCACCGTCACGGACGAGTTGCTCGGCGCGAGCGAGAAAGGCGTCGAGGTCAAAGGTGGCGGCCGGCGCGAAGAAGGAGTCCTTCGTTCGATTCAAGATTCCCATCACCAACGCTCGGTGCGTTACGTCAACAACCTGCTCACCGAGACGCATCACGAGCGGTGCGGTCGGAACGTAGGGCTTCATCAGTACAGACGATTGGCGAGACGTCGGCGGTAGACGACAAAACGAGGGTCCTCGGGACCGAGTGCATCGAGAATCTCGAGCAGCTTGGTCCGATCACTCTCGTTATCGATGGCGCTCTCCAGGAGCGTGTCGAGCGTGGCGTCGAGGTCACCGGAGATATCAATGCCGGCCTTGGCAATGCGGGCCCGAGCCAACAGTGTGGCGAAGACGGCACTCGTGGCGTAGGGCTCCAGCAGAATAAGGACGTCCTCAAAGCGATTCGAGTTCAGCCAGAGTGTGGCCAGGGCCGTCAGCACGTCAACGTTGGATGGATCTAACGTCATCGCCTGCGTCAGTGAGGCTTCGTCACCCTGGGCGATCAACGCGGCGAGGGGTGAGGAGGCGGGCGCGAACTCGGCCAGCCAGGCACGAATCTCATTCTCCGGCTTGGCCCCAACGAACTGGGAAACAATCTTTCCCTCCACGATGGCAAAAACGGCGGGGATGCTCTGCACCTGGAAGGCTTGCGAGACGCGCTGATTGGCGTCGACGTCGACTTTGGCCAAGACCACGGCGCCGTTGGTTTCGTCAATTACCTTTTCGAGAATTGGTCCGAGGGTCTTGCAGGGCCCACACCATTCGGCCCACAGGTCGACAACGACGGGGGTCGTCATGGAGCGTTCCATGACCTCTTGGCTAAACGTGGCGTCAGTGACATCAATCACAACTTCAGCCTAACGGTGCGGTTCTCGAGGGGGCGAAAGTAGGGGGCGGAAATGGCTACTAATCTCGCCATCTATGAGCACAGAGGTAATGGGAATCAATCACGACCACGTCACGGCCTGGATGGAGTCGAATGTCGGCGCCGTGGCCCCTCTGACATTTGAACTGATTGCCGGTGGCCGCAGCAACCTCACCTACCGCGTGACCGACGCGGCGGGCCAGCAATTCGCTCTTCGCCGGCCCCCCACCAGTCATGTTTTGCCCACGGCGCACGACATGGTTCGTGAGCACACGATCATTAGCGCCCTCTCCCCACTCGGGATTCCCGTTGCGACCCCCCTCGGGCTCTGCGTGGACGAGGCCGTCAACGAGCGTCCTTTCTACGTCATGGAGTTCGTCGAAGGCGCCATCTTGCGTGACCGTCGAGAGGCCGAAGAGGCTTTCACCCTCGGTGACCGCTTCCGCATCGGGGCCAACCTGGCCCAGACATTGGCCCAACTGCACGACGTCGACGTTGTGTCGGCCGGACTGGGTGATCTCGCCCGTCACGACGGCTACATCGAACGGCAGATTCGTCGTTGGCGTGGACAGTACGAACAGATGCACGTTGAGGGTGTCGAACACGGTGGTCTCGTCGAAAGCGTTGGTGACCAGCTCGCCGCCAACATTCCCACCCAGCAAAAGGTGGCCGTGGTGCACGGTGACTACCGGCTGGACAACACCGTCTTGAACGAACAGGGTCAGGTTCGTGCCATTCTCGACTGGGAGATCTGCACTCTCGGTGACCCCCTCGCCGACCTCGGCCTCCTGCTCGTCTACTGGGCCGAGCCGGCCGACGGCACCGCCGCCCTCCTGGGCGCGGCACCCACTACGGCCGATGGCTTCATGACCAGAAAGGAAGTGCTGGCCGCCTACACCCAGCACACGTCACTCGACGTCAGTCAGGTCGGTTTCTATCAGGCCTTCGGCTACTGGAAGCTGGCCTGCATTCTTCAGGGTGTCTTTGCGCGCTACAGCGCCGGTGCGACGGCCGGTGACACCGGCAGTGTGGCCGAGTTCCCCAAGCACATCGCCCTGCTCGCCGAAACGGCCAAGCGCACCCTCGAGGAGGCGTAGTGGACGGCAACGAGTTCGACCGCATCCTCTACTTCAACGACCCCGTCCTGCATGAGCCCGTGCTGATCGTGAGTCTCGAGGGTTGGATTGACGCCGGCTTTGGCGCCAACGCCGCCATCAACTCCCTCATGTCGACCATGAACACCGAGATCATCGCGATGATGGAGACCGAATACTTCATCGACCAGCGCGCTCGTCGTCCGATTGTTCAGATCGTCAACGGCGTCACGACGAATCTCACGTGGCCCGAGATCCAGGTGCACCATGGCCGTGACGGCGATGGTGCTGACGTACTTACCCTCACCGGTCCGGAGCCCGACTTTCACTGGGGCGACTTCGTTGACCTGGTCGTCGAAATGTGCGAACGCCTCGGTGTCCGCATGGTCTTGGGTCTCGGGGCCTTCCCCGGTCCCGTTCCCCACACTCGCCCCCTGCGCGTCGTAGGAACGGCTCCCGCCGCCAGTGCGCATCTCCTCCACGCCGTGACCGCCGTGGACGGTGAGCTCGAAGTGCCGGCCGGCATCATGGCCGCTATCGAGATGGGTTGCGCCGAAGCCGGCATTGAAGTGATGACCCTGTGGGCTCGCGTGCCGCACTACGTCGCCTCCATGCCCTATCCGATTGCGTCAGCCGCCCTGATTGACGCCGTAGCCGCAGTGGCCGGTCTCACCGTCTCCTCGGCCGAGCTGCGGGCCAAGGCCGAAGAGACCCGTCAGCGAGTTGACGACCTCGTCGAGAACAATCCCGACCACGAATCGATGGTCCATAACCTCGAGTCCCAGGCCGACGAAGTAGAACCACCAGTCGAACTGGAC
>JBAXMO010000038.1:0-10987 GCA_037134255.1 Actinomycetes bacterium | reverse complement strand
TCGTTCATCGTTTGAAGGTTTTCACGCATGATGAGCGTTGACTTCACGAGGAGGCCACTCATACCTAAGGCGTCAGCCTTGTGCTCATCAACGGCAGCCAACATTTCGTTAATGCCGACCTTGATGCCAAGGTTGATCACTTCGTAGCCGTTGTTGGTCAAGATGATGTCGACCAAGTTCTTACCAATGTCGTGCACGTCACCCTTGACGGTGGCCAAGACGACTTTGCCACGACCACCCTGGTCGGACTTTTCCATGAATGGTTCGAGGTGGGCCACGGCGGACTTCATCGTCTCGGCACTCTGCAGAACGAAGGGGAGTTGCATCTCCCCTGTAGCGAAGAGCTCACCGACTTCCTTCATGCCGTCAAGCAGGATGTCATTAACAATCTCGAGAGGCTTGATTCCCTCGTCCATTGCCGCGTTGAGGTCCAACTCGAGCCCGGTGCGGACGCCATCGATGATGCGGCGACGCAAGCGGTCGCGCAGAGGCAGATCGTCGAGGTTGCTCTTGGACGTGTCGGTCACCTTGACACCCTCGAAGAGATCAATCAGTTTGCGCAAGGGGTCGTACTCTTCAGTGCGGCGGTCGTAGATGAGGTCTAGGCAGGCCGTTCGTACCGCATCGTCAATGCGGGCTAATGGCACAATCTTCGAGGCGTGAACAATGGCGGAGTCCAGTCCGGCCTCTGAAGCTTCGTGCAAAAAGACCGAGTTGAGCGCTTGGCGGGCGGCCGGGTTTAGCCCAAAGGAGATGTTGGAGAGCCCCAGGATGGTTTGAACCCCAGGGAGTTCAGCCTTAATGCGGCGAATCGCTTCGAGGGTTTCGATGCCGTCACGGCGAGACTCTTCCATTCCCGTTGACAGGGGGAGCGCAAGGGGGTCAATCAAAATGTCTCGAGGGTCGAGGCCGTACTTCTCAACGGCGAGGTTGGTGATGTTGGTGGCGGCACGAACCTTCCACTCCGCGGTCCGGGCCTGACCGACCTCGTCGATGCAGGTGGCCACTACGGCAGAACCAAACTCGGCCGCCAGTGACAAAAAGCCGTCCAAACGGGTGCCGGGCCCTTCGCCCTCTTCGAGGTTGACGGAGTTCAATATCGCCTTGCCACCGAGCCAGGTCAAGGCGGCGCGCGCCGTGGCAATTTCAGTGGTGTCCACCATGATCGGGACGGAGGCCTGGGTGGCGAGGCGGGACAAGAGCGCATCCATGTCGGCAATGCCGTCGGCTCCCGTGTAGTCAACGCAGACATCCAGGATGTGGGCGCCTTCCTTGATCTGGTCCCGGGCCATGTCGACGCAGGTATCCCAGTCGCCATCGAGCATGGCCTCCCGGAACTTCTTGGAACCGTTGGCGTTGGTGCGCTCACCTACCAAGAGCACGGATCGGTCTTGGTGGTACGAGGTCGAAGAGTAAATCGAAGAGACAGAGGGCTCGAAGACGGGATTGCGCTCGGCGCGGGTGACCTTGCCCACTTCTTCAACGACGCGGGCGAGGTGTTCGGGGGTGGTGCCACAGCACCCACCCACAGCGGCGACGCCGTAATCGGCCACGAAGCGGGCGAGGTGTTCGGCCAGACCATCAGGCGTGAGGTCGTAGTGCATCTTGCCGTCGACGACGCTGGGCAGACCAGCATTAGGCAGACAGGCCAACGACACGGGTGCGGTGTCTGAAAGCTGGCGGAGAGGCTCGTACATCTCGATAGGGCCGGTGGCGCAGTTCAGCCCCAGGACATCAATGCCGAGCGGGAGGAGTGAGGTGATTGCCGAGCCAATCTCGGTACCGGGCAGCATGCGGCCTGTGAGCTCAATGGTGACCTGGGCCTGGATCGGCACAATACGTCCGTGGCGAGCCATCGCTCGGTGACAGGCGTTGATGGCGGCCTTGCCGGAGAGCAGGTCAAACATGGTCTCAACGAGCAGGAGGTCGACGCCTCCCTCGAGCAGTCCGTAGGCCAGCTCTTCGTAAGAGGCGGAGAGCTCGTCGTAGGAGATTTGACCCAAGGTGGGGAATTTTGTTCCGGGCCCGATGGATCCGGCAACAAACTTCGGCGAGTTGGCGCTGGAGTACTCATCGGCGACGCGACGAGCAATCTGGGCGGAGGTTAGAGCGAGTTCATGAGCCTTTTCGGCTATGCCGTATTCGGCTAGGACTAAGGAGAAGGAGCCGAATGAGTTGGTCTCAATGACGTCAACGCCCACATCAAGAAATGACCGGTGAAGACGCTCAATCGCGTCGGGTCGAGTCAGGACCAGCAGTTCGTTACAACCTTCGAGGTCGTCACTGCCGAAGTCGGCTGCGGTGAGGTTTTGCAGCTGGAGATTGGTTCCCGTGGCCCCGTCAAAAATCAAAGCACGCTGAGCCAGTGCGGCGAGGTAGGGGTCGCTGGCGCTAGGTCGCTTGAAAGGGGGCAAGGTGGTCATGGAGATGACTTAAGGCTACCGTTTCGCTCCATCGGCCCCCCCGGAATACCCCATCGGGAGCGAGGGGTCGCAAGGGGGCGACCGGTACGCTTTGTTGATGAAGATTTATACCCGTGACGGTGATGATGGAACAACGGGCCTCTACTTTGGTGGTCGCGTTCCGAAAAGTTCGGATCCGATTGAAGTGAACGGTGCGGTCGATGAAGCCCAAGCCGCCATTGGTTGGGCCCGGGCGCTCCAGGGTCCTAACACGGAGCTCGACAAAGTTCTGATCCACATTGAGCGCGACCTCTGGGTCCTCATGGCCGAGGTGGCCACACTTCCCGACAATCGTTCAAAACTAACTGCCGGAAAGTCACTCGTGACTGCCGAGATGGTCTCGCACCTTGAATCGCAGATCGATTCCTACAGCGCCCTCATTGAGATGCCCAAGGAGTTCATTGTGCCGGGCGCCAATCAGGCCTCTGCTTCGTTGGATGTTGCCAGGACCGTGGTGCGTCGTGCGGAACGGATCGCGGTGACCTATCCGTTGCCCGACTCGCAGGTGATTTCGTACTTGAACCGCCTGAGCGACTTGATTTGGACATTGGCCCGTTTTGCGGAAGGACCAAATCACCCGACGGCTCGCGCCGCGGAGTAACCGAAAGAGGGAGATGCGCATGGCTCGTTTCGTTGCAGTAGCTCCAATGAGCGAACTAGCAAGTTTCAGCTCCGTCGTCGTCCCCCTCGTTTTAGCTGACGGTGCGCTGAGCGTGGCTACTGGTGTTCCGGCAAGCGTGAATGGCATCACACTCCCTACGGAAATTTCCTCCGAGTGGTGCGAGTATCAGGGCCTACGCGCGAAGTTGGGCTCTGCGGTTACTTTTCGCAATGTTGACAGAACCTCGGTAACGCTGGTGGTCACTAATGGTGACAGCACTTCGCTCGAGCAGTGGCGACAGATTGGTGCAGTGGTTGCACGAGCAACGCCCAAAGTGCCTACCGCCGTGCTTCTCTCTATTTCCCCTACGGGCCCGGTGACCACTATCGCCCAGGCGCTTGTCGAAGGCGCCACGCTGGCCAGTTACTCCTACAAGGCTGGTTCGGAGAGTTCACCCATTGGGATATTTCCAGTCGGTCCGGGTACGCAAGCGTTAACGGCTGGTGTTACCGAAGGCGTGCGCCTCGGCTCACTGGTGGCGAGTGGCGTGAACTGGGCCAAGCATCTCATCGACATGCCGGCTATTGACCTTCACCCGAAGTCGTTCGCCAATTTTGCCATCGAACGACTTGAGGGAATTCCCAACATTGATGTAGAAATCTGGAAGGACTCCAAGATCGCCGAAGAGCGCCTCGGGGGACTGCAGGGTGTGAATCTCGGCTCGGCCCAGCCAGCCCGACTGGTTCAGGCGATGTACACACCCGTCGATCATCCCGATGCTCCACACATCGTGCTCGTCGGCAAAGGTGTGACTTTTGATACTGGTGGCCTCTGGCTCAAGACGGCCGCGGGCATGGCCACGATGAAGACGGACATGTCCGGAGCCGCCATCGTTATCTCGGTGTTGGCAACGGCTGCCGAAATGGCACTGCCGATCCGCATCACGGCAATCGCACCCCTCACGGAAAATATGACCGGTGGGGCGGCCATGCGACCGGGTGATGTGCTCAAGATCCGCAATGGCAAGACGGTCGAAGTGATCAACCCCGACGCCGAAGGTCGCCTGATCTTGGCCGACGGCCTCAGTCTGGCCGCGGAACGTGAACCTGACGCAATTATCGACATCGCTACATTGACCGGCGCCCAGGTGATGGCACTCGGTGAGGACATGGGGGCACTCTTTGCGACAGACGACGCATTGGCCACGAGCCTCTTGGCCGCGAGTGATGCAACTGGCGAACCCTTCTGGCAACTCCCACTCGTTGATGGCTACGAACCGCAGCTCGAGTCCGATGTGGCCGATCTTAAGAACCTCGGCAAGCCCGGTAACGCGGGGGCCATTGTCGCCGCGCTCTTTCTTCGCAACTTTACAAATGGTGTTGCGTGGGCCCACCTCGATATTGCCGGACCGAGTCGGGCCGACAGTACTCGTGGGTACTACCAACGTGGGGCAACAGCCTTCGGTGCTCGAACCCTGCTGCAGTATCTGATTACGCGCTCACGACAGTCGTAGAACTCGCGATGTGCGCGAAAGCCCATCGCGATCCAGTGACGGCGAGCGCACATCGTTCCCGTCGGGACGTCCGATCAAGATGCTGCCGAACAGGCGCCACGGTGCGGCGACTCCGACCAGCGACAAGATCTCGGCTTCGCGACGAAAGTTGCCCCAAAAACATGTAGCCCAACTGTCATCTTCGGCCGCAAGGAGCAACTGCATCGTGGCCATGGCGGCGTCGGTGTGCCAGTAGGGGATGGGCCAGGCGTCTTGATCGCCGAGTCCGCTCTGGGCCTTGTCAGCTTCGCTGTAGCGCTCGGTATAGAGGTTGGGATTCGATATGGCGAGGACCACGCCTCCGGCGCGGAGGAGCCCGTCGGCGCGTCGCGCATTTGAACGCCACGACTCATCGGTGGCGGCTTCGAAGTAGTGGGCGACTCTGGTTGCTTCAATCACCACGAATTGGACGCCGGCACTATTGCCGGCCGTGGGAGCACTCAGCGCCAACTCGCACCACGCCGCCATCAGGTCGCCAGGCACGGCCGCGCCATCAAAGGAACGGACCATACGGCGGCGGCGGGCGAGATCGGAGAACTCCACCTAGGCAGACTAAAAGATGCCGTTGTCTATTCCTGACCAAAATGGTAGGGTTTTACTCCTAAAGGAGTTCACTATGGCTACCCCCCGCGACTTACTCAACGCCGCCAAGTCCGAGATTCGTGAAATCGAAGCCTCGGCCGTTGCTGCGCAACTCGATCACTTCACGATTCTCGACGTCCGCGAACCAGACGAGTACGACCAGGGCGCTGTGCCTAACGCCGTCCACGTGCCCCGCGGTCAGCTCGAATTCTCCATTGAAGGACGTCTCCCCGACAAGACGGCTCACATCGCCGTCTACTGCGCCGGTGGTGTCCGTTCGGCTTTCGCGACCAAGACGTTGCAGGACCTCGGCTACCAAGACGTCGTTTCGGTAATCGGTGGCTTTAACAAGTGGAAGGACGACGGCCTGCCCTGGACGACTCCTCGGACTCTGACGGCCGATCAGCGCAACCGCTACCAGCGTCACCTGCTTCTGCCTGAAGTTGGCGAAGTAGGCCAGCTCAAGTTGCTCGATGCCAAGGTGTTGATGCTCGGTGCCGGCGGACTCGGTTCGCCTTCGGCGCTTTACCTCGCCGCCGCTGGTGTAGGAACAATCGGCGTCATCGACATGGACGTGGTTGACGCCTCGAACATTCAGCGTCAGATTCTCCACAACATGGACCGGGTCGGAATGCGCAAGGTCGACTCCGCTAAGGCGACGTTGTCAGCACTCAACCCTGATCTAAACGTCATCACCTACGACACCCGCTTGGGTGCCGACAACATCTTGGACATCATCGACGGCTACGACGTCATCGTCGACGGAACGGACAACTTCCCGACGCGCTACCTTGTCAACGATGCTGCTCTCTTAAAGAAGATTCCCGTGGTGCACGGTTCAATCTTTCGATTCGAGGGTCAAGTCTCCATCTTTAACCCCTACGTCGGACCGTGCTACCGCTGCATGATTCCCGAGCCACCGCCCGCCGAACTCGCGCCCAGTTGTGCCGAGGCCGGTGTTCTGGGTGTGCTGCCCGGCATCATTGGTTCGATCCAGGCTCTCGAAGCGTTAAAGCTCATCTTGAACTTGGGTGATCCGTTGGTGGGCCGTCTGCTCAGTTACGACGCACTCGACCAGTCATTTAGAACTTTCAAGGTCCGTCGCGACCCCGCGTGCCCTGCCTGTGGCGAGAACGCTGGGGAAATCGTGATTGCGGAGTATGACGAGTTCTGCATGCCGCACGCCGTGCTGAAGGCCTAGTTCTTAACCTTCACCACGATTGTTCCAGCAGCCTTGTCGTGCAGGGTCTGCTTCTGGGGATCCCAGAGGGGCCAAAGGACGTTGAGAATCAGCGCCACTGAACCGAGTGGTCGCAACACCCATGTCATCGAAGATGCCGTGGTGAAGAGTTGCAAGACTGCGGCGCGCCGGTAGGCCATCTCAGATGTCATGGGGCTGCCGTCAGCAGCGACGACGCGGATTCCGAGCGCCTTGGCGCCGACGGTTTGCCCATTGCGCTTCGTCCACATCAGCGATAGGTAGAGAAACTCAACAACAAAGCCAACGAGCGTGGCGGCAATGGGTGCGGCCCGAACTAAGACGATGCCCACGATGATGAGTAGCGGCAGAAGAACGATGCCGTCCAAGAGTGATGCCCCGACTCGCTGCCACCAGCCTGCCAATTCCAGTCGGCCTGAGCCGGCATTACACGCCTGACACTATTGACCTTCATACTGCGTTCCACACTCGGTACAAAACATTGGTGCTCCTTGGACTGTTCAGTAGGAATAGTAAAGCGAGTGGTACCTGGAAATAGCGATATTGAGCTCATGTCCGGCAGCAATCTTGCGCTGTGTCTCTATCTCAACCTTCGCAGATTGCGGTGTATCCATCCACGAACGAACCCGCGTGGCCCCATCATCGGGTGAGACAACGTGAACGGACGAGGGCAGTAATTCGGCACCAATAGTGGTCCACGTCACTGCGGGGATGCCGGCGCGCATGGCTTCAAGAAGAACGAGCGGTTGCCCCTCCCATTTTGAAGGCAGAACGAAGAAATCAGTGGCGGGTAACCACGTTGCGGCGTCACTTACAAAGTCCACCGTGCGAAAGTGACGTTCGAGTCCAAGAGCGGTAATTCGCGACTCAAATTGGGCTCGCAACGGTCCGTCACCGCAGCAGACCACCACCACATTGGTGTCGCGGAGAGACTGTGCGAAGGCCAGTAGGGAACCGTGATCTTTTTGGGCCGAGAATCGTGCAGGCCATAGGGCAACAAAGTCGTCGTTAGATGTGCCAAAGCGCCCATTGAACTCTGAGCGAGTCTTTGGAGTCCGCTCGGGCGGCGTGGCGTTTTCCAAGAGCGCAACAGTGAGGCCGAAGTTCTGCAGAACTGATTGCGGTCCAGGACCGCAGGCCAAAATTTTGACGGGCAGGATACGGAGTAGACGCAGAAGACCCTTGGGGACGGCTGCGGGATCGATTCCGTGGCAGGTCACGAACCGCTGGCACCCACGACGAGTGAGAGCCACGAAGGGGCCCGTTCGGAGACCGTGGCCATGAATAACGGTGGCTCGCGTTTGCCGAGCAGTTCGACGAACTGTTCGAAAGAATGGAATCCCGAACCACTTCTGAAGTGGCGGACCGACGAAATAGGTCACCCCGTCCACGGTGCTGGTGGTGGTGCCGCCGCCGATCAGAATGCTCACCTGGCTCCCGGAACTGGCCAGAGCCCCGCTGATAAGGCGCACCTGGGCCTGCATGCCACCTGTGCCGTCGTTGGGCAGCACCATTAGGACCCGTGGGGTAATTGAACTCACCTAGACATCGTGCCATGTCGCATCGTCAACTCTGGCGCAAACCTCTAACCTTGATAGTTGTGACAAGTGCAAATGAACGAATTACGGATTCAGGTATCGAGATTAAGCCGGTCTACGGCCCCGATGACCTCGAGGGCTTCGCCCCAGAAAGCGATCTGGGTACACCCGGTTCGTACCCCTACACCCGAGGGGTGCAGCCCACGATGTACCGCGGTCGCCTCTGGACGATGCGCCAGTACGCCGGTTTCGGAACAGCCGAAGCGACCAACGAACGGTTCAAATTTCTCCTCGGGGCCGGCCAGACCGGTCTTTCGTGCGCCTTCGACCTGCCGACCCAGATGGGTTTTGATTCGGACCATGTTCGAGCTGAAGGTGAAGTCGGCAAAGTCGGCGTAGCGATCTCGTCACTCGAAGACATGCGTCTACTGCTGAGCGGATTGCCACTCGACGAAGTAACAACTTCGATGACGATTAACTCGACTGCTTCGACCCTCCTGTTGATGTACCAGCTCGTCGGCGAAGAACAGGGCGTCTCGGGTGACAAGCTCCGCGGAACGATTCAAAATGACATCTTGAAGGAGTACGTCGCACGCGGAACGTACATCTACCCGCCTCGTCCTTCTATGCGCCTCATCGTTGACACCTTCGCCTACTGCGCCAAGGAGATTCCTAACTGGAACACGATTTCGATTTCCGGATATCACATTCGTGAAGCGGGTTCAACGGCCGCTCAGGAAGTGGCCTTCACGCTCGCCAACGGCATTGCGTACGTTGAGGCGGCCCTGGCGGCCGGACTCCAGCTCGACGACTTTGCGCCACGACTCTCGTTCTTCTTTAATGCGCATAACAACTTCTTCGAAGAGATTGCCAAGTACCGAGCCGCCCGCCGCTTGTGGGCCCGGATTATGACCGAGCGCTTCAAGGCCACGGACCCTAAGTCGGCCATGCTCCGATTCCACACCCAAACCGGTGGATCGACGCTCACCGCCCAGCAGCCCCAAAACAACGTGGTGCGCGTTACCTTGCAGGCCCTCGCGGCCGCCCTCGGTGGCACCCAGAGTCTGCACACCAACGGTTTCGACGAGGCCCTTGGTCTGCCAACCGAACAGGCCGCCAAGCTGGCCTTGCGAACCCAGCAAATCGTTGGCTACGAATCAGGTATCGCCGATACGGCCGACCCCTTAGCCGGGTCGTACTTCGTCGAGTCTCTCACCGACGAGATTGAAGAACTCGCTACCGACTACATCAAGCGAATCGACGAGATGGGTGGCGCAGTGGCTGCTATCGAAGCCCGCTTTATGCAGGACGAGATCGAAACGGCCGCCTACGACTTCGCTCGGTCAGTTGACCGCGGTGACAAGGTCGTGGTCGGTGTGAACAAGTTCAACGAAACGACGAACCAGAAGAACGATGTCTTCCCGGTTGACGTTGAGCAGCAGCGCGCACAGGAGAAGCGAGTGCGCGAGCTCAAGCTCCGCCGCGACAATGCCGCCGTTACTGCGGCGTTGGAAGAGTTGGCAACAGCGGCACGCGGTTCGAGCAACTTGCTCTACCCAATGAAGACCGCACTCTCACGCATGGCGACACTCGGTGAAGTGGCCGATACGCTCCGCGGCGAGTTCGGCGTCTACCAGCCGAGCTAGGAACTAGCGGGCGATTGGCTCGCTGTAGTGAATAACGTAGGGCTTTTCTGAGTAGAAGTGATGCGTTGCCGCGCGCCACTCTTCAAAGAGAGGCGAAGTACGGAAGCCTTCCATGTGGACCTCGACGCTGTCCCACTTCACAATCAAGACGTAGTTCAAACTCTCGACCACGCGACGAACTTCGGCCCCGTGGCATCCGGGCGCTGCTTCGATAATCGCAAAGGCCTTGCCCATCGCTGATTCGAACTCGGCCTCGCGGCCCTCGGTAACGGTTAACCAGGCGTGTTCGAGAATCATCGGGTAATCCGTTCAAGTAGTCGGGTACGTAGTGGAACATCGAGTGCGGTGTCCACGGCCGTCATGGCCATAATCATTGCCCCTTCGAGAACAGCCTGGTCGGCCGACGGGGTGATGCACGAAGCGGTGAACTCGGGCTGGTGGTTCGATGCTCCGTTGGTCTCAATCTTGATAAGAGGGTGAATCGATGGGGTCACCAAGGAGACGTTCGCCATATCAGTAGAGATCGTTGGCTTCGTAACGCCTTGGTCATCGAGTTCGAAGGTGCGCCCAAAGCGTTCCGCGTTGGTGCGGTAGTGCTTAAGGATGTCACCATCGGAAATCATGTGTGTGAACTCGTGGCCGAGAACTTCGATTTCGTAACTGGTGTCGGTAGCCAGGGTGGCCGCTTGGAAGCACTTGTCCACTCGTGTGCGGAGCTCATTGAGTCGTTCGATATTGATGGAGCGACACATGAACTGGGCTACCGACTTAGCGGGGATGATGTTGGCGAATGATCCACCGGTCTTAACCATGTGGTGCACCTGGTCGCCGGGGCGGAGTTGTTGCCGTAGGAGTCCGATTGCGACCTGAGCCAAAGTCAGGGCGTCAACGGTATTGCGACCCTCCCACGGAGCAGCCGAGGCGTGAGCCTCCTTGCCAAAGAAGGTCAATTCGAAACCCACAACGGCGAGGCACTGAGCTTCGAGTCGTTCGGTCGGCCAGGGGTGGACCATCATTGAGAGGTGAACATCGTCGAAGAGTCCGGCGTTGATCATGTCAACCTTGCCGCCGCCACCCTCTTCGCTCGGCGTTCCAAAGATCACAATCGTGGCGTCGAGTTCGTCAGCGATCTCACCCAAAGCCAGGGCCGCCCCCACGGATGAGGAGGCGATGATGTTGTGACCACAGGCGTGACCGACGTCAGGCAGAGCGTCGTATTCCGCACAAAGCGAGATTCGGAGTGCGCCCGAACCCTTGGTGGCCCGAAAGGCAGTCTCGAGTCCCGCGATAGGTCGTTCGACGACAAAGCCGTTACTAGCCAGCAGGGCTGTGGTGACTTCGGCCGCGTGAAACTCCTCGTAGCCAATTTCGGGGTGGGCGTGAATGT
>JBAXMO010000037.1:0-11511 GCA_037134255.1 Actinomycetes bacterium | reverse complement strand
ACCAAGCGGCACGTTGTATGGATTGTGGCATTCCGTTTTGTCATCAAGGCTGTCCGCTGGGCAATCTCATCCCTGAATGGAATGACCTCTACTACAAAGGCAAATTCTCGAGTGCCTTAGAGCGCCTGCATCAAACGAATAATTTCCCGGAATTCACTGGTCGCCTCTGCCCGGCACCTTGCGAGTCTGCCTGCGTTGTTTCTATTTCAAAAGATGCAGTCTCAATCGAGAGGACCGAATACGAGATCATCGAACATGGTTTTGCAGCGGGTGAAGTAGTTCCAACAATTGCCACACACCGAACCGGAAAGAGTGTCGCAGTTGTGGGTTCGGGTCCGGCTGGACTCGCCGCAGCCCAGCAACTAGCCCGCCATGGCCACGATGTGACGGTCTACGAACGCCAGGAATCAATTGGTGGTCTCCTTCGATTCGGAATTCCGGAATTTAAGATGGAGAAAATGGTGCTTGACCGTCGTCTCGATCAACTCATCGCCGAGGGTGTCCGGTTTGTCACTGGAACTACGGTAGGAGAAGACGGTGATGTGTCGCTCCTCCAACTCCGCGAGGACTTCGATGCGGTGATTTTTGCAATCGGCTCCACCATCCCACGAGATATTGCCGTGCCTGGACGTCAGTTCGTGGGAATCTATCCAGCCATGCAGTATCTCAAGCCGGCCAATATTGAGTCACTCGGTGGTGCTGTCTCGCCTATTCAGGCCACAGGTAAGCACGTTGTGATCCTTGGCGGTGGCGATACCGGTGCCGACTGTCTAGGAACGGCGCATCGTCAGGGCGCCGCTTCAGTGACTCAGGTGGAACTTCTACCGCAACCGACTCCGACTCGTCCTCAGAATCAACCTTGGCCGACGATGCCGAATGTGTATAAAGTGACCAGCGCCCATGAAGAGGGTGGCGATCGTGATTACGCGATGCGGACAAAAGAGTTCCGTAGTATCGATGGAGAGTCGTTATCGAGCATTCTGGTTGAACACCTTGTGTACGCCAGTGACGGCAGGGTCACAGTCACGGGTGAGGAAGAGATACATGCAGATCTCGTATTCATCGCAGCCGGATTCGTCGGTCCGGAGATCGAGAATCTAAATGAACTCGAGAGAGACCCTCGCAACCACATTCAGGTCGACGATAACTGGCGTGCAATGTCTGGCAACAAGGAGTTGGCCCCGATTTTCGCCGCTGGCGACGCAGTGAGGGGTCAGAGTCTGATCGTGTGGGCCATTGCCGAAGGTCGGTCCGTTGCGGCAGCTGTCCATGCTGCTATTGCACCAGGAGATTCACCATTGCCGGCGCCCTTGAAGCCCTACGAGAAGTCCTGGACCGCATAGCCAACAAAGTTATTTTGTAGTATCTAGAAAATCGTTTTTAGGGGAGTATTTATGAAAAGCACGATGCAAGATTCGCCATTACTGATCAGCAGCATTGTCCGTCATGGTGAGTGGCTATACGCCGACAAGAAAGTTTTCACCGTTCACGCAGATCGAGTGCAGGAAGCCACTTTCTACGAAATATCGAAGCGGGCGGAGCGACTCGCTCGAGCACTGACCAAACTGGGTGTTCAGCCCGGTGATCGCGTGGCCACGTTTCAGTGGAACAACCAGAGCCACATGGAGTCGTACATTGCCGTTCCTTCTATGGGCGCCGTGCTGCATACCTTGAATATTCGTCTCTTTCCCGAGCAACTGTCTTACATCATCAACCACGCTGAAGACAAAGTCATCATCGTTGACGGATCGCTTATCCCAATGTTGGCCAAAGTGAAGGATGAAATTAAGGGCGTCAAGCACTTCATCGTCTCGGGTCCTGGAGACCGCTCCCTTCTTGGTGAAACGCTGGACTACGACGAACTCGTGATGTCCGAAGAGCCAGGCTTCGCGTGGCCTGAATTCGACGAACGTAACGCCGCAGCTATGTGCTACACATCGGGCACCACTGGTAATCCCAAGGGCGTGGTGTATTCCCACCGTTCAACGTGGCTGCACTCGTTGGCATCCATGTCGTCAAACTCCATTGGGCTTTCCGAGCGTGACCGTGTCTTGCTCATAGTGCCCATGTTTCACGTCAATGCTTGGGGAGCGGCGTACACCGCTTTATTCAGTGGATGTGAAATCATCATGCCCCAGATGTTCCTTCAAGGTGAACCAATCTTGAATATGACTAAGACGCTTCGACCAACCATTGCACTGGGCGTTCCCACGATCTGGAACGATGTGCTCCGTGTTGCAGAGAATGACCCAACTGCTGATCTCTCCAGCCTCCGCGGCATCCTCTGCGGAGGAGCAGCCGTGCCACGGTCAATGATTGAAGCATTCCGTGATCGCCACAATCTCGACGTTATCCAAGGGTGGGGAATGACCGAGACCAGCCCTCTCGCCGCGGTCTCAATCCCTCCGTTCGGCAGTAACCCCGAACACGACGTCGACTACCGGGTGAAAGCTGGTCGGATTGTTGGTGGCGTGCAGATTCGAACCGTGGGTGAAGACGGAACGGTACTTGAACACGACGGCAAGAGTGTTGGGGAATTTGAGATACGTGGTCCTTGGATTACAGGATCCTATTTCGGCGTAGACGACCACGAGAAGTTCCACGATGGCTGGCTCCGTACCGGAGACGTGGGGACCCTCGACGCTGAGGGCTACATGGTGATCTCGGACCGTAGCAAGGACGTGATTAAGTCTGGTGGGGAGTGGATTAGCTCGGTTGAGTTAGAGAACGAAGTTATTGCACACCCTGAGGTCTTCGAGGCCGCTGTAGTTGCGGTACCCGACGCGCGTTGGGACGAGCGACCACTCTGCTGTGTGGTACGCAATCCCGAATCCACTGTCACCCTGGAAGAGATTCGTGCTTTTCTAGAGCCCCGAATTGCAAAATGGTGGATGCCAGAGCGTTGGTGCTTCATAGACGCAGTACCCAAGACCAGCGTAGGAAAGTTTGATAAGAAGGTTCTTCGCGCACAATATGCGGCAAACGAGCTCACCGTCACGACCTTTGAGTAGGCGTGAATAGGGATGAACTCGAGGAGATAGCTAGCAGAATCAACGCCCTTGTTGAGCGAATTACGGATCTGACGTACGACGCCTTGCGGGAGCAAACAGAAGGCAATGCTCGATTTAAAGAAGTTGAGCAGAAGTTGAGTTCCGTTCGTCGCTCACTCGTAAAGGCCGAAGCAACTCTTCGTACTTTGACTTAGTCGCTCCAACTGTTGATGACGCTGATTAAGTCGCGCACGTCACCGTAGCTACGGCGATCAAATTTGAACGCGATTCGGGCCAAGTCGACTTCGTCGTTCGAGGACTTTTCGGGTTCGGTTGCGTCGATGACTTCAATCAATCCTTCAGTTACGAAATGTCCAAATCGATCACGAACGTCATTGAGTTGCTCCTCACTGGGACCTCTCTGCATTCGGAGTACCATTCTCGACCCCACCATACGCATCGAGTGGTAATTGCGATAAAAGTCAGTCAGAGCATCCCTGGCAGTATCGATGTCTGTGGCAATGGAAAAGAACCGATGATCAAGTGGCGAGACGTAGCCCTCGCCAATGACAGCTCGCTGAATGAACTGCAGCCAATCCTGCCAGTAATGCCCATCGGGGGTATCAATCAAGACCACTGGGGCCGGGACCGCCTTACCGGTTTGCAGCAAAGTGAGAAGTTCGAAACACTCATCCAGGGTTCCGTAGCCTCCGGGAAAGATGGCGAAGCCCTTTGACTCCTTCGTAAGCGCAACCTTGCGCGTAAAGAAGTACCGCATTTCCACCAATTTGACATCGGAGGCGATGAACTCGTTTGCACCCTGTTCAAATGGGAGGCGAATATTGACTCCAAACGAATTTTCGCGCCCAGCACCTTCGATACCGGCCGCCATAATTCCAGGGCCGGCTCCAGTAATTATCATCCAACCCTCTCGTGCCATAGCGGCGGCGAAGGCTTTCGTGAATTGGTAGAGCGGGTGCGAAGGTGGCGTACGAGCAGATCCGAAGATCGTCACCTTCGGAATTGCGCGATACGGGGCGAATACTTCAAAAGCCTCCACAAGTTCGCCAAGCGCTGTTTCGGCAATCTTTAGATCAAGGGTGTCGGGATCTTGCTCGGCGAGCATGACGACGTTTTCCAGCAACGACCTCAGGAGACCGCTTCGTTGCGCGTTTTGGGGCTTGGCTGCTGTGATAGCTGAGAGCAGAGAGGCGATTTCAGCGTCGTGGGTCACACCACACCGTAAAGGGTGTTGCGCTGGCGCAGAGGGCGCCCTAGGGGCTCTACGAGGGCCTCTAGCGTGGCTACATCCATCTCCTGGCCATGAGCTGCACCAGCGGCACGGGAGATGTTCTCGTCCATCAGGGTGCCACCAACATCATTGGCGCCTGCCTTCAAGATTTCACGGCTGCCCTCAATACCCAGCTTGACCCAACTGACCTGGATGTTGTTAATCAGACCGGCGTAGTGCAGTCGCGCTACTGAGTGCATCAGCACCGTCTCTCGGAATGTCGGACCTTTGCGACTCCGACCCTTGAGGAAGATTGGGGTAGCCATGTGGACGAAGGGCAGTGGAACGAACTCGGTGAAACCACCCGTCTTCTTCTGTAGATCCTTCGTGACAAGTAGGTGCTTGGCCCAACTACGAGGATCTTCGACGGCTCCAAACATGATGGTGATATTCGAACGAAGCCCAATGCTGTGTGCGGCTTCATGAACTTCCAGCCACTGCGCTGTATTGATCTTGTCGGGACAGAGAATCGCACGTATCGGATCATCCAAGATTTCGGCCGCGGTTCCGGGGAGCGTCTTTAGGCCAGCATCCTTCAAGCGTGTCAGATAGTCGACCAGGCTCATTTCGCTGCGTCGAGCGCCCTCGAACACCTCCAGGGCGCTGAAAGCATGGATGTGAATATCAGGGGACCCGGCCCGAACAGCCGCAATGACGTCTACGTAATAGTCACCATCGAATTTCGGATGTATTCCACCTTGCAGACACACCTCGGTCGCACCCTTTTGGGCAGCTTCTTGGACGCGCTCCGAAATCTCCTCCAACGTCAAGAGGTACGGGTCTCCTCGTAGGTTCAGTGAGAGTGGGCCCTTGGAAAAAGCGCAAAACTTGCACTTGAAAGTGCAGACGTTGGTGTAGTTGATATTTCTATTGATGACAAAGGTGACATCGTCGCCCACTAAATCGCGCCGCACGCTATCTGCTAGATCCGCAATTGCCGCAACATTCGTGCCCCGCGCATTGAATAGGGCAACCAACTCGTTTTCAGTGAACTCATAACCAGGCTCGAAGCGACTGAGAATTTGTTCAACCTTCCCCGTCAACGGACCCTTTCTAAAGGTGGGCGGAGTCGAGTCTCCTCCAGAGAACCAGTCATCGTCTCGGCGATGACCATGCGCATTCGAAAGTGCCAGAACCGAGGGCCTCACATGATCATCAAGAAAATCTTCACCATGCCATTCTGGGTACACAGTTAGTCGCGGCGCCAGATGGAGACCCTGTCTCTCTACCTCGGTGCTCAGAGTTTCAACCACGGGCCATTGACGCTCGGGATTTACGTGATCCTTAGTAATGGGCGAAATTCCGCCGAAGTCGTCAATTCCGTAAGCGAGCAGCCGTGTCGGATCATCACTGAGATTCGGTGGCGCTTGGAGATGTATATCAACCGGCAACATGAGGCGCGCTGCAGCGATTGTCCAGAAGAACTCTTCTTCATCGGCCGCTGGATAATCAGCCATCGCCGTTTTTGGCTTAGGTAGAAAGTTCTGAATAATCACTTCCTGTATGTGGCCAAACTGGCGGTGCGACTCAGCAATCGCCCAAAGAGCCTCAATGCGATCACGTCTATTCTCGCCAATACCGACCAAGAGACCGGTGGTGAAGGGTATCTTGAGCTCACCAGCGGCGCGTAGCGTCGCCAGCCTTCTAACGGGCGCCTTATCAGGAGCCAAGCGGTGGGCCTCCAGTGGTCGCAGTGTCTCGAGCATCATCCCCTGCGAAGCAGTCACGGTGCGAAGTTGTTCCAACTCGTAAGGAAAAAGTGCGCCCGCGTTGGCGTGGGGGAGCATTCCTGTCGTGTGCAGAATCGTACGCGCCACCTCGGCCACGTAGTCGACAGTCGATCGATAGCCATGGGCGGCGAGCCACCGGGCAGCATCGTCGTAGCGCAGCTCTGGGCGCTCACCGAGCGTTAGGAGTGCTTCGGTGACACCAACTTTTTGGCCCGCCTCGACAATGGCCATTACCTCTTCGATGTCCATGTACGGCGAGGGGAGATGGGCGGGTGGCTGTGCAAACGTGCAGTATCCACAGCGGTCCCGGCAGAGTTTCGTCAGCGGGATAAAAACTTTCGGCGAATACGTGACAACGTCACCAAAATGCCGGCGCGCTAGGGCGTAAGCCTCGGGGGCGAGCGACATCGAGGATTCGCCCTCGAGCGCGTGGAACTGCGCCGGTATTTTCGAGGCGGTAGTGGTATCAGCCATTGGCATGAACCTTAGTGAAAGGGAGCGGCCAACGACTCATCCGGGGCAACCTTCACCCGGACAATCTCTCGACGTCGGCTCGACAAAACCTGATAGTCACCACGGGCCTGGGCGCCAATTAAATCGTGGAAGGAGTAGTTCCGCCCAGAAATGCGTTCGGGTGCGCTCTCGGGCTCAACTAGAACTTGTAGAAAACGAAGTTCAGCCGAACCGCCCTTGTGGAGCTGCCCGGTGGAGTGCAGATAGCGAGGACCCAGCCCGGCACTCACTTCATGGCCCATTCTGGCAATTGAGGCCCGGAGAGATGCCACTTCTTTCGCGCGAGCGAGCGGACCGTAGACCTGTAGCGCGATAGGGCCTCCGCGGTCAACCCAAGCCCTAAGAGCCTCTGGCTCCACGAATTGGTCTTCGGTGGGACTACTCAGTTCCGCAAACGTATGACGCTTTGCCGCTTCAACATCGGGTTGAGTGAAGGGATCGACTCCAAGTGCAGCGCAGAGGCCGACGGTAAACGCATGGCTCCGCTGGATATGCAATACGACGTCAAGAATCTCTACGGGTGATCCCGGAGCGGGTAGGACCCCCTTGCCGTCCTTACCGGTTGACTCGGCAAGTAGTTGTTCTTCCCAGAGGGCGGTGAAAGAAGTCAATGGATCACCAGAAACAATGGTCGTTCCCCAGCCCGATGGCGGAGCCGAATTTGCACCACGTGCGAAGGACTCAATCCATTCTTCATCATCCAAGATGCTTGTCGGAATGGCTACTGAACCAGCAATTAATACTGGCGCAATCCCGAACACAGAAAGCGCCGAGAACCGTCCTCCGGTGCGTGGGTCTCCGTAGAGGACTGTCGCCCCCAGCGATTGGCCGAGCTCATCTAACGATGTCCCAGCATCTGTGATGACCGTCAAGTTGCTTGGGGTGGCACCGTGCGAGAGCGCGTAGGCCATAGTGGACACCGTCTCGACCGTGCTACCTGATTTCGAACTCACCACCAGGTTGACATTTTCGAAATTCGTACCCTGAATCGTGTCAGGATGCGAAGTATCCAGAATGGTCAACTCCGTTCCACCCAATTCGTGAGCGAGCATGCCGGCGCCCGAGGAGCTACCGCCCATGCCAACGAGAACCGTGCTTTCGTGATGCCGTAGGTTCAGACCCTGAAGGTGCTCGAGCAGAGCGCCCAAACTCTCGGGGTGACCCATCCAACCCATCCAAGACATGGGCTCACCGGGCAGTTGCGAGTAATCACCCGACAAAACCTGTCGCGCAATGTCGTGCGGGTTCATAAGTGATTAGCCGCGAAGTTTCTGCATCACCGTCGCCAGGAGTTCGTCGTACGACGAAATAAAAGCGGCGACACCCTCGTCCTCTAAGCGCTGTGTCACCGCTACCAAGTCCACTCCTGCGTGTGCGAGCTGGTCCAATTTTTCGCCAAGCTCTTGCCGCATCGTGGCGTCGACCAGGCGGCTATTCCCGGCGTTGCCATGATCGGCGTAAGCCTCGAGTGTGGGATCGGGCAGCGTATTGACAGTGTCTGGTGCGACCAATGTGTCGACGTAGAGAAGATCGGAGTACGTGGCGTTCTTGGTGCTCGTCGACGCCCATAGCGGACGTTGCACCTGGGCGCCGAAAGCGAGGATGCTCTTGAATCTCGGCGTAGCGATTCGCTCTTGGAAGATTTCGTAGGCCCGGGCCGCCTGGGCGACAGCAGCGAACCCACGAAGGTTTGAATCTTCAGGAAGGAGGGGGTCAATAGCGGTGTCAACACGGCTGATAAAAAACGAGGCCACGCTGGCGATCTTGGCTATGTCTAAGCCATTGGCATGGGCACCTTCGATGCCCTCTACGAAAGCATCAAGAACCTGTGAATAGCGATCCAGAGAGAAGATGAGAGTGACGTTCACGTTGATTCCGAGGGCTAGAACGGCGCTAATCGCGGGAAGTCCAGCCTCGGTCGCTGGAATCTTGATCATCAGATTGGGCGAAGTGCTCAAGTTACCGGAAAGGCGTTTTGCAGCGGCCACAGTTCCTTCGGTGTCATGAGCCAATCGGGGAGACACCTCAAGCGAAACGTAACCATCCAGCGCACGTTGTTCACCACTAGCGAGCGACCGCAAGGATGCGTCATACACCGGTCGCAAAATCAAGCACGCATCACGAACATCTTCTACCGCAAGTTGCTCGAAGGCCACTTCGGGATCAGTAGTCGCCAAACTCGCAATCATTGCATCGTAGGCATCTGTTGATGCGACGGCTTTTGCAAAAATTGATGGATTTGAAGTTACTCCCCGCACACCTCGGTCAACCAGGTCCTGTAGCGTTCCGTCGTTAAGCCAGTCGCGACGAATGTTGTCGACCCACGCACTCTGTCTGTGCTCAAGGTACAAGGCATCTAATTTCGTCATGCGTGCTCCAGTCGGTGTCGAACCGCGGCAGCTACGGCGCTCGGGGTCAGGTTGAAATATTCAAAGACGAAATCCCCGGGGGCGCTGAGGCCAAAGGTATCGATACCGAGCGATTCGTCGGCATACTTTGCCCAACCCAACGTCGCACCAGCTTCTACCGAGAGACTCGGAATGTCACGGCGCATCACCGCAAGGCGATAGTCCTTCGGCTGCTCCTCAAAACACTCCCAGCAGGGGAGTGCCACAACGCGAACTTGGACTCCTTCGCCGGCTAACTCGTCAGCAGCACCTACAGCGGCACCGACCTCTGAGCCTGTGGCAACCAAGGTGAACACCGCACTTGCGTGGTCACGAAGGATATAGCCACCCTTTTTTGCGCCGGCCGTGGAGTTGACTGCGTCGCTCCCTTGAAGCACAGGGAGATCCTGTCGACTCAAGATCAACGCCGTGGGACCCTTGGTGTGAGTTGATATCACGTCACCAATCAGTTGGAGTGCTTCATTGGCATCCGAGGGCCGAACTACGTGCACACCGGGCATGGCCCGCAGGGCCATCAGATGCTCCACGGGTTGGTGGGTCGGACCGTCTTCACCAACTCCGATGGAGTCATGAGTAAAGACAAACGTCACGGGCGCTTCGCTTAATGCGGCTAGTCGGATCGCCGGACGCACATAGTCGGAGAAAACGAAGAACGTTGACCCCACGGGACGCACCCCGCCGTGCAGCGCCATTCCGACCATTGCGGCACCCATCGCGAACTCACGGATTCCGTAGTAAATCTGGCGACCACTGGGATTTTGGGCGGACTGAGCAAGCTCGTTTGGCAGCAGGACACCCGTATTGTCCGTTAAATCCGCAGAACCGCTCAGTAGTCCCGGGGCCACGGTTGCCAAGGCATCAATCGCCCTCTGCATCGCTTTGCGGGTGGCAACCTTGCTTCCTTCTTCGTAGCGCGCCATTACCGGCGCAACCGAGGGAACACCACCTGAGACCACTTGAGCCAACAGCCTCGCACCCAGCTCACCCGAAGCCGTTAGGCGACTTTCCCAATGCGTTCGCTCCGAACGCTGCAAAGCGAGTGACTCCACCATGGCAGAGGGAAGGTCATCTGAAACATTGAAGGCAATATCAGGATCTAGGCCGAGCGCCAACTTGGTGTCTTGAATTACTTCTGCACTAAACGGTGAACCGTGCGCCTCTCGACGATCAACCATTACCGACGCCGGGTACCCAATGTGTGACCGGAGAACGAGAAGGGTAGGTCGTTCCGACTCGAACTTTGCTGCTCGGAGTCCCGCTTCGAGGGCGTTGCAGTCATTGGCAACCTCGCCCAACTCAAGAACGTTCCAGCCGTAGGCTCGGAATCGAGCGGGGGTGTCATCAGCCAATGCCAGGTCAGTATCACCATCAATGGTGATTCGATTGTCGTCGTAGATGACCGTAAGTCCTGACAGTTTCAGAGCACCGGCGAGCGAGGCAGCCTCGTGGGATATGCCCTCTTCGATACACCCATCACCGGCAATAACCCAGGTGTGATGTTGTACGAGCTCTGAACCATAGGAGGCGCGTAAATATCTTTCAGCGAGGGCCATGCCTACGCCATTGGCAATGCCTTGGCCGAGCGGACCCGTCGTTACTTCAACAGTCGGCGTAACCCCCACTTCGGGGTGCCCCGGAGTGCGGCTGTGCGGTTGGCGAAATTCCATGAGATCGTCGCGGGTGACTCCGTACCCAAAGACGCGCGCTATGCCGTATTGGAGAATCGAAGCGTGACCGCAGCTCAAAATGAACCGATCGCGATCGAACCAGCCGGGATGCGTTGGGTCATGCCGCATCACGCGAGAGAAGAGCGTGACTGCCAGAGGAGCTAGCGCCATAGCTGTGCCCGGGTGACCAGACTTGGCCTTTGCCGGCGCGTCCATCGCCAAGCCAACAATTTCTCGAATGGCTCGGTCTTCTAGGGGTGTTGCATGCTCGTATTTAACGGTCTCCACCGTCAGCAGAGTAGTTAAGAATTTACGGTCACACGGTGAATGGGTCGGTAGCCTGAAGTCATGGCACTCCAAGTCCCACCAAATTGCGACCTCACCCTGGGCCTTCGGTGTATCGATAAGTCGGTACCTGGAGCCACCATCTGGGAGATGCGGGCAGATGAGCGATTCGCCAATCCGGCCGGAATCATCCAAGGTGGATTCCTGGCCGCGATGCTCGATAGTTCCATGGGTGCGAGCGCCGTGACCGCACTACGGGGACGCAAGGCCAATGTGGCGAACGCCGAAATGAAGGTTTCCTACTTACGACCGGCAAAAGTTGGGGGAGTCCTGCGTTGTGAAACCCAGACAACCCACGCTGGTAGCACCGTATTTTTCCTCGAAGGCCAGGTAATTGATGAGAAGGGCCATGTGGTCGCAAGCGCCACGTCTTCCTACATTGCCCGAGACCGCGCCTAGGCTCTCACTGTGAAGTTTGACGACATCAAGAACGTGCTTCGCGGTCAGACCTTGGCCGAAGAAGCAGAAGACATCAAAGATGTGGCAGTCCGCTACGTGCGCGAAGAGACTGTCGACCCCATTAAGGCTCTCGGCCGCTACACCGCCTACGGCTGCGCCGGATCTTTT
>JBAXMO010000036.1:0-11546 GCA_037134255.1 Actinomycetes bacterium | reverse complement strand
CCAGTGAGCACTATTCACACTGGCATGCTGACGATGGCAGAGGACTCCTTGGTTTCACCCGGTAGCGGTCGTTCTTCGACGTGGGTGTGGATCACCGGATTAGTCGGCCTTCTGGTTGGAAGTGGTGCGTTGCTTCGTCGCAAGATGGTGACACGGGTCTCAAGCGACGCCTGAGCATCCTGAAGTCTCTGTGCTTGTAAAGTGGGCAGGCATTGAGACGCAGGAGGATGTATGTCAGGCCACTCAAAATGGGCCACTACCAAGCACCGTAAAGGTGCCCAGGACCGTGCTCGCGCAAAGTTATTTGCCAAGTTAATTCGACAGGTTGAGGTCGCCGTCCGTGAAGGCGGTGCTGACGCCAACTCCAATGCCGCACTCCGCACCGCCTTCCAAAAGGCTCGTGACGGATCGGTGCCGATTGACACGATTGATCGAGCCGTTAAGCGTGCATCCGGTGACGTGGATGGTGTGCGGTATGAATCGATCACCTACGAGGGATACGGTCCAAACGGTATTGCCATCCTCGTGGAATCGCTCACCGATAATCGCAATCGCACAAGTGCCGAAGTACGTGCGGTCTTTTCTAAGAACGGTGGGGCCATTGCCGAACCGGGGGCCGTCGCATGGCAGTTTGATCGCAAGGGTTCCATCGAGGTTCCAGGGTCACTCGATGAAGACACACTGCTCGAGACCGTTATGGAAGTTGGCGGTGAGAATCTCACGAGTAATGGAGAGAACTTTCTCATCACAACCGAGGCTGCAGAAACAGCCATTGTGCGCGAAGCGCTAGAGGTCGCAGGTGTCAAGGTGCTGAGCTCAGACCTAGTCATGATTCCGCAGAATTTCATCGAAATTTCAGATGAAGCGGACGCCAAGAAGATTCTCCGCCTAATGGAAGCAATTGACGACCTGGATGACGTCCAGAACGTCTACGCCAATTTTGATATCCCCGATGCCATTTTGGCTACCTACGAGGGCTGAATTCCTTTACTAGCCCGACCATTCGGGCTACTATCGAACATATGTTCGTAGTCGGAATCGACCCTGGCCTTACCCGATGTGGCTTTGGTCTTGTCGTGTCCGACCTCACGGCGAGTGAGTCCTTTGAAGCCCGCGCTGCTGGCGTACTTGAAACTGACCCTCATGACGCCGTGGAAAATCGCCTCACCGACCTCCATCGAGACCTCGTTGAACTTTTTGCCGACCTCAAGCCAGACGCCGTTGTTGTTGAGAAGGTCTTCTTTCAGCGCAATGCAAGGACCGCTATTCCGGTGGCTCAGGCCAGCGGGATCGCGATCGCCCTAGCAGGTGTCCGTGGCATTCCAGTGGTGCAGTACACCTCTCAAGAAGTGAAGTTGGCGGTCACCGGTTTTGGTAACGCCGATAAGGCCCAGGTGCAAGCCATGGTCGCACAGCGCTGTGGCTTGTCAGAAGTTCCTAAGCCCCCCGATGCAGCCGACGCCTTGGCTCTAGCCATGTGTCATCTGATGAATCTTCGAACAAGTTCGCGAATGAAAGTTGTTTCTCGGTGATTGGTTGGATTCAGGGTGAAGTTGTCAGTCGCCGGGACGGCGTGGTTACGGTCAATGTCGCTGGAGTCGGCTATGACGTCATCGTGCCGCAGCGCATGCTGGCTGATGCTCTAACGGGGGAGCGGGTCACATTTTTCATCCACACCAGTGTGCGTGAAGATGCCATCACTCTCTTTGGGTTCGCCGATGAAAACGAACGCTCGATGTTTCGACTTTTGCTTTCGACGCCCGGAGTTGGACCAAGCACCGCTCTCGGGGCGATTTCGACGTTTTCCGTGCAGAACCTCATTTCCGCCATCTACGCGGAAGACGTCACGGCAATCTCGACAATTCCTGGAATCGGCAAGAAGACTGCAGCTCGACTCGTGCTCGAACTAGCCGGGAAATTGCCATCGCTGGAGCAACGGGAAGCGGGGAGTGCTCCTGTGAAGTCCACTAATGCCGATCTCGAGAGTGCGCTGCGGTCATTGGGTTATGGCGTCGCCGAGATTCGTGAAGCACTCGGGGCAATCGAGATTCCATCGGACGAAGGGCAAGCGCTGCGACTAGCACTTCGACAGTTAGGTACGCGATGAGCCGCCGCGAGATTCCACTGGAGACCACCCCACGCCTAGTCGAGCCTCAACCGATTGCGAGCGAAGTCCGCGAGGAGGCCGACCTACGCCCCCGAATTATCGACGAGTTCATAGGTCAAGCTGACCTCATTGCCCACCTTCGAATCATGCTCACCGCCGCCAAGCAGCGAAACCAAGTTGCGGACCACGTACTCTTCGCCGGTCCTCCAGGATTAGGCAAGACCTCGCTAGCGGGCATCGTGGCCAGTGAGATGGGAGTTGGGTTGCGTTTGACTTCAGGTCCGATTCTCACACGGCCCGGTGATTTGGCAGCTATTTTGACGGATCTGCAAGAGGGCGATGTCCTCTTCATTGACGAAATACATCGCCTTCCACGTCAAGTAGAAGAAGTCCTCTATCCAGCGATGGAGGACCGTCGTTTGGATGTACTGGTTGGTCGTGGTCCGTCGGCACGGTCAATCCGGCTTGAACTTCCAGCCTTTACTTTGGTGGGTGCCACTACCCGCACCGGTCTCGTAGCGGCGCCGCTACGAGACCGATTTGGTTTTATCGGTCGGCTAGATCTCTACGACGAGAAGGATCTCGCGTCAATCGTGGCCCGGTCGGCCGCCCTGTTGGACTATCAAGTGGAAACGACCGGAGCCGGTGAAATAGCTAGGCGTAGTCGCGGCACTCCGCGAATAGCTAACCGTCTCCTTCGCCGAGTGCGTGATGTCGCCCAGATTGAAGGGTCGTCGGTGATAACGGGGGAAATCGCTCGTGGGGCGCTCACTACCTTCGGCGTCGATTTGCGGGGTCTGGACAAGGTTGACCGATCGCTGTTGACGTACCTCTGCACTCATGGCGACGGGAGACCCGTTGGGCTGGTCACGCTGGCGCAAGTAGTGGGAGAAGAACCTCACACGATAGAAGAGGCCTACGAGCCATTCCTGATTCGCGAAGGCCTAATTGCTCGCACGCCACGGGGTCGAGTGGCAACCGACTCGGCCTACGAGCACTTGGGCGTAAAGAGGCTCAGTGGCGGCCTCCTCTAAACCTTGCGACTGAACGGCTAGGGTTTTCTCGTTCAGTACCGGAGGCATAATGCTCGTATTAGCTACTCAAAAGGGCAATCCGCTCGTCACCTTCGTCATGGTGGGGGTATTTTTCGCGTTCTACTGGTTCTACATGCGCCCTCGTAATAAAAAGCGACGCGAACAGATGACGCAAACTCGTAAATTCGAGGTTGGCGATGAAATCCAGACGATTGGCGGACTCATCGCTACCGTCGTGTCAATCGTCGATGACCAGATTGCAGTGCGGACTGACAGTGGCGTGGAATTGACCTTTATTAAGCGAGCTATCGCCGGTAAGTACAACCCACCAGTAGCCGCCGTGGAAGCTGCACCACAGGCTGACACCGAGGCTGAAGGCCAGTAGTGGCTTCGGGTCCCGCTTCGAAGCGCTCCCTCATCGTTGCGCTTTGCGCAACATTATTACTCTCCTTTGGCTCCCTCACTCTCACGATTGTGTTGGGTTGGGCACCGAAGCTTGGGTTGGACTTGGCCGGAGGTCTTTCGGTTGTCTACAAACCAACGACGCAGGTATCAAAGACCGACATGCTCCAGGTCGTCCAGATCTTGTCGAACCGTGTTAACGGGCTCGGTGTTTCCGGGGCTTCGGTCAACCTGCAAGGGACCAATGTGGTCGTCAGCGTCCCTGGAGCGACAAACGCTCGAGAGATTTTGGCCTCTATCGGTCAGACGGCCCAGTTGCTCTTTCGACCCGTTCTTTGCGAAGCTCCAACTGCAGCCAAGACAGAGCCTTACACGGGAGCTACGGTCCCTTCTTGCGGCCCCCAGTACTCAATGGCCGCTTCCAACTTGGGTGTGAGTCCGAATCCGCAGTCAGCATCCGGATACACGATTAATCCAGTGCAACCAGACCCCGCCTTTGCGACTATCCCTTCCACGCCGTCATCTGCAGACCTTGCGAGCCAGACGGTTCTCCTGCCCTCCTCATCGAATCCCAGTCAGCGCTTCGTTCTTGGCCCAGCCCAGATGACCGGTACTTCCCTAAAGAGTGCAGTGGCTCAACAAGATCAAGCCGGGGCTTGGATTGTCAGTTACACCCTCACCGGAATGGGAAGTGCGCTCTGGGACCAAGTGGCTAACGCCAACTTCCACGGACTCGTTGCGATCGAACTCGACGGTGTGGTTCAGTCAGCTCCAATAATCCAGCCAACGGAGACTTCTCCACGATCATTTGGTGGTTCGGGTCAAATCTCGGGTTCCTTTACACAGGGAACCGCTAAGAACCTAGCCATCGCGATGCAGTTCGGTTCTCTGCCGGTACGACTGGAACCATTGACCACTCAGACAGTTTCACCCACCTTGGGACACTCAGCATTGGTTGCCGGGTTGGGCGCAGGACTCGCCGGCCTCATCGTGGTACTGCTCTACACCATCATTTACTACCGAGCCCTTGGGCTGGTCATTGTGCTCGGCCTCGGCGTAAGTGCAGCTGCTCTCTTTGCCATCATTTCGGCTCTAGGAAAAACGGCGTTGGCGCCGAGTTTCGACCTGGCTGGCGTGACGGGGTTGATTGTGTCGATTGGTATCACGGTCGACAGTTTCATCGTTTACTTCGAACGACTTAAAGATGAGACTCGAGCGGGTCGCACGTTGCGTAGCTCGGTCGATCGTGGTTTCAAGTCTGCTTGGCGGACCGTTCTCGCCGCCGACCTCGTCAGTTTGTTGGCCGCCGGTCTTTTGTACCTGATTGCCGTTGGCGCGGTTCGAGGGTTTGCGTTTTTTCTCGGACTGTCAACTCTTCTAGACATCATCGTGACGTGGTACTTCACTCGACCGTTGGTCACCCTGTTGGGTCGTCGCAGTTCGGAATCTTCCTCGAATTTCTCGATGGCAGCAGGTATTGGCGCTGAGGTGAAGCATGTCTAGTAGCGAAGAGTTGACTCCCGACGAGAAGTCACCCAATGGGTTTGTGCGCATCTATCGCGGTCTGACCACGATTGATTTCCTCTCTCGCACCAAGATTTATTTTGCTATTTCCGTAGTGATCATTGTTGCGGGACTCGGCTCGATTGCACTACGCGGTTTGAATCTCGGGATTGACTTCAAGGGCGGGACTGCCTGGGAAGTAATTGCCACGAGCACAACCACGGCGGAAGTCACCAAGGCCGTCGAAGCCGCTGGGGCCAGCCAGCCCACTGTCTTCATCCTGGGCGGTTCGACTGTCCATGTGGAGGCTGACCTCAACGCTCTCACTGGAACGGCACTAACTAAAGTTGAGAATGACGTGGCTAACGCGTTGGCCAAGATTGCGCATAAGTCGTCCGACCAAGTTTCCGTCTCAACCGTGGGTCCAACGTGGGGTGGCACAGTCACCAACCGTGCACTGATTGCGCTGCTCGTCTTTTTTGTCGCGGTCGTAATTTACATCAGTGGTCGATTTGAACCCAAGATGGCCATTTCGGCCTTTGTCGCGATGGTGCACGACCTGCTCATCACAATGGGTATTTATTCGATTTTTGGCTTCCAGATCACCCCAGACACCGTGATTGCTCTGCTAACCATTCTCGGTTATTCGCTCTACGACACCGTTGTGGTGTTTGACCGTGTTCGTGACAACACCAAGGGCATCTTGAACAATGGATCCATGAGCTACTCGGACATGATCAACCTGTCGATGAATCAAACACTGGCTCGGTCAATAAATACTTCGCTGGTGGCGATACTGCCAGTGCTATCAGTTTTGTTCGTTGGCGCAGAACTGCTCGGTGCCACGACGCTTCGTGAGTACGGTCTGGCTCTGTTCGTTGGTCTGATGGCCGGTGCTTATTCGTCGCTATTCATTGCCTCGCCGCTGCTGGCGCTCCTCAAAGAGCGCGAACCTCGGATGATTGACTTACGAAATCGCTTGGCTGCGAAGGGTGCCCGAACTGTGATGTCTGCCCGATCTGCGGCCGAGTTGGCCGGTGGAGGAGGGTCGTCTCGGGACGGCTCGTCTTCCAAGGCGACCATCACGGCCAAAGCTCGTAAGCAAAAACGTCGATAATCGACCGGTAGGCTGATTTCATGGTCAGCGTCGCCCAAAACCCCCTTCAAGGTGAGGTCTTGGCGCCCCTGCTCGAGCCGGTCCTCGATGCGTATCTAGCCCACTTTCCTGGGGCAGACACACTGATGATCGAACGGGCCTGCGCATTAGCCATGCAGGCTCACAAGGGTCAGGTGCGCCGTACTGGTGAACCGTACGTAACCCACCCGATCGCCGTAGCCGCCATCGTGGCTGAATTGGGCATGGATGCCAAGACCATTGCCGCGGCCCTCCTACACGACGCCGTGGAAGATACGGCTGTGACCAACGAGATGGTTGCCGAAATGTTCGATGATGAAGTGGCGGCCGTTGTTGACGGCGTCACGAAGCTAGACAGCCTCAATTTCGCTACCAAGCAAGAACAACAAGCGGCCACCATTCGCAAGATGTTCGTGGCCATGGCTCGCGACCTACGAGTCATCATGATCAAGCTGGCTGATCGCCTACACAACATGAGAACGCTCTCGGTGATGCCCGTTGAGAAACAACGACTAATTGCTCAAGAGACGCTCGATATCTACGCGCCAATTGCTCACCGACTTGGTGTTCAGCGCGTGAAGTCTGAACTAGAGGATTTGGCATTCGCCACGCTGGAGCCTCGTCAGTACGCCGAAATCGAACAGATGGTTGCTTCCCGTACTCCCGAGCGTGAAGAGTATGTGCAGGTTGTCATGACCGAGCTCGTAGACAAGCTGCAACTTTTCGGAATAGTCGCCGAAGTTCGCGGGCGCCATAAACATCTCTGGAGTATCTACGAAAAGATGGTTGTTGAGGGCAAAGAGTTTGACTCAATCTTCGACCTCATTGGTCTGCGTGTGATCGTTGATGAAGAGAAGGAGTGCTGGGCAACCCTCGGCGCGCTTCACGCCCTCTGGCGTCCTCTTGAGAACCGCTTTAAGGACTACATCAACTCTCCCAAGTTCAATCAATATCAGTCCCTCCATACCACGGTCCTCGGTCCTCAGGCCAAGGAAGTAGAGATTCAAATTCGTACTAGAGACATGCACTATCGGGCCGAGAACGGAGTGGCTGCCCACTGGCGCTACAAGGAGAATCCCACGCCCAACGAAATCGCCTGGATGCAGCGGATGGTTGAAGTTGAACAGGGGAGTGATGACTCGGTGTCGTTCCTTGAAAACCTCAAGTTGGACCTCGTCACGGACGAAATCTACGTGTACACGCCCAAGGGCCGGATCATTGCAATCACGAAAGGTTCCACGCCGATCGACTTTGCGTATGCCGTACACACCGAGGTCGGACACCGCTGTATCGGTGCCAAGGTCAACAACCGCCTGGTGCCCTTAGAGACCGAACTGAAGTCTGCGGACGTTGTAGAAATCGTTACGGACAAGTCCGATACCGCCAGCCCGAGTCGTGACTGGCTCACCATTGCGGTCTCATCTCGTGCGAAGAGCAAGATCCGACAGTGGTTCCAGCGCGAACGCCGTGAAGATGCCATCGAAAATGGTCGGGAGGAACTCATCAGCGCGGTCCGTCGAGCGGGTCTTCCGATTGCAACCTCCATTTCCTCTGACGCGATGAGTCGTGTAATCGAGCAGCTCAATCTTGACGACCTCGACGCCATGTTGGTGGCGATTGGCGAGCACCATATTTCTGCACAGTCGGTTACTCAACGGCTGGAGCGTGAATTGACCGGTGGCAATGACGAACAGATGCCGACATCAGTGTCGAAGGTGTCAAAACTACGTCGAGATACTCGCCGTTCGGCTGGTGTTTACGTTGAAGGACTGGACGACGTGATGATCCACCTAGCCCGGTGCTGTTCGCCAGTGCCGGGTGACGCCATTATGGGTTTTGTGACCCAGGGTCGTGGTGTTTCGGTGCACCGCACCGACTGCTCCAACGCCGCGGCGTTGGCCTCTCGTCTGGGCGATCGAGTAATTGACGTTGCCTGGGATGGATCAACTCAAGGTATTTACAGGGCAACTCTCAAGATTCACGCTTTCGACCGCACGCGACTCCTGTTCGATGTCAGCCGCGTGGTTGCCGAATACCACCTCAACATCGTGGCCAGTAGTTCGACCACGGGCACTGATCGCATCGTGAAAATGACGTTTGAAGTCGAGTTCGCTGATCCTTCGCATCTCTCGACTCTGATTGTCGCGATTAAGATTGTTGACGGTGTCTATGAGGCATTCCGAGATCTTCCTGGTAGAAAGGGCTCCTCGTGAGCGAACAATCTAAGCAACTCGTTGCCCCAACCGGAACTCATGATGTTCTCCCCCATACCTCCAGGGCCTGGGAGCGCGTCGTTGGAACCTTTAGTGGGATGGCTCACCAATGGGGCTTCGGTCTAGTTCTGACCCCCATGTTCGAAGATGTCGCCGTCTTCAATCGCGGCATTGGTGAAGAGAGCGATGTTGCTCGTAAGGAAATGTACGTTTTCGAAGATCGTGGTGGCCGCATGTTGGCCCTGCGACCCGAAGGCACGGCCTCAGTAGTTCGAGCGTTCGTCCAGCACCACCCGACGACTCCCTGGAAAGCCTGGTACGTGACCCCAGCCTTTCGTTACGAGCGACCACAGGCCGGTCGTTACCGTCAGCACCACCAACTAGGTGTTGAGGTGCTTGGTACAGAAGATCCGCTGATCGATGTAGAGGTAATCGCCTTGGCTTGGCGTTTTTACGAGGCTCTGGGGCTACGGCAGGTTCGCCTCATAGTGAACTCGATGGGGCACTCGGAATGTCGCAGTACTTTCGTTCTATCTCTCCGAACTCACTTGTCGTCTCAGGAGTCGCAACTTTGCGAGGAGCACCTAAAGACGTGGTCTGGAAATCCACTACGTGTGATCGACTGCAAAAAGCGAGAGTGCCGCAAAGTGATTGATGCGGGTCCCTCAATCGCTGATGCGCTCTGCGCGGAGTGCGACGCTCACTTCTCACAAGTCGCTGATGGCCTGACCGCCATTGGTGTGCCTTGGGAGCGCAACGTTAAGTTGGTTCGCGGTTTCGACTACTACACCCGGACCACGTTCGAGTTTGTCTCCGATGCCCTAGACGGATCTCAGAACGCCGTGGGCGGTGGTGGCCGATACGACCAACTGGCCGAAGACCTGGGTGGCAATCCCACGGCCGGTGTTGGCTTCGGATCTGGTATCGAACGGCTCCTCTTGGCCCTCCAAGCTGAAGATCCGCAAGAGTTCGAGACTCTGCGAGACGCCAGTATTGACGTCTTTGTCGTCGACACAACCGGTGGTCAAGAGGCGCTCCAGATTTGCGATCTGCTACGTCGTAGTGGGCTCGCCGTTGATCGTGCCTATGACGCTCGGTCGATGAAGTCGCAACTGAAAGCGGCGGACCGCTCCGGAGCCCGTGTGGCCATTCTGGTAGGTCCTCAGGAGCTCGAAGCTGGCACTATTACGATAAGAGACCTACGGGCCCTTGACGAAGGTAATCGGCAGAAGCTGGTTCCTCGGTCAAATCTGGTGGATGCGGTGCGTGAGGCAATTGAAATGAGTATGGGTTAATGACGACGAACTATGAAGCAACCAGCCTCCGAGACCGGATGTGCGGCTCCGTTTCATCGAGTGACATTGGCACCACCCTCACCGTTTGCGGATGGGTGGCCAAGCGGCGCGAGCACGGGGAGCATCTCGCATTTGTTGACCTCCGCGACCGCTCAGGTCTTCTGCAGGTAGTGGTGGACGGCTCGGTCGATGTGCGCAGTGAGTACGTGCTGCGGGTGACCGGCACCGTTTCGGCTCGGCCCGAGGGTACTGTCAACGACAAGCTTGGTACGGGTTCTATTGAGTTAACCAACTGCGTCGTCGAGGTATTAGCGGCCGCGGAGCCACCACCATTCCAACTCGATGATCGGGTCGATATTGACGAACAAGTTCGATTGCGCCACCGCTATCTCGATATTCGACGCGAACAGATGCAAAAAAATCTTCGTCTGAGGGCTCGTGTGAACTCTGCATTGCGGGCTGCCATGGAACGCCAAGGCTTCTGTGAAGTTGAAACACCCTTGCTCTGGGCGCCAACCCCCGAAGGTGCTAGGGAGTTCGTCGTACCTTCACGGCTTCACCCCGGAGATTTTTACGTCCTGCCGCAAAGTCCTCAGATAGCCAAGCAACTTCTTATGGTTGGTGGATTTGACCGCTACTACCAGATGGCTCGCTGCCTGCGTGATGAAGATCTCCGAGCAGATCGTCAGTTTGAATTCACACAGCTCGACATCGAAGCGAGTTTCGTCACGCAACTCGACATTATGGAATTCGTTTCGCAAGCGGTGCTCGATGGAGCGGAGGCAGCCACAGGCGAACGCCCTAGCACCATCGACACAATGACGTGGGCCGAGGCGTTGGACCGTTATGGTTCCGACAAGCCGGACCTTCGCTTCGGCATGACCCTTCAGGACCTTTCGGACGTGTTTGAAGGTACTGAGGTAAAGGCGTTCGGCGCGCCCACCGTTAAGGCCATACGAGTCTCTGGGGGAGCAACATTTACGCGTTCAAAGCTTGATGCTTTAACCGAACGCGCCAAGGGTCTCGGAGCGAAGGGTTTGGCCTGGTTCCGTATTACCGAGGAGGGGCTCGACTCACCACTCGACCGCTTCCTTGGCGAGGTTGAACGGGGAGCAATTCGAGAGGTTGACGGCGCCGAAGTTGGTGACTTGATTCTGGTCGTGGCCGATGAGTACGCGGCTGCGTGCAAGATTCTCGGAACGCTTCGAGCCGATCTGGGATCACCACCTGTTTCCCAGGGTCCACACCGCTATGTCTGGGTCACAGACTTTCCTATGTTCGAGGGCCTCGATGAAGAAGGTAATCCCGTCTCGGCACACCACCCCTTCACAATGCCGAATCTTGATGATCTCCACTTGCTTGAAAGCGATCCCCTTGCAGTGCGGGCCCAGGCGTACGACCTCGTGTTGAATGGATGGGAGCTAGGTAGTGGTTCGGTTCGAATCCATCGTGCCGATGTGCAGTCACGGGTGTTTACGGCACTCGGAATTAGTGATGAAGAGGCCGAGAACCGATTCGGTTTTCTGCTCGGCGCATTCCGTTACGGGGCACCACCTCACGCAGGCTTTGCGGTCGGCGTCGACCGTCTTGTGGCTATTTTTGCCGGCGAAGAGAACATTCGGGAAGTCATAGCGTTCCCGAAGACTCAGTCCGGTACGGACTTAATGACGGGCGCTCCCAAGGAAATCACTGAACGTCAGGTGCGCGATCTTCGAATTCGCATCGCACCAAAGGTGTAGCCACGTCGCTCTTTGATGCTGGTCTCGAGGAACGGTTGCGCCGGATTGCACCATTGGCCGAAGCCTTGCGCCCTCGTTCGCTCGACGACGTTGTTGGTCAGGACCATCTAGTCGGGAC
>JBAXMO010000035.1:0-11909 GCA_037134255.1 Actinomycetes bacterium | reverse complement strand
GGGCTGTGGCCAACCTCGTCGAGCTTGACGAACGAGCCAGACGACCGCGGCCCCTTCCGCCATACCAACCACGCCACCGGCGAGCTCACGTCGGTGATCAGCATCCAGGTCGTCGGCGAGCAGGGGCTCGATAAAGGAGACCAAATCCACTTCAACGGCTCGCAACTGCTTGCTGTGCTCGTTAGAGCCGGCCTGCAGAAAAAGCACCCGGAACGCGTCGGACTCTTGAACAACGAGTTCGAAGTAGACGCGGAACGCCGCCTCCACCCGTTGCCGCGGCGACTGCTCGAGGCTCGTGGCCGCCTGCAACGAAACGAGCAGGCGAGCGGCTGTCGTAGCGACGATTTCTTCGTAGAGAGCGTCCTTGCCGGGGAAGTGCTGGTAGATGATGGGCTTAGTGAAGCCGACTTCCTTGGCAACCTGTTCCATGGTGGTCGTCTGAAAGCCGTGCTCAGCAAAAATGCGGGTCGCGATTCGTAATATTTCTTGGCGACGAGTGTCGCTGCCGGTTTCTGTCTCAATCGCCCCCATGGCGCGAGAGACTAACAGCCAATGAGAGAATCCCGACCGAAGCCAAGAGTGTCGCCAGACGGGCCGGAAGCAGTGTTAAGTCGTAATTAGCCTTGGCGATTGCCTGATTTTTGTCGAGAAATTCTGCGTACGGGTCGCTCATGGCAGCGCGGATCCCATCAATATCTTCCAAGTCAAAGAAGTGAAAGCCGTGGGCCTCTATCTCCTCCATCACGGGATAGGGGTAGCGAGCGAGGGGCTTGCGATGGGTGACAGCTTCAATGACGGGGTTGCCAAACCCTTCCCATGTCGAGGGCATCACAACTACGTCGCAACCGGCGTAGGCATCATCCATGGTGGCCCCAGCAGGGAGGCCGCGTCGGACGCCCGTCATAGAGAGATTGATCAGCCGTTCCAGATCGGGACCGTAGCCGTCCTCGGCTTTCCCGAGCAACCAAAAGATCCCACCGAGTCGCTCCGACAGGCGTAGCCCGGCGGTGACGTTCTTACGAGGGATGGCGCGGGTCGGCTGCATGATGATGGCCGATTTGCCTTTGACGTGAATCGAATGGCGCATGAGTTCGCGTCGCCCCATCGGGGGGTCGCACTCAAAGTGATTAGGAATAGTGGTGGCAACGATGCCGCGCTGTAAGAGCTCTAGGCGCGAACGGTCGTTAATCGTGACGTGGGCCCAGGGCCCGAGGTGGCTCGGACCCTCGAGGTGGAGTAAATGGGGGCGTTGCCATGGCAAGTCGTGGTGACGGAAAATAGCGACTCGATCGCGGAGAACTTCGTAAATGGCATCACGCGCGTCGAGATTGAGAGGAAGTGAAGCGAGGTTCTCGACGATGACCAAATCGGCCTTGTCGAGAATCCGGCGGAGTTCCTGAATATCAGGATCCTCGACAGCGTCGATGGCGAGGCCCGGAACGGTGTAGTCCACGTGGCCCTCACCGGCCACTGTGAATACTTCGTGCCCCATCGATTTGAGTGCATCAGTCCACTTCGCAGCCTCGATTGAGACGCCATCGGTGAGACCGAGACGAAAACTGACGATTGCCAGACGAGCCATGCGTGAAAGATTACGACTTCGCTACCTACAAGTCGATGGCACGCGCCTTGGGTAGAGTAAATATACGTTTCTATTTGAAAATGACGAAGGAATCTAGTGGCCAAGCGCGCATTGATCACAGGCATCACCGGGCAGGACGGCTCGTATCTCGCCGAATTGCTGCTAGACGAGGGCTACGAAGTTTTCGGCATGGTCCGTCGCTCGTCGACTGAGACCTTTGAGCGAATTTCGCACATCCAAGATCGCCTCAACTTGGTATCGGGCGACCTCCTCGACGAAGTTTCGATTACCAACATTCTTCGAGAGCACCGCCCCCAAGAGGTGTACAACCTCGCGGCGCAGAGTTTCGTACAGACGTCGTGGCTCCAGCCTGTCTTTACTGGTGAGACCACAGCCTTGGGTGTGACGCGGATGTTGGATGCCATCCGCACCGTAGACCCTGAGATCCGCTTCTACCAAGCCAGCTCTTCGGAGATGTTTGGCAAGGTGCAGGCAGTGCCCCAAGATGAGGACACGCCCTTTTACCCTCGTAGTCCTTACGGCGTCGCCAAGGTCTACGGACACTGGATCACCGTGAACTATCGCGAGAGCTACAACCTCCACGCCAGTAGCGGCATTCTTTTCAATCATGAGTCTCCGCGACGCGGCCTCGAGTTCGTGACACGCAAAGTCACCAGCGGCGTAGCCAAAATCAAGTTAGGGCTCGCCAAGGAAATCCGACTCGGCAACCTAGATGCTCAACGAGACTGGGGTTATGCCGCTGACTACGTTCGAGCCATGTATCTGATGCTCCAGCAGGATTCACCGGATGATTACGTCGTCGCGACCGGGGAAACCCACCCCGTACGTGAACTCTGTGAAGTGGCCTTTGCGGCTGCTGGCCTGAACTGGGAAAATCACGTCGTGATTGACTCCGCCTTCATGCGTCCCGCGGAAGTTGATCTGCTGGTTGGCGATCCCGCGAAGGCCGAGCGAGTATTGGGCTGGCGCCGAGACGTCGATTTCACGCAACTGGTGGAGATGATGGTGGCATCAGATCTCAAGGCGCACCAGCGCTAACGATTTTGTTAGAGCGGATCTTGTGGTAGTCGCCTCCCTCTGCGATGTCGTTGTCACAACGGGTAACTTCCCTCTTCTTTCGGGTGTCGATCTCACGCTGGAGGGCTCCACGACCTACGTCATTACCGGACCAAATGGTGCCGGCAAGACGAGTCTGCTCCGCCTACTAGCGGGCCTCGAAGTACCGAGCCGTGGTAGTGGCACGGTTCTGGGGTTTGATATCTGTTCGGCTGAACGTCGAGAACTACGACGCCACGTTGGTTGGCTCGGACACGAAACTTCTTTTTACCCCGACCTGAGTCCGACTGAGAATTTGCTCTTTGCGGCACGGACCACCGGGGCCGATGTTGACTCCATCTACTCAGCTCTTGACCGCGTTGGTCTCACCCATCGAGCGAAGGTCCCCTTGAAATCGTTGAGTGCCGGTCAGCAACGCCGTGTCTCCATCGCGTGGTTCTTGGTTCGGCGCCCTCAACTCTGGTTGATGGACGAACCATTTGCCAGTTTGGACGATGAGGGTCGAGTGCTCATCAGCGAGTTAATCGTGGCTGCTCAAACGGGTGGGGCCACCGTCGTCTTAACGTCGCACGGAGCCCTACCCGCTGAGACCCTCGCCACATCAATCGTGATGGTCGGTGGACGCATCGCTGAGGTTGCATCGTGATTCGTCTCATCCTCCTGGTGGCCCAGAAAGATCTCCTCATTGAGCGGCGTAGTCGGGTGCTGCTCTGGCAGGTGGCTCCCTTTGGGCTTATGACGCTGGTCCTGTGCGGCTTAGCTGTTGGTCCCAACGCGTCGACGCAAGCCAAACTGGCCCCCGGTCTCTTCTACATCGTGATGACGTTGGTCGCGCTACTCGTCATCAATCGCACCAGTCAGCTGGAGGCGTCGCGCGGGACCGCCACCTCGGTACAGATTCTGGGGATTGACCCCGGCGCAGTGTTTTTGGGTAAGGGGCTCGCGATGTTCTTCCAGCTATCGATCGTTGGCACAGCGTTGCTCGCCGGAACAACCGTGCTGCTCCACGTGCCACTGCATGCTGCAATCTTGACGTTGCCCGTACTCCTGCTCGCCACAGCCACCCTGTCTCTGGCCGGGGTCCTCTACGGCCGAATTGCGGCCTCTAGCGCGAATGCCGGCACGCTCCTGCCTGCCCTGGCTTTACCGGCTTTCGCTCCCGTACTTATTGCGGGGGAGCGGGCCTTCTCGTCGCTCATCGCAGTGGGCCCGTTGGCCCGTTGGGTCTGGCTCCTGGGCGTAGCCCTCGGAGCGTACGCCTGTGTGGGTCTTCTCCTTTACGGTGCATTAGAGGAATCATGATGAAAAAACTCACCCGACGCGCACTAGGCCCACTCGCTCTCGCGAGTTCCGTAGCCACTTTCGTAATGGGCTATTTCATTACGCCCCCAGACAAGGTCCAAGGTGAGCTCGCACGCCTGGTCTACATCCACCCCGCCCAGGCGTGGGTTGCTCTCTACCTCTCGTTTGGTGCCGCGACCATTGCGAGCGCCCTCTACCTCTGGCCCCGCACTCGCTCAATGGTCGCCGATCGCGTCGCCGCATCGGCCGTCGAAGTCTCCACGCTGTTCATTGGCCTAACACTTCTCACCGGCTCGATTTGGGGTCGCCCCACGTGGGGTGTGTGGTGGGTTTGGGATGCCCGACTGACATCCACTGCGGTGCTCGGCGTCTTGATGCTCGGCTACCTAGCGTTACGGCGGGCCAATGATGACCCCCAAGTGCGCGCTAAGCGCAGCGCCGTCTTCGCGATTCTCACGGCCGTCAATATTCCGATTATTCACTTCTCGGTCATGTGGTGGACCACGCTGCACCAAGGGGCCACCGTCTTCACGGAAAATCGCCATCTCAAGATTCACGGTTCGATGGCTTGGACGCTCCTGCTGAGCTTCATTGCGCTCTCGCTGGATTTTGCGTGGATGGTGCGAGCTCGGTACCGCATCGCCGACCGTGAAGCCGGACAGCGCAACTCCGAACTCGACGCCGCCCTTAAGGCCCGACGGACGGAGTCGGCATCATGAGCTATGTCAATGCGGGGTATCTGGTTACGGTGATTGCTATGGGCGCTTACGCCGTGTCTCTGTGGTGGCGGTCTCGACGTCGTGACGACTGAAACCCCTCTCGACCTCACGCCCGTCTCACCGACTCCGACGAAGCGTTCTCGACGCACGTGGGTAATTCTTTTCCTTTTAGTTGGCGTCATTGGCGTCATGCTGAGTCAGGGCATGTTGCAGTCGCTCAACTATTTCAAAACGGTGGGCGAGGTCTATCAGGACCGCACCAGTGTCGGCACCCGCGAAGTTCGGCTTGAAGGCATGGTCGTCAAGGGCACGGTGGAGCGCACGTCGCAGGGGGCCACCTTCACCATCCGAGGTGCCAAGACTGAACTGGTTACCGTGACGGCCGTTGGAACGCCGCCCCAACTGTTTCGGGCCGGTATTCCGGTGGTGGTGGTTGGATCGTTCACTTCCCCGACTTCGTACTCGTTTCACGCGAATCAAATCATGGTGAAGCACAGCGCCGAGTACATCCAGAAGAATCCTGGACGGGTTAAGGGATCCGACGGTATGGTCCAATGACTGCCTCAACACTCGGACGCCTCTTCGTAGACGGTGCCATGCTGGCCTTTTTGGTGGGCGTCATGGTCCAGGGAGTCCGCATTCGTCGCAACACGAGTGGCTCTTCACTGACTATTGCCATCGTGGGGCTGGCCAGCACGTTCGCGGCGGTCGTCGTCATGCAGGTTGCTCTGCTGACGCACAACTTCGATCTCTCCTACGTGGCCGAAAACAACGCCACGTTCACTCCCACGATTTATTCCATGACGGGAATGTGGAGCGCACTCGAGGGCTCAATCTTGTTGTGGGCACTATTACTGGCGTCACTACTGGTGGTCGTGATTATTCGTTATCGCCACGATGCGACCGATCGTGTTGTGCAGTGGGCCACGCTGGTGTTCTTTGCCGTGGCGGCTTTTTTCGTGGGTCTGATGGCCGGCCCGGCCGATCCCTTCGTGCCGAATCCCATGCATTCTTCACAGGGTGCTGGACCGAATGCCCTCTTGCAGAACAATCCACTCGTTGCAGCCCACCCTCCACTGCTCTACGCCGGCTTCGTGGGCTTTACGGTGCCCTTCGTCTTCGCAGTAGCCATGCTGATTACCGGTCGGGTTGATGAGCGGTGGCCCGTACGGCTTCGGCAGTGGACCGTTTTGGCATGGGGTATCTTGAGCGTCGGCATTGTGCTGGGGGCCTGGTGGAGTTACCAGGTCTTGGGCTGGGGTGGCTTCTGGGGCTGGGACCCGGTAGAAAACGCGGCCCTGCTGCCGTGGCTAACGGCGACGGCCTACGTCCACTCCATCATCGTGCAGGATCGACGTGGTCTCTTTCGCGTGTGGAACCTCTCGCTGGCTATCGCCACATTTGCCCTGACCATTCTCGGTACGTTCTTCACCCGCTCTGGTGTTCTCCAAAGTGTGCACGCCTTCTCATCCTCGACTCTCGGTCCGATCCTGATTGGCTTCTTCGCCATCACGGTCGGTGGGGGTACGGCGCTGATTGCGTGGCGAGGCGATCGCCTCCGCTCTCCCGTTGGCGTGGATGCTGCACTCTCACGCGAGAGTCTGTTCGTGGCAAACAACATTCTGTTTGTCGGTTTTGCCATCGTCGTGCTAGTCGGCACGGCCTTCCCCCTGCTCTATGAGGCCATCAACGGTGGTCAAGTCACCGTGGGTGCGCCGTACTTTGCGAAGGTCTCCGTGCCGGTGGGGGTCCTCGTACTTTCACTCATGGCCCTAGCCCCACTCGCGGGCTGGCGCAAAACCGATCGACACGTGCTGTGGAGTCGACTGAGAGCTACGGCCTGGTTCGCCCTCGCCGTCGTTGTGGTGACCTGGCTGGCGGGCATTCACCGTCCCGCACTGCTACTGGCCTATTTCCTCGCGGCCGCCGCCGCGGGGACGGCCTTACGAACGCTCTCTGGTTCAGTGCGTAGTGCTCGTCAGCGTGGCGATAACTGGCTTCGCGGCCTCTTGGGTCCCACGGCCGGCGGCATGGTCGTCCATCTGGGCGTCGTGATGTTGGCGCTCGGCATTGTCTCTTCGACGACGTTGGCCACCAAGACCGAAGTCGCTCTCGCCGAAGGACAGTCCACCGTGGTGGCCGGGGAGCGCATTACCTACCTCGGACTACGTGACGTTCACAATGAGCTACGCGACGCCACGGAGCTTTCAGTTCGAGTGAGTGGGCAGAGTCCGCTCCACCCCGCGATCACTACGTTCCACGGTCGTGACGGTCAGACCGTTGGTACGCCGGCCATCTCTTCAAACTTCTGGCGTGACGTCTACCTCACGTTTGATGCCGTTGGCGGCACCGGCAATTTATCTGGGGCCCAAGTTGCCAATGACCTGCCCGCCGGCTCCGTGGTTCTTGGCGTCACGGTGGAGCCACTCTTAGTGTGGCTGTGGATCGGCGGGTTGACCATTGGATTTGGCTCGATGCTCTCCTTCGTTCGCCGCCGAGAGGAACACAAGTGAAGTCGCGCGCCGTTGCCACTCTTGGCGTAGCGGCCACGATTCTCGTTGTGGCGACGTCACTCTTCTTCGCGACGCGCCAGCCAGCGAAGGACGCCAATGAACTGCCGAGCCCGCTCATCGGTCACGTGGCTCCACAGATCGCGGGCACCACCCTGCGTGGCCAGAGCTTCGATTTGACCGACTATCGCGGTCAGCTCGTTGTCGTAAATTTCTGGGCTTCGTGGTGTGGACCGTGCAAGAGCGAAGGCCCCGAACTCTCGACTTTGGCTTGGGAGCAACAGCAGA
Organism: Actinomycetes bacterium; assembly: GCA_037134255.1. GTDB lineage: Bacteria > Actinomycetota > Acidimicrobiia > Acidimicrobiales > RAAP-2 > RAAP-2. The sequence continues at coordinate 4,431 of JBAXMO010000035.1, read as the reverse complement.
TTCACGGGGCGACCGTGGTCGGCGTGGTCTTTAATGATTCAACATCCGCAGCCACGGCCTTTGAAAAGAACTACGGCAGTCTCTACACGTCGGTCATCGACACCAGAGGCGAAATTGCTAACTCCTACGGCGTTACGAGTCCTCCCACGACGTACATCATTGATCGCAGTGGAAATATTGCCGCGGTCTTCTTCGGGGAGACGACCTCGGCGCAACTAACGGCCGCGCTGAACGGAATCGGGATATGACGGGAATCGCCAAGACCTTCCGGCTCTGGCTGGCGGCATTCGTAGTCGCCTTCTTCACCATCTTCGCCACAAGTGTGACGACGTCCTCAACAGATCGCCGCATTGCGCATCTCGAATCCATCGTGCGCTGTCCGGCCTGCGAGGGACTATCGGTGGCTCAGAGCAACGCCACGTCGTCTATTGCCGTTCGCCACGAGATCGACCGTCGGGTGAAGGCGGGGGAATCGGACACTTCAATCCTGACCTCACTCCAGGAACGTTACGGTTCAGCCATCTTGTTGACACCCTCTAGCCGTGGTCTCGGTGCCCTCCTTTGGATCGTGCCCTTCGCGGCTGTTGGGTTGGGTCTGTTCATTCTCCGGCGGGTAGTGCGGTCCCCGTGAATCGCGATGTGCAGCGCCTCTCGGATGAAGTGATGTTGCGCGAGGCCTCACTGCGTGATGCTCGCAGTGAGTTCGAGGCCAACGAGCTCACTGCCTCAGAGTTCGCCGTTATTGAGGTGCGGGAGCGAACGGCTCTCGCGAGTCTGGCCGATCGAATCGCGTTTCTCGCGGCTGAAATGACCGAGGAACCAACCGTCACGACCGGTCGCCGCCGCCGCCGTCGATCGTTGCTCGTTACGGCACTGCTCTGTTTCTCGTTAGCGGCCGGAGCCATTTTGTGGAGTTCGGTAACGACGCGCCAGCCGGGGGAGTCGGCCACGGGATCCATATCCGCGAGTGACGCCAAGATGATTACGAATCTGCTGAACGAAGGGGAGGTCGATGTGGCGAACGGCAACCTCGGGGGAGCCCTCGCTGCCTACGACTCAGTTCTACTCATTGACGCCAACAACGTCACGGCCCTCACACAGTCCGGTTGGTTCTACTTCAACGTGGGATCATCCGAGCAAAAGCTGGCCTACGTTCGCCGAGGCATCAAGCGGCTTCGCTTGGCGGTGACGTTGGCCCCTACTTCGCCATCGGCCCATCTCTACTATGGGATTGCGGCTCTCTCGACTCCGGGTAATGAGCAGTTGGCCCGCCGTCAGTTTGAGCGCTTCATAGCGCTTGATCCGCCACCGGCCCTGCGCGCGGCGGCCGACCCGTATTTGAGAAAACTCAATCTCCATTACTGAGTGGACTCCGGTGACCGGTAGGCTTCAGACTCAGTCGGAAAAGGAATAGGACTATGGCGAATAAGTGGTTTGAGACAGTCGCAATTGCCCAAGCGCGTGCGAAGAAGCGTCTCCCTAAGTCGGTCTACGGTGCCCTCATTGCTGGTTCGGAAAAGGGCCTCTCCTCCAGTGACAACACGCTGGCCTTCGACCAATTAGGTTTCGCCCCGCACATCGCCGGACTCACCCGTGAGCACGACCTCGCCACATCGGTGATGGGTCAACCACTTTCGATGCCCGTCATCATTTCGCCCACGGGCGTACAGGCCGTCCACCCCGACGGTGAGGTGGCGATTGCTCGCGCCGCCGCTAACCGTGGCCTCTCCATGGGCCTTTCCTCCTTCGCTTCCAAGTCGATTGAAGAAGTAGCGGCCGTTAACAATCAGGTCTTCTTCCAGATGTACTGGTCGGGCGACCGCGACACCATGGTGCAGCGCCTCGAGCGGGCTAAGGCCGCCGGAGCCAAGGGCGTAATCGTGACCCTGGACTGGTCGTTCTCCAATGGCCGTGACTGGGGATCCCCCTGGATTCCTGAAAAGGTCAACCTCAAGGCCGCCGTGAAGCTGGCCCCCGAAGTACTAGCCCGCCCCCGGTGGCTGGCCACGTTCGCCAAGAGTTTGAATCTTCCTGACCTCTCGGCGCCGAACATGGCCCATCCCGGTCAAAAGGCCCCCACCTTCTTTGGCGCCTACTACGAGTGGATGCAGAGTGATCTGCCGAGCTGGGATGACGTCGCGTGGCTTCGCGCCCAGTGGGATGGCGCCTTCATGGTGAAGGGCATCTGTCGTGTTGACGATGCCAAGCGCGTCGTTGATCTCGGCGCCACCACACTCTCAGTCTCCAACCACGGTGGCAACAATTTGGACGGTACCCCGGCGCCGATTCGTTCGCTCCCAACCATTGCCGACGCGGTCGGTGATCAGATCGAAGTGATTTTGGACGGTGGAATCCGTCGCGGTAGTGACGTCGTGAAGGCCGTGGCCCTCGGCGCCAAGGCCGTCATGATTGGTCGGGCCTACCTCTGGGGGCTCGCCGTCAACGGTCAGGCCGGCGTTGAAAACGTTCTTGACGTCTTGCGTGGCGGTATCGACTCAACGATGCTGGGACTCGGCAAGTCGAGTATCCACGACCTGAATCGTGATGACGTTGTGGCGCCGGACGGATTTTTCCGCCAGCTGGGAACGAAGTAGTTCCCTAGAAGGAAGTGCGGCAACTGTCGTCGCCGCGTGCTTTCGAAGTCAACTTCACCATGGTGCTCGATGCACCAAGGCCGTCCAACATTCCACTCACGAGTCCGCGGTCGACGGCGCACAACACGGGGTGGTGCACGGCGGCGTCGCCAAAGGGACAAGTGCTCGAAACGAGTGAGCCTCCGGCCCCGTCGCTGCCTTCCTCGGCTTGAGCGGCAAAGCCGTGAGCGGTGAGGGCATCGGCCACGACGCGCAGGGCATCGAGAGCTGAGGCTTGGGCGCTGGAAGTGTCGACACCATGAGCGAGCTCGCGGCCGTACTCTTCACCAACAGTCAGGGCCATTAGCTCAGCCGCTTCGGGTCCGAGGAGATCGAGGGCTCGCTCCAGCAGACGGACGATGAGGGCGTCGCGCTTGGCCGAGCCGTTGAGCTCAATCGGTACGTTGGTGACTTGGTAAGCCTTAGCGGGTCGGCCCACGCCGTTGTTGCGGCGCTCTTCGTTCCGCACGAAACCGGCCTCTTCGAGCTTTTCGAGGTGGTGGCGTGCCACATTGGCGTGGATGGAGAACCGCTCGGCCAGTTCGTTGGCTGTGGTGCCAGGGTGGTCCTTGACGAAAAAGTAGATGGCGCGCCGGGTGGCGTCGCCAAAGACAGACGTCAGCAGCCGGAGGTGCTCCGTGAAGGCGTCGGCGTCCAGGACGGGGCGCGTCTCGGCAATAGTCATGTATTCATAGTAGGAGTCAGCCGTTCTCAATCGCCGTTAGGGTTTCAGGCGAATCGGTAAAGGAACACTTGTGAGCAATCCCACCCTGCGTCAAACCCTCGAAGCCATCATTGAGCCTCAACTCGTCCGCCCCCTGGGCGACGTGGGCTTTGTGGGCGCTGTCGACATCACGGGTCCCTTCCCCCGGGTGGAGTTGGTCCTCCCGTTTACCTCCTGGCCCACGGCCCCCCTTCTCGAGGCCGCCATCAAAGAAGTAGCCGAAGGCACTTCGATAGTGCGACGTTCAATGAACGAAGACGAGCTGATGGCTCTGCGCAACTACATCCGCGCGGAGATGCGTGGCGAGCCCGGACCTGGTCACCACGATCACAGTGAACCCGGACCGCGCTTCTTGGATAAGACCTCACGAACTCGCGTACTCGGTATTAGCTCCGGCAAGGGTGGCGTTGGTAAGTCTTCGGTGACGGTCAACTTGGCTATCGCGTTGGCACAGGCCGGTCACAAAGTTGGTGTGCTAGACGCCGACGTCTACGGTTTCTCGCTCCCCAAGATGCTCGGTGCGGACCACGATCCCATTGTCTTAGGCGACACCGTTATCCCCACGTTGGCGCACGGCGTGCGCTGCCTCTCGATGGGTTACTTCGTGCCTGACGAGCAGCCCGTCATCTGGCGTGGCCCCATGTTGCACAAGGCCATCGAACAACTCGTCACTGAAGCCTGGTGGGATCAGCCCGACTTCTTACTGATTGACATGCCTCCCGGCACTGGCGACGTTGCACTGACCTTGAGCGAAATTGTTCCTCGTATCGAGATGTACGTCGTTACGACACCTCAGGCTGCCGCTCAGCGCGTGGCCCAGCGGTCGGCCTACGCGGCTCGCAAGCTCAAGCTGGCCGTACGTGGTGTCATCGAAAACATGAGTTGGTTCATCGGCGACGACGGCAAGCGTTACGACATCTTTGGTTCCGGTGGTGGTCAGAAGTTGGCCGACGAACTCGGAGTCCCCCTGCTCGGTCAAGTCCCTCTCAACATGACGCTTCGTGAAGGCGGCGACGAGGGAACCCCTATCGTCACCGACGGCAATGACACGGACGTTCACGCCGCCTTTGCACT
>JBAXMO010000034.1:0-12168 GCA_037134255.1 Actinomycetes bacterium | reverse complement strand
CAGATCGAATTCGGCCTGTATTTTCTCGCCATCGAGGTTGGGGTTGATGGCGGCCGCGGTCACCACTGACGGCGAGAAGGCCATGAAGTACTTCACACCCAACATCTGGAGGTGATCAATACCGAGCGTCACATTCGTCGTGCCGTAGCTCAGGCCGACCATGGGGTTCGAGGACTTGCCGGTCTCGGCCAGTTCGGCCTGATCTAAGAAGTGGTAGGGCACCGTCGGTGAAGACTCGAAGGTCAGACCTTCCATGGAGCCAACGCAGTTATCCGTCCAGTAGGGCAAGAGCATGAGGGCCATCGGGGTGCCGAAGCGGCCCTCGGCCGAGCTGTACTCCCACATCGCCTGACCACAGCCGAACTTGGCCGACTGGGTCTTCATCTTGGTGATGAGGTCGTGGTACTCCGGCCAGGAAGCCTTCTTCTCGTAGCCCGAGTAGTTCCACGCCGACCAGTTCGGCACCTGATCGGCCCCGGCCTTTATGTGCAGGAACGAACCGAGCGTTGGCGAGAGTGGGGCGACGACCATCACGACAGCGAAGACGGCAATGAGCAGCGGGGACCAGAACCGGGGCTGGGTCAGTGGTTCGGGATTGTCGACACTCTCAATGCCTTCGGTGCTGTAGTAGTCCTCCCACCGTTGCCACTCGGCCCGACGGCGAACAGTCCGACGATTGATAAGGGCGTCCAGCACGCTGCCGACGAACCAGCCGGCCAACAGATAGATCGAGAGATACCAAAAGGGCACCAGTCGTTCGTTAAAGAGGACACCCTGGGGGTCGACCATGTAGGCCGAGAGCGAGAGAACGGCTAGGCCCGAAAGAAAGATGCCGAGTCGGTTCGCCGTGGCGAAGGCCCAGATGAAGCCGAGGGCGGCCACGACGATGATGGCCCGCGTGCCGGTCGAGCCACCACTCTCACTCCACCAGCCGAGCTTGGTGAAGACGGCGTGGAAGGTCGAGGTGTCGATGTTGGTGTAGCCCATTGAGTTGGTCAGCGACTGGGTCGTAATAAAGGGCAGGGTCCACCAGGCCGAGAGTCCGAAACTCACGATGCCGGTGGAGATGACAAAGGCCGTGGCCCGGCGGCGGTGACCTCGACCGAAGGGTGCGTGCAACGACTCTCCGCTGGTCCGGTCCAGTCGACGATCCCGGTTCACCAGTTCCAAGATCCACAACAGACCAATGCCGGCGAGAGCGAACATCCAGGGCAGCACGTGAGAGGCCAGTGTGGCACTCAGCGCGGCGGCCGCGACCCAGCGACCGCGGTGTTCTTGGAGACCCCGCGCGAAGAGGCCGAGTGCGACCATGGCCAACGAGAGGCTCACCGAGTAGGAGTACTCCCCCGCCAGGGTCGAAAAGAGATTGCCCCCGTCAATAGTGAAGGCGCTGGAGAAGAGAAAGGGCAGTGTGGCGGCCGCTAGGGCCACTGGCACCGGACGGGGTGCGCGAAAGAGCCGCCCCATGACGTACGCGCTGAGCGGCATGATGAGTGAACCGACGGCCGTGGCCAACTTCATCGCCACGGCAAAGGGAATGACGAAACTGGCCAACACGGCCAGGAAGTCGGGCAGGACGAAGTAGTAGGAGTAGAGCGGCATGCCGTCGAACCAGCCGGGATACCAACTCGTCAAGTGCCAGGGGAACCCGAGGTGGTCGCGCATGTAGGCCGGCATCGCGACGTGGGCGCCCGTGTCTCCTCCGGTGATGGTTGTGGTGCTGAAGAGTAGTGAGGGGTGGAGCGACCAGAAGATGACGTAGACGAGGAGCAGGATGGCGACGAGGTCGGCCCACGTGGAGGGCGAGACGCGCCGTAGACGGTTAATCACTTGACGGCCACCGAGGCCCACGCCACCGAGAGGGCGATGAGATTGAAGCCGGCGTGCGTGAAGATGGCCGGCGCGATGCGACCCTGGCGTTGGACAATCACGGCCAAGATGGTGCCAACGAGGGCCAGGCCGGCTAGCTGGACCAGTTCTCCGTGAGCCGCCCCAAAGACGACACCCGTCAGGAGGGCCGGCACCAGCCCCGCGGCGAGAGTCCGAACGCGAGGCGAGACGAGCGCGGTCATCGACTGCAAAATCACCCCGCGAAAGAGGAGCTCTTCGATAAACGGCGCGCCAATGCCAACGAAGAACATGATGACGAGCATGCCGTAGGCGGGGTTGTGACCCACAATCTGCTTGACGGGATCCCCCGCCGACTGGATATGAAAGGGGTAGTAGAGCGCACCGACCAGGGCTTGGAGTAGGACGCCGAGGGGCAGGAACTTGAGATCCGGCCAGCGGACCTTGAAGAATCCAGTGGGCAGAACTGGTCGCACAGTCTTCATGGCGAACACGACAATCGCGGCAAAGCCCAACCACAGGCCGAACATCTCGGATGCCGTTAGCCACCAGGGCCGTTCGAAGTGATGATCAAGAAAGTGAGTCAGCCCCTGATGGGCAATGGTGTTGGTGGCCACACTGGCGACGATGCCGGCGGCGATTTGGGAGAGGAAGAAGCCGACGAAGCAGGCGACCAGCAGGGTTACGCCTCGGCCACGCTCTAAGACGGCACGCTGCTCGCGTTGGTCGTTCTCCACGGACTCAGGCTAACCGTGCCACTTACCCGAAATTGTCCCGAAATCGATGTAGTGGGCGACCTCTAGCATTACCTCTAATGAGCAATACCCCCAGCCCGAAGAAGAAGTTCCCCAACGCCAAAGAGTCAGCCCTGCGCCCCGAACTGCGGCGCCGGCTCACCACCATTGCCCTGGTGGCCGTGGCTCTTGGAATTTTGGTCGGTCCGAACCTCTTTAAAACCGAAACGGTCCGCCACTTCAGTTACTCGACCTTCCTGACCAAAGCCGAAGCCCACACGATCACCTCGGCCTCGGTGGAAAACGCCACCGGCACCATCACCGGTGTCTTGAGCTCCGGAGTTCACTACACCGTCTCGGGTCCCATGCCCGTAATCCCCAGTGACATCAAGGAACTACGCAAGTTGGGCGTCGCCGTCAAGTTCGCCAACCCCTCGAGCTTCTCGCGTGACTGGCTCCCCCTGATTGAGATGCTCGTCCTGTTCGTGATAGTTCCGATCTTCATCTTCTCCCGCTTGAGCAAGGGCCAAATGGGCGGCATGATGTCCATTGGCAAGTCCAAGGCCAAGAAGTTCGACGAAGAAAACCCCACCACGACCTTCGCCGACGTCGCCGGCTACGTCGGAGTCAAAGAAGAGATCAGTGAAGTCGTCTCCTTCTTAAAGAGTCCCGAAAAGTACAAGGCCATTGGGGCCCGTATCCCGAAGGGCATCTTGCTCGTCGGTCCCCCCGGTACCGGCAAGACGCTGATCGCCCGCGCCGTCGCCGGTGAGGCCAAGGTCCCCTTCTTCTCGGTATCTGGTTCGGACTTCATGGAGATGTTCGTCGGTGTCGGCGCCAGTCGCGTGCGCGACCTCTTCGCCACGGCCCGCAAGCAGGCTCCGGCCATCATCTTCGTGGACGAGATCGACTCCATTGGCCGCAAGCGCGGCGCCGGACTCGGGGGCGGTCACGACGAGCGTGAGCAGACCCTGAACCAGATGTTGAGTGAGATGGACGGCTTCGACCCGACCGAGGGTGTGGTCGTGATGGCCGCCACCAACCGGCCCGACGTCTTGGACGCCGCATTGCTCCGCCCCGGACGGTTCGACCGCCAGGTCGTCGTTCCCCTCCCCGACCTCGAAGAGCGTCTCCCGATTCTGCAGGTCCACGCCAAGAACAAGCAGTTGTCCGACGACGTCAACCTCGAGACCGTGGCCCGCGGCACACCCGGCATGAGCGGTGCCGACCTCGCCAACCTCGTGAACGAAGCGGCCCTGCACGCCGTTCGTCGTGACTCAATCACCATTGCGATGGCCGACTTTGAAAATGCCCGTGACCGCGTCGTCATGGGTCAGCTCCGTGACGGGCAAGTGCTCCAAGATGACGAGCGTGAGCGTGTGGCCTACCACGAGAGTGGTCACGCCCTGTTGGCGTATGTCCTCGAGCACTCCGACCCGCTGCACAAGATCACGATCTTGCCTCGCGGCATGGCCCTCGGAGTGACCTGGACGTTGCCCGAAGAGGACCGTCACATTCACTCTCGTCAGTACGTCGAAGACTCGCTCTGCATGCGCATGGGTGGCCGGGTGGCCGAACTACTTATCTACGGCGACCTCTCGACGGGGGCCTCCGACGACCTGCAGCGCAACACCGAACTGGCGGGCCGTATGGTTCGCGAGTGGGGTATGTCCAAGCGCGTCGGCCCAATGGCCTGGGGTTCGAACAACCAGGTCTTCCTGGGCGAGGGTCTCATGCAGACCCGCGACTACTCGGACGACACGGCCAAGATCATCGACGAAGAAGTTGAGCGCATCTTGCGCGAGCAGGAGGCCCGGGCCATTGAAGTCCTGACGCTGCACCGTCGGGGACTCGAAGCCGTAGCGCAGAAGCTCTTGGCTGAAGAGAGCATCGACGGCGAGACAGCGGCCCAGTTGATTGACGAGGCTCACGGCCAGGCCGTGCACCCCTTTGGTAAGAAGACGGTTCGCACCATGCTCGAGACCACGAATCACGACGCCCTCACCGCTGCGGCCAAGCTCGCCGAAGAGCCAACACCTGAGGACTAAAGGGATAACGGTCTAACGACCGTTGAGACCACTCTCTAGACCGTTGGCCCCAACGACACCCTGCATCAGCAGCGGTGTACTGGCACTCACGATTCCATACGTGGCGGACAGCCACGCTTCGGGGGCGGTCACCGGAATACCGGCCGAAGCTTTCAGCGTCGTAGTGATTGCTCGCCGACCCTTGAAGTAGGTAAAGGTCACGGGAACGTTCTGCCCCTGGAGCACAACGACGCGGACAGTCCCGTTGTGGGCCATCGCACTGATCCAAGCCAGCGACGTCCCGGACGCCGTCGGTGACGAGAGTCGGGCGTAACCGTTTCCGGCCGAGTAGAGCGTGGCGACAATGCCCTGCGGGGAGCTCACGCGCAACGTGGCCCACCCGGATGCCGGAACTCGAGTGTCCGGCACGAGGGTGACACCAATTGTCGCCGAGGGTTCAACGTCGATCGCGATAGGGGCGATAGTGAAACCGGGCAGTTGGAGCTTCAGCTTGACGTGGGCCGTCACCTCGAGGGGGTTGAAGAGATTGATTGACTCGGTCGCGTCCCCATTGGTGTTGACCGAGGCGAAGTGGGCTTCAGTCGCGGGGAGGGGCTGACCGGTCAGTATCGAGGCGTGCGTGGAGATCACAATGAGGGCCGAGCCGACGAACGATCCCCGCAGGGCCGTGACGTGGACGGCAAGACTCTTGGCGTCGATGACCTGCTGGCCGAGGTCGAGCGTCAACTGTCCGTTAGCGGGAATGACGAGACCCTGGTAGGGGGCGGGGGCCAAGAAGCCCAAGGAGGACTGCGTCGAAATATCGATCACGGCCGGAGTGGCCGAGGGGTTGAGCAGGGTCAGCCGCGACGTTGTGCCCCCCGAGGTGCCTAGTCCCGCGGCGTACCAATCGGTGACGCCCTCGCTCTGACAAGGAATCGAGGTGGAGTCCGGACCAGTCGTAAAGAGCGAACCGACAACACCGGAGCCGTCGATTTGCGCGCGTACCGAGACCGAACCGTTCGGTGTGGCCCCGACCGGTACAAAGAGGGTGTCGTGCGGCTTGATCGAGGCCGTCGAAGGAACGACCGCCGTGTCGTTGCCGACCTGAATATCGAGATGGCGAAGCTCTCCTGAAGAGTTCCAGAACTTAGCCCCGCCGGAACCTGCCGATCCAGTGGCGGAAATGCCGACGCAGTAGAGCGAGGTCGACTCGGCCTTGAAGGAAGCGTTTAGCGTCGAGGCGTCGATGCCGCGGTTCGACTGACCGGGCAGTGCGCTGGCCACCACGGCGCCACCCACCAGAACAATCGCGGCGACCATGGAACGAGTGGGGCGACGCATTAGTTCTCCACCGTCTCTTCGTCGGTAAATTCGTCGTCTTCTTCGTCACTCGCTACGGCGTTGGCGGGAGTACTTCGATGACGGCGACCCGTCATCTCGCTGAGTCGTTCACTGCCGCCGAAGCCCAGAAGGTAGAGACCCCACAGGGCCACGGTGAAGAGAGCGAGTAGTCCGTTGAGGGGGAACTGGTGCAGCACGATCTGGCCCTGGCCGCCGGAGGTCTCGTAGGCCGCGACCCACCCGAGACGAGTGTGGCGGGTCACGGCGTGACCGTTTACTTCGAGAGCGAAGGCCGACGAGGGAGCCAGGCCCGCGATCACGTAGCCCGACGGCACGTTGCCGGCGAGGGTGTCGTCGCGCAGTACCGGACTCCAGTCGCTCACGCTGTCGGCCTGGGACGAGGTGACGTCGTCATGCAGTGGGTTCGCCCGTTGCGCCACGATGCCGTGGAACTGCGTGTTGGAGTAGATCAAGAGACCATTGGACTTAGAAACGAGGGCCAAGTCACTTTGACGGTCCAACCCCTCGAGCAATGAGGCCGGTGGGGCCATCGTCACGGCCGACTGCAGACCGGCCAGTGGGGGCACCGAGGCCGTCATCACCACGATGTCCGAGATGCCGGCGGGGGCCAGCAGGCGACCGACGTGGGTCGTGCGACCTTGAGCGGCGAGACGGACGGCCTCCATTAGGAGGTCCGAAGTACCCGACACCGGTGGTGTGAAGAGGACCGAACCGTTCGGACCACCGTTCATTGACGTAGCCGCGGCGAGGCCGGGCATGACGGACCAGCCGGCCATGGGCATGGCGCGAGGATCGGCCAACCACAAGACGCGATAGCCACCGGGCGTGGCCGGGGTGTAGGCCGAGAGGGATTCGGCCGCCGAGGTCTGGGGCAGCGAGTACCGACCGTCAGTGGCGTGAGTCAAGATCGGCAGGGGCACCATCACGAGCGCCACCGCCGTCAAGACGGCAGCGACTTGGGGCCAACCGAGGGCCCGTTCGTTGAGATCGTGTTCCAGAACCGTCACGGCCACCCCAACCATCACGGAGAGCAGTAGACCAACCAAAATCAACAGACCCTCGACGTCGGGAGCGAAGGAACCCGTTAAGTTCCGAGCGACCACCACCGTCAAGAGCACCACGAGGGCGAGGACGACGAACCACTCGTTCACCATGGTTCGACGTTCACCGCGAGCGAGGAGTACTCCCCCAAGAACGACCACGGGGGCGGCCCAGCTCAGGAGGCCCTGGCCGAAGACGCCATCGGCGGCGCGAACGATGTGGGAGAAGTCGAGGTTCGACCAGGCGCCGAGGGGCAGACCAAAGACGCCCAGGGCGCGGCGGCCGGCCAACACGGTGTCGATTGTTAACGGGGCGAGCAAGAGGGCGGCGCCCGTGACTATCTGTCCGAGGGTGCGCCACGGCATCTCGAGCCGTTCGGCATTCGGGGTTAAACGGTTCGCCAGCCACAAAGCAATCACGACGAGGGCGACGAGTACAAAGACGACGGGGGCGAAGGCGCCGAGCATCGCCATCACGAGGACGGCCTTGGCGATCTGACCGGCCCGGGTGCGACCCCACTGGCGTGAACCGAAGGGACGCGATGGTTCGTAGGGGTAGGAACGGAAAGTCCCGACGTTCAAGAGGGCCAAGACGCGACGGAGCAGGAAGGGTAGACCGGCGAAGATGATCAGAAGATCAGTCCGGCCCTGCTGGAGCAGGTTGACGCCGACCGGCATAGCCATATACGACAGCGCCGCAAAGAGGCGGGCCCGATTCGAAATCACGTCGCGCAACAGACGGCCCACCCCGTAGACACCGATGGGCACAGCCAAGATCAAAACAGCCCGGGGCAAGATGCCCATGCGACCACCGACGAGGGTGCCGGCCGCGGCGATCAGGCCGTAGCCCGGCATACCCGGGGCACCGGAACCCACACCGTTGGGCGACCAGGAGGCGAAGAAGTGGTGCCAGTTGGCCCACCAGGAATCAAGTGGAATAAGTCGTCCGACGATCGGCAGGTGGGCCGCCACCAGGTTGCGGGCGCCAAGCAACCAGACGAGAACGGCCACGACGACCAGAGCGAACTGCGTACGGAAACCTTCGAAGAAGGTGCGGATGGAAACTTCGGCCGGGGCGTCACTGGCGTAGAGATCAAAGTCCGGGTTCTCGGAAATCTCCAGAGCCGTGGTGGCCGAGACCTTGACCTTGGTCGTGACTGGTTCGAGAAACTGCTCGGGAATCGTTCCGCGAGCGATATCGATACCTTCGTGAAACAGTCGCTGCAAGAAGACTTGGGCCCGACTCGATCCCGATACTTGCAACAGACGAATACCACCGTCGGAGAGGACCCGCAGCCGGAGGTTGAACTCACGACGTCGTCGAATTTCACGGCGGTGGCGCAGCACGAAGCTCCACGCTCCCGACACGGCGCTGACACGTTCGTGGTCTCGACCGGCCGCGGCAATCAAGAGCTCGGCGAGGTCCAGTACGGCGAGCAGCGGCAGAATTAAGAACAACGAGAGACGGCCCCAACTCGAGAGCACCGTCATCAACTGGTGGCGACGGCGCAACTCTTGAATTGACGTCCGGCGCGTGCCCTTAGCGGTGGTGGCCCGGCGTCCCGAAGTCAAGCTCTGACGGTGGGCCACGACGGCTTCGGGAGCGACGATGACTCGGGCTCCGGCGATCTGGGCCCGCCAACAAAAGTCGACGTCTTCGCCAATGAGGTTGATGGCCTCGTTGTAGCCCCCGAGCGATTCGAAAAGGTCGGCGCGAACAAGGGTCACCCCACCGGGGGCGACAAAGACGTCCCGCTCGGCGTCGTGCTGGCCGGCGTCGATCTCGCCCTCTTCAATCCGCTCGACCACGGCCCCGAAACGGTCCAGCATTTGACCGACGTGAACGAGGGCCGACTCGTCTTCGTAGCCCACGAATTTCGGCGAAACCACGGCCGCATTGGTCCGGTAGGCCGCTTCGACCAGGCTACGGATCACCGTGGGGCGCAGCCGAACGTCGTCGTGACAGAGCAGCAGGAAGGCCGCGCCCTCGACGGTGCCAATGACGTTGTTAACGGCCGCGGCGTACCCGTCGTTTTCGGGAACAAGCTTGACGAAGGCCAGGGGTGCAATAGCGGCCACGCGGCCGGCGATCTCGGAGGACTCGCCGTTGGCCAGCACCAAAATGCTCAAATCCTCGTAGTCCTGAGCCACTAGGGAGACCAGTGTGGCCTCTAAATCTGGACCAGGACCCGTGGTAACAACGACGGCCACGACGGCCGGAGCTCGAGTATCCATCAGGATATGAAGGCTAGTTCGGGCCCCCTCCCAATTACGGGTGCTAACTTTTGTTTGCAAAGTGCTATACTTATGTTTACAAAGTGAGGAAAGGAACCACTATGACAGACATCAACACAATGGGCCGCGAAGCCGCCACCAAGGTGCGCGAATTCGCCGCTACCAACTCGGCTGCCAAGAAGGCTAAGGACGCGATCTACACGATCGTCGGACTCGGCGTCATCGGCGCTCAGAAGATCAACGTGGCCGCTAAGGCTGCCCGCACCAAGATTGACGAAACCGTCGACACCGAGGGTCTCAACGCCGCGGTGAAGAGCAATACGGCTGACATCACTTCGGCCGTTAAGCGCACCGCAGCGACCGTCGACGCCAAGGTCAACGAAGTCATCGCCATGGCCGAGGCCATCGTGCTGCCCTACGAAGAGAAGCTGCCCGCGGCTACTCGCGAAGTTGCTTCGAAGGTTCGCGCCATGAGCACCGCCGCTCGCGCCAAGGTCACCGAGGCCCTCAACGACGAAGTCGTTGTTCCGACACACGTTGTTGAGACCGAGTCGGAGACAACTCCGTCCTAGTTGGTCGCTGGGGCGTTGGTCACATCGGTAACGATGTCGGCCAACGTCTCAGACCACGCAATCTCTGGTCGCCAGCCAGTCGCCGCTTCCAGCTTGGAGGCATCACCGCGAAGCAGTGGCACATCTACCGGTCGCAGTAGCGCCGGATCTTCGACGAATCGCAACTGGGGATTGACCAGTTGACGAAGTTCGTTGGCCACGTCTTGCATCGAGACGTCGCGCCCCGAAGCAATGACGTAGATTTCCCCCGTCACGCCGTGCTCTACGAGTAGTCGGTAGGCGCGAACGACGTCGCGGACGTCCGTAAAGTCCCGGCGGGAGGTGAGATTCCCCACCGCAATGTCCGTCGTGCCATTTCGGGTCGCGGCCACCATGCGAGAGGTAATACCGGGGATAAAAAAGGACACGCTCTGTCCCGGACCGACGTGATTGAAGGGGCGAGCGATGACGACGCGCTGGCCAAAACCCCGCACGGCCTGTTGGGCGAAGACCTCGCCGGCCAGTTTGCTCGCCGCGTATGGGGACGTGGGTCGGGGTTCAGTTGTTTCGCGTAACGGCATCTCGTCCGGGTTGCGGGGACCGTAGACATCGGCCGAACTGACAAAGAGCACGGTCGCCTCGGGCACGACCTCTCGAGCGGCCGACAACACGTTCGTCGTTCCGGCCACGTTCACATCGACCACGGCCGAGGGATTCTGCCAAGACGTACCCACGTGGCTGAGTGCCGCGAGGTGGTAGATCGCCTCGGGTTGGGCGTCGGCCACCGCGGCACGGACCACTTGGTAGTCAGTGATGTCGAGGGGCAGGTCAAGAATGGCCACCGTGTCACCAAGAGACTCGAGGTGAGCCTGGAGGTGTCGACCGACAAAACCATTTCCTCCAGTGATGAGCGCGCGCATTAGAGAGAATTCTACTTAGGAACGTTTAGCGAGGGAGGTGTAGAGCGCACGGTGAGCCACCACGGTACGGTCCCAGCTGAACTCCTCGGCTCGCAGTCGGGCCCGTCGGGCCACATCGCTGCGTTCATCGCCGGTGCTCCGTGCCGTGCTCGCCATCTCGGCGGCGAGGGCCGCAACATCACCGACCGGGACCAGGCGGGCGGCCGCGCCGGCCACCTCTTGCATCACGGTGTCGGCCGAGGTGATGACCTGGGCCCCACAGGCCAGTGCTTCGAGCACGGGCAGACCGAAACCTTCGCCCCGTGAGGGGTAACAAACAGCACGAGATGAACGCATCAACGTCGGCACGAGGGCGTCGTCGATATATCCCAGCCGGCGAATGCGATCAGCGAAGGGGTGCTCGGCAATCTGTTGGGCCACCCCGTCGGTGCCCCACCCGGCCTGTCCGGCCAGCCATAGTTCCACTTCGGCGTCGTCGTTGGCCACGCGCGTGAAGGCCTCGAGCAGAAGGTCGAGACCCTTGCGGGGTTCAAACGTGCCGAGGAAGAAGAAGTAGGGGACGTCGCTGGGCAGTCCGTGGGCGGCGAGAGCGTCGCTGGCCCCATTGGCCATCGTGAATCGCTCCAAGTCGACGCCGAGCGGAATTGTCGTGATCGGTGCGATCGGCTTCACGATTTCTTGGAGCAGTGATGTGGTCGTCTCGCTGATGGAGATCAGGGCGTCGGCCTGCTGGGCCGCGTAGCGAATGGCCCGTTGAAAAAAGAGCACCTTGGAACGTTCGTGCCATTCGGGGTTGGTGAAGAAGGTCAAGTCGCAGATCGTGACGACGGTCGGTCGCGTGCGGCGCCGGGGCATCGTGTAGTGCGGGCCGTGCCACACGTCGGCCGAAATCTTGGAGGAGCGTCCGAGGGCCACGGCCTCGAAGAGCAGACGGGCCGGACGGGCCTTCGGCACGACGTCGATGACGTGGGCCCTCGGTGACCACTGGTGCCAACGCTCGGCGTCACCGACTTGGGAGACCAGAGTGAGCTCGCACTCGGCGTTGGCGACGCGAGAGGCCAACTCCACGACGTAGCGACCGGCGCCGGCCGGCCGGGCCGGAACGGCGGAGACGTCGAGGGCCAGCCTCACTGCCAGCCCGCGATGTGCTGCTTTGCCATAGTGCCCCACGTTAATAAAGCGACTGACGAACGCCGGGCCTCTCTGCTGGACTCATCGTCAGGTAGGGCAATCGCTCGAGAAAGTCCCTCGGCGATGCTCTCAACTGAGAGGGCGTCGACCGCAACGACATCGCTACGACCTTCAGTGCTGGGCACGGTCGTTGAGGCCACGACTCGGGTGCCGACGTTGAGCGCCTCGAGTGGTGGCAGTCCCCACCCTTCGGCCAGGGGTACGTAGGCGAGAACGGAAGCTCGCGTGAGCAGTCCATTGAGCACGCCGCGTTCCAC
>JBAXMO010000033.1:0-12385 GCA_037134255.1 Actinomycetes bacterium | reverse complement strand
CGTACCGAGTGTCTCGACGCTGATCGAGTGCTTAAGGGTGCGCAAGAACTCTTGGTGTGGCGACAAGAGCACCTTCGTCGCGACGAGACCGACATGCTGCTCGTACCGTCTCGTGCGGGACACTGGCCTGAGATTGGCTTAGCGCGGGCCTAACCCGTAGAGCAAGTCGTCGAGCAACTTGCGGTACGCCTCTTCAGGTCGAGGGGCAAAGTTGATGGTGAAGAGTTCGAGCGACACGTAGCCGTGAACGTTCGACCAGATTTGCTGAGCGATTTCGAGTGGTTCACCGGCCCTAATAAATCCTTGTTCTTGCATCAGGGTGATGTGGCTGACGAGAACTTGAACACTGTGACTCATCGAGATAGCCGTTTCGGTGGAGGGTTCGTACCCAGTGACACTCCGCATGAACATCAATTGGTAGAGGCGGGGATTGGCGTGGGCGAATGCCCGGTAGGCCAGACCGGCATCAGTCAGTCGGTCCTTGATGCCGTGACCCTTCACAGGTTGGTCGAGGGCGACGGCGAAGCGGTCGTGCCCTTGCCGCACTAGGGCGTCAACGACATCGAGTTTGCCGCCGAAGTGGTTGTAGAGGCCCATGGGAGCGACCCCGGCCTTGCGGGCAATCTCGCGCACCGTTAAGGCATCGACGCCTTCATCCTCGAGAAGGGCCAGGGCGGCAGTAATGACACGGTCTTCAATCTGAGCCGAGGAAGTTCGCTGCCGTATCACCATGTACGAAAGTGTAGAACATCGTGCTACTGTTTACAGCACGTTGTTCTAAAAGGAGTCCCATGTCCGAAAAGAAGCCCCACAAGTGGCTCGTACTCGCCGTTCTCTGTCTCTCGGTCTTTTTGGTCGTGGTCGACAACACGATTGTTAACGTCGCTCTCCCGTCGTTGTCGCAGCAGCTCCACGCCTCCAACTCCGCATTGCAGTGGATCGTCGATGCCTACTCGCTCCCGTTCGCCGGACTGCTGCTAGCCGGTGGTGGCCTCTCGGACCGCCTGGGTCGCAAGAAGGTCATGCAGTGGGGACTGGTCCTCTTCGCCATCTTTAGTGCGATGGCGGCCTGGTCACAAAGCAGTACACAGTTGATCTCGATGCGAGCACTGATGGGTCTGGCGGCGGCCTTCATCTTTCCTGCCTCACTTTCCATTCTCACCATCACGTTCACGGATGCTCGTGACCGTGCCAAGGCCTACGGCATCTGGGGCGCGACTTCAGGTCTCGCCGTCGCCTTTGGTCCGCTCACTGGCGGCGCCTTGATTGAGCACTTTTGGTGGGGCTCAGTCTTCTTGGTGAACCTGCCAGTCGTGGCACTCACCATCGTCGCGGGTCAGCTTGTTATCCCCGAATCCAAGAGCGAGTTCAAGCGTCGCTTTGACTTCACCGGCCTGTTCTTCGGTAGCGCGGGGATCACGCTCTTAGTGTTGGCCATCATTGAGGGCCCGACGTGGGGTTGGCGCAGTGGAACCACCCTGTCGCTCTTTGCAACTGCGGCCATCCTCTTCACGGGGTTTGTTCTGTGGGAGCGCCGCCGCCCCGAGCCTCTGCTCGACGTGCGCGTCTTTAGCAAGCCGGCCTTCTCGGCCGGTGCCGTCTCAATCGCGACGTCGTTCTTCTGCCTCTTTGGATTTATATTCCTGGTGACCCAGTACTTTCAGCTCGTGCGGGGCTACTCGGCCTTCTCGGCCGGTGCACACACCTTGCCCTTTGCGATTACGTCGATGATCATGACGCCCTTGGGTGCACTGCTCGCGCTCAAGATTGGAACGCGAACCGTCGTGGGATCGGGGCTCGTGATTATGTCACTCGGACTCGCCTGGATGGCCGTGCAGGGTCCGGAGTCGGCCTTCTTCGGCCCCGTTATGGGCAGCATGATTGTGCTGGCCACTGGCTTTTCACTCATCACTGCTCCGTCGACGGCCGCAGTGATGGGCTCGCTGAGTCCCGAGCAACTGGGCGCTGGCTCGGCCGTGAACAATGTGACGCGTGAACTTGGCGGAACCCTGGGTGTGGCCGTTGTCGGTTCGACATTCAGTTCCGTGTTTGGTCCACAAATTATTCATGCCTTCAGTCAGTACGTACCAGTCGGCATCGCGACAAGGGCCAGCGAGTCGATGCAGGGTGCTCTGGCAACGGCCCAATCCCTGCCTGCGCCGATTGCCGCCAGTCTCCAGCCTCACATCGTGGAGAGCTTCATGAGCGGGTTTCACCGTGGCTGTTTCGTAGCGGCCGGCGTGGCACTGGTGCTAAGCGCTCTGGCGTTTGCCTTCCTGCCGAGCAAGGCTGACCAGCCACCCGTTGCCATGGTCGCCCATTAGGTTGCAATTTCCTACGGGAGCGTGCAAAATGTCTCAGTCTCGTTGTCGAGACTTACCTAAGGAGATCGTCATGATCACGAAGTTCCCCAGCGCCTTGCGCGTTTCCGCAGTTGGTGCGCTTGTGGCGTCGCTCACGCTTACTGGTGCCACCACGGCTTTTGCCGCAAGCCCCAAGGCGAAGAAGGACTCCGCTTCGGCAGCTTTAGTGCCCGCGAAGTATAAGTCGGGCCTCAAGGTCGCCACGGATGCCAGCTATCCACCAGACGAGTTCGTTAACGCGGCGGGAAAGATTGTCGGCTTTGACGTAGAACTTATCGACGCCATCGGCGTGACGCTGGGTGTCAAGGTCACCACGCAGAACGTGACCTTCGACAACATCATCCCTGGTATCAAGTCGGGCAAGTACGCAATCGGCAACTCCTCCTTTACCGACACCAAGGATCGCCAAAAGAGCGTCAACTTCGTCGACTACTTCAAGGCGGGCGAGGCTTTCTACACCAAGTCGTCCACGAAGTCAGCCCCCAAGACGCTGGCCGATCTCTGCGGTTCTTCCGTGGCCGTGGAGTCGGGCACCGTGGAAGAGACTGACGCCAAGGGCCAAAAGGCCAAGTGCACCGGTGGTAAGACCATTCGTATTGACTCGTTCGCCACGCAGACTGAGGCCGACTTGGCTGTTAAGTCGGGGCGTGACGCTGTTGGCTTTGCCGACTCACAGGTCGCTGGTTACATCGTCGCTCAGTCCAAGGGAGCCTTCAAGCTTTCCGGAGTTCCTTTTGGCGTCGCGCCGTACGGTATTGCAACGGCTCGCACTGCCGATGGTAAGAAATTGGCCCTCGCCATTCAGTCCGCAATCCGAGTCTTGATTGACAACGGTGTCTACAAGAAGATTCTTGCGAAGTATGGCGAGACTTCAGGCTCGTTGAAGAAGTCGCAAATTGTTCTCAACGGTGGTAAATAACGCCCCTACGAAGTCGTAGTAAAACTTTCCTATGACATCGAACGGGGACGAGCCATTACGGGTCGTCCCCGTTCGTCATGTCGGGCGCTGGTTCGCCGGTGCGGGAGTCATCGTGATTATCGCGATGATGATCCACACCTTCCTGTCCAAGATTCCGACGGGACAAAAGATCTGTCACGTCGTCGCCTCATCGGCCGACCACAAAGTGTTTCGATGTGTCGACGTCATGCAGTGGCGTTTCTCCTGGGACGTTGTTGGCACGTACGTAACGAGCTCCAACATCCTCAAGGGTCTCTTGATGACCTTGGCGCTCACGGGATTGACCATGGTCATCGGCGTTGCCCTCGGGGCCACCGTGGCGATAATGCGGCTTTCTACGAGCCGAATATTGGCCGCACCGGCTTGGCTCTTCACCTGGTTCTTTCGGGGTACACCGGTCTACGTGCAGCTCTTGTTCTGGTTCAACATCGCGGCCATATTCCCAACGATTGATTTTGGTATTCCCTTCGGCCCGTCACTGTGGCATATTGAGGCCGTCAATCTCTTTACGCCCTTCACTGCGGCCCTGGTGGGCCTCGGACTGAACGAGGGTGCCTACATGAGCGAGATCATTCGCGGAGGAATTCTTGCCGTTGACGAAGGGCAAGTTGAAGCGGCGAACTCCGTGGGGCTCAGTCGCTTGCAGACGCTCCGCCTCGTCGTCTTGCCCCAGGCGATGAGGGTGATTATCCCGCCCACGGGCAACGAAGTTATCTCGATGCTGAAGACATCCTCACTGGCCAGCGCACTCGCCGTCGTAGAGCTCTTGAAGGCGGCTCAGAATGTTTACGCCAGCACCTATGAGGTCATTCCGCTCTTGATTGTCGCCTCGATCTGGTATTTGATCATTACCACAATCCTCTCGATTGGACAGTTCTACATCGAGCGCCACTTCTCCAAGGGATCACTGCGCAATCTGCCGATGACGCCTTGGGAGCGCATCGTCCGAGACTCACGCGGTGTAGTGGGAAAAATGCGCACGCCCCGAGGACTTCGAGGAGTACGAGCATGACGTCGCCGATGATTGAAGCGTCGGGCGTCACCAAGTCCTTCGGTGCCGTTCACGTCCTGAAGGGTGTCGATCTCGTCGTGAACAAGGGCGACGTAGCCTGTCTGATCGGACCTAGTGGGTCGGGCAAGAGCACATTTCTCCGTTGCATCAATCACCTGGAGAAGCACGACGCGGGAAACCTGCTCGTCGATGGTGAATTTGTTGGTTACGAGCGACGAAGCAACGTTCTTCGCGAACTGAGCGACAAGCAGATCTGCGCCGAACGGTCACAGATCGGCATGGTCTTCCAGCGATTCAATCTCTTTGGCCACCTAACGGCACTGGAGAACGTCACGCTCGGTCCCATTCATGTACGGGGCGAGTCTCCGGCCGCCGCGCGCGACCGTGCCATGACCCTGCTCTCGTCAGTGGGACTCACTGAGAAGGCGAGTATCTATCCATCACAGTTGTCGGGCGGTCAGCAGCAGCGCGTGGCTATCGCCCGCGCCTTAGCTATGGAGCCAAAGCTGATGCTCTTCGACGAACCGACATCGGCGCTCGACCCAGAGCTGGTCGGCGAGGTTTTGGAAGCGATGAAGCAACTTGCGCATGATGGTATGACCATGGTGGTGGTGACCCACGAAATGGGATTTGCCCGCGAAGTGGCCAATCAACTCTTCTTCATGGACGACGGAATTGTGCAGGAGTCGGGCGACCCTCGGGAAGTGCTTGCTAATCCTCAAACCGAGAGGCTTTCGAGCTTTTTGTCCAAGGTGCTCTAGTGCGTTGGGAGATTGCCGAATCTAATCGTGGAACGGGTCTGCCTCTCGAGGGGCTCAAAGTCCTTGACCTCTCACGGGTGCTGGCCGGACCACTCTGCGCGATGGTGGTGGGGGACCTAGGTGCCGACGTAATCAAGGTGGAGGCGCCTGGTGGGGACCCGGTTCGCGAACTCGCCCCACCACGACTCAACGGATTGGCTACCTACTACCTCAGCGTGAATCGCCATCGCCGCAATGTCACATTAGACCTGTCTAATGCCGAAGATCTCGCGAAGTTGGAGGCTCTGATCGCCCAAGCTGACGCGGTGATCGAGAACTATTTGCCCTATCAACGGGACCGATTTGGACTCGAGCAACTTCGACTGGCTCACCCTGACGTGATCTGGGTCTCGGTGACTCCGGCATCCGACACGGGTCCACTGGCCAATGAGCCCACGTTTGAGCTGCTGGCGCAAGCCCGCTCCGGACTGATGTCGGTGACAGGGGAACTTGATGGTGAGCCCACCAAGGTCGGCGCCCCACTCGCGGATGTTGTCACGGGTCTCTACGCCACTGTTGGTCTTCTCGCGGCCCTCGTGGGCAAACTCCAGGGCCGTCCCGGCCGACACATAGAAGCACCCCTCCTGGAGTCGACGATGACGGCACTCGTGAATCAGATGCAGGGCTTTTTGGTCACCAATCAGGTTCCCGGTCGACTGGGCAATCACCATCCGAGCATCGCTCCTTACGGACCAGTACGGGCCAGCGACGGTCTTTTGCTGTTGGCAGTTGGAACTGACGCGCAGTTCGAGTCTCTTGATCGCGCGCTCGGTGGAATCATTCTGCGCGAACACCCCGAGTGGTTGACCAATGAGATTCGCGTCATTGAGCGTGACGCCCTGCATGCCTATCTCGATGAGCGCTTCGCGACGCAATCGGTCGACGCGTGGTTGAACTTGTTACTGGAAGCACGCGTGCCGTGTGCACCTATCTACGACGTGGCCGAAGCGGTGCGCCAGCCCCAGATCGCTAACTCTGACTTTGTAGGCATGACCGACTCCGTCGTGGGGCCCGTAGCAATGCTGCGTTCACCGCTGCGAATTGACGGAATACGTCCCGAGCTACGGAGCGGTCCCCGGGGACTCGGGCAAGACAACGATCTGCTTGAGGACTAGAAGGCCGGTCCGTCGTAGCGATCGACGGTCGTAAAACTGGCCACCTCACGGCGCTTGAGCTTTGTGAGCTCCTTGACGGGATAGCCCAAGGCAATGACGGAAGCCGTCGCAAAATAAGAAGGAACGCCGAGTAGCTCTTGGACGGCCGGTTCGTTACGTGTCGCAATGGTCGTCATCACACCGCCGATACCGTACTCTCGCGCCGCTAGGAGAATGCTCCAGGCGAAGGGGTAAATCGAAGCACCACCGGTAATCGTGTAGCGGCCCAGGTCACGATCGATTGCCGCCAAGGCACTCAAGTCGGCGAGGAGCACCAGCAGGACGGGAGACTTCTCCAGTCGTTCCGCAAATCCCGTTGGCTGAGACAGCGCCTCGGCATCGGCACGCTTGGCTTCGGCCGCTCGGCGGTCCTCGTCACTCGCGAGTGGTGAAAACGGCAGTAGCCCCGCCAGGTGATGCGCAATGTAGTCGTGCCAGCCATCGAGGTAGAGATCGCGCAGCGCCACGCGGGTGGCGTGGTCCTTCACGACTATGAGATGCCACGCTTGGCGGTTCCCACCGCTCGGGGCAAAGCGAGCGTCTTCCAAGATGGCTTGAAGTATTTCATCAGCCACTGGGGCGTCGCGGAAGTCGCGAATGGCTCCCGTAGTGCGAAGTGCGTCACGAAGTTCCATGGATTACACGTCCCGATGTTCAAACAGGTATGCGCCGATGCCGATCAGCAGAACAACGTAGCCAACGAGGATGCCGGTGGCCGCCCACGGACCGAACAGAGGGATGGCGTCGGCTCCCGGGGCCGACATCATGGACCGCCCGAGACTCGACGGCAGAAATTTGGCAATCGCATCGCGCCATGTCGAGGGAAGGAGGAACGTAATCAGTGGCAACACCAGCAAGATCGAAACGAACACGCTGATGGTGCCGGCCGCTTGTCGGATGATAAGGCCCAAGCCAAAGCCGAGCAACGACAACAACATGAGGTACAACCCAGCGAGCAGAACTGCGCGCAGCGTATTGGCATCGGCCATCGTCGCCGTGGGGATGCCGGGGCCGCTCATGATGACCTGACCCAGCAGGAATGCCGCAAAGGCGCAAATCAATCCCACAATGAGCACGCTGAATTTAAGGACTACCGCCTTCGCCACCAGCACGCGCATGCGAGAAGGCACCGCCGCCAGGGTGGTGCGAATCGAGCCGGATACGAACTCACTAGTGATCATCAATGCCCCAATGACCCCTACGGCAAACTGCGCGAAGAGGGTCCCCACGAGCGAGATCGCAATGGGGTCGAAGTAGGCCTTATCGATGAAAGACATCTTCGGGAACTGCATCTTGGTGACGTAACTAATCAGGGCGCCGAAGCCGATGGTGAGTGCGGCGGTGATGGCGAAGCTCAACCACGTGGAGCGGAGCGTCCGAAGTTTGAGGAACTCCGAACGAACGACTGAAATGATGGAAACTCTGGGCATTACAGCTTTCCTTTACGCATACGTCGTCCGGTGTATTCGACCGCTCCAGCGGTGAGGGCCATAAATGAGTCTTCGAGAGAAACCTCACGGGCCGAGAGTTCGTGCAGGGGGATTCCGGCGGCGAAGGTCTGATCGCCGATTTCGGCCACGGGGACCCCTTCGATCACAAAGGCGTCGGCCTCTTCGCGCATCTGCCACTGCTTGTCCGCTACCAACTGCTTGAACTCTTGGTGCAACGGTGTGCGTACGTGCACCGATCCCGTTCCGCTCAAGGCGAGATCCTCCTTTGATCCTTCGGTAATCATGCGACCACGGCCAATGATGATGAAGTGATCAGCGGTAAGGGCCATCTCGCTCATGAGGTGCGAACTGACCAGGACGGTTCGACCCTCGTCGGCGAGCTGCTGGAAGAAGTCACGGACCCATCGGATACCTTCGGGGTCGAGTCCATTAATCGGTTCGTCGAACATCAGTGTGCCGGGGTCGCCCAGGAGGGCCGAGGCAATGCCGAGGCGCTGGCTCATGCCGAGTGAAAAGTCACCGGCGCGACGATTGGCGACTTCGGTTAAGCCCACGATGTCGAGAACTTCGTCGACGCGGCTCAAGCTGATTTGGTTCGACAGAGCGAGCGCGACGAGTTGATTACGCGCTGAGCGACCGGGATGGAGAGCCTTGGCGTCCAGAAGCGCTCCAACCTCACGCAACGGAGCCTTGAGTTCAGCAAACCGTTGTCCGTTGATAGTGGCGGTGCCACTGGTGGGGGAATTGAGGCCCAGAATCAGGCGCATCGTCGTTGATTTTCCCGATCCGTTGGGACCGAGAAAGCCCGTGACGATTCCGGGCTTTACGGTGAAACTCAAATCGTCAACGGCCAGGTTGTCGCCGAAACGCTTGGTGAGATGTTGAACTTCGATCACGTGGACCTCCATACTCAGTCTGCCACACCACTTTCACGATCTCTCCGCAGAAACTGTCAAACTGGTGCTGTGTCATACCCCGAGTACTTAGGCGAGCCGGCCGAACTTCCCGGTCGTGCCGAACGAGCTCGACCTCGAAGTATCCGCGAGTATCGACACGCGGAGTGGCTCGCCGTCACCGCCGTCTGTCTCGGTGCCGTGATGAGCCAGATCGACAACGGGGTTATCACGGTGGCCTATCCGACGCTGGTGGAGAAGCTGCACCGTCCGTTGTCGGAAGTTGTCTGGATTGGCCTGGCCCCATTCGTCGTGATGGTGGCCACCCTGCTGCTCTTCGGTCGTCGCGCCGACACGCTCGGTCGCAAGCGGGTCTACGTTGACGGTTTCATCATCTTTCTCGTGGGTGCCGTGGCCGCGACGCTCTCGGCCCATCATTTCGTCATTTTGCTGATCGCCCGATCGGTTAGTGCGCTTGGTATCGCGATGGTCCAGGCCAACTCGGTGGCCCTCATCACGGCTTCAGTGAAGGAGCACCAGCGGACCACCGCACTCGGCATCCAAGCAGCGTCACAGGCCATCGGGCTCGCCATTGGGCCCTTTGTCGGTGGTCTGCTCATTGGTCACGTTCCGTGGCGCTTTATCTTTCTCATGAGCGCCCCGATTGCCTTCGCCGCTCTCGTGGCTTCGGTACTCTTTTTGCCTCGAACGAGAGTTGTTGCGGCCAAGGCCCCACTCGATGTTTTGGGCTCGGTGGTGTTGGCAACGGCCGCAGCCGGCATTCTCGGTGGCATGACCCTGGCCGCCAAGATTGGTTGGAACGGGCCCACGCTGGGATTCATTGCGATCGGCATTAGTGCCACGATGGCTCTCTTTCCGATCGAGCGCCGGGCCAAGGCGCCGATTTTTCTGCCCCGACTCTTTCGCATGATTGAAGTGCGCTTTTCGATAGCGCTACTCGTCTTGACGTACATTTCATTCTTTGGGCTCCTGGTAACTGTTCCCTTCTTTGTGAAGAAGGACTTCGGGGCCTCGATTGTTCACGCCAGTGAGGCCACGATGGCCATTCCGATTGGCTTGGCCCTGATGGCTCCACTCAGCGGGCGCATCCGCCGTCGCCTGTCCTCGGGACTGGTGCAGCAGATCTCTATGGTGACGATTGCGCTCTCATTGGTCGGCATTTCGGTGGCTCCCAACGGCAAAATTGTGGCGGGACTGCTCGTCCTGATTGGACTCGCCATCGGCGCAGCCAACACCACGAATAACTCCCTCGTCATGGAGGGCGTGCACCTCGAAGATAGGGGATTGGCGTCGGGAACGCTGAACCTGGCTCGTGCGGCCGGTAGTGCCATTGGCATGGCGCTGGCCACCTCGGCCATGGTGATTCTCGAGCACAATCACGCCACTTCTAATCGCGTAGCCATTGCCACTCTGATTGTTCCCGCAGCGATCGCCGTTCTTGTCGCAATACGGAGTGCCCGACGCCCGTAATCTGCGCCTATGCGTACACGAACTGCAATGGTCAACCCCAGCGATACCTTGCCCGGTCGCACCCAGGCAATCCAGGTCGAACGAAACCACCTCACGCTGAACGTTGCGCTCTACGGCCCCTATCCCGCCGGCATCGAACTCGCCTACTTTGGCATGGGCTGCTTTTGGGGTGCCGAGCGCAAGTTCTACGAAACACCGGGCGTCTACGTCACCGCCTCGGGCTACCAGGGTGGCGACACGCCGAATCCGACTTACCAGGAGGTCTGCTCGGGTCTTACCAATCACAATGAAGTCGTCATGGTGGCCTTTGATCCCGCGATAATCACCTACGGCCAGTTGCTCGCTATCTTCTTTGAGAACCACGATCCAACCCAGGGCTTTCGTCAGGGTGGCGATGTGGGGACGCAGTATCGAAGCGCGATTTACTTCGTCGGCGCCGACCAAGAGCGTGCAGCACGTGCAGTGCTCGCCGACTATCAGGTTCGACTCTCGGCCTCGCGGTTGGGCGAGATTACGACTGAGGTGGCACCGGCGGACACGTTCTACTTTGCCGAGGAGTACCACCAGCAGTACCTCACCGCGAACCCCAACGGCTACTGCGGTATTGGCGGCACCGGGGTGAGCTGCCCCGTGGGTCTGCTCTAACTAGAGCTTCGCCATACGGGCGATAGCCGCCTCGGCCTCGACCATCATGGAGGCCACGATGGAACCGGCCGAAACAACTGAGTTAATCGCACCCGAGGCCTGACCGGCGGGGTAGCCCTCACGAGCCGGATCGACGCCGGTCGTCGTTTCGTCACCACCGAGGTGGAAGGTGCCATTCGACAGACTGGTCATGAGTTGCTGAGGGAAGGGCTGAATGAGTGAAGGGTTCTGCTCGTACTCGGCCGTTTGATCGTTCTTCAAGACGCGCATCGTCTTGCCACTGAATCCCTTCGAGATAATCGTGCCGTCTTCGCGAGAGGCGATGATGCCTTCACGGAAACCAGGCAGGACGCGTGCTTCCAGTGTCGCAATAAAGCGCGTACCAATCCAGACGCCGTCGGCGCCTAGCGCGAGGGCCGCGGCGAGGCCGCGGCCATCGAAGATGCCACCAGCGGCCACGACGGGAACGTCCTTGCCCACCGCGTCAACAATCATGGGGACGAGAGGAAATGTCGCGACGGTGCCGGTGTGGCCACCGGCTTCGGTGCCCTGGGCGACGACAATGTCGCAACCGGCATCTACGGCACGCTTGGCGTGCTCGACCTTGCCACACATGGAAACAACGAGGACGTTGTTGCGGTGACAGAGATCTACGACGTGCGTCGGTACGCCAAGTCCGGCCACGAAGGTGGTGGCACCACCTTCGATGAGGAGTTCCACGTTCTTGACGAGGGAGTCAGGGAAGGCGGTGAGGAGGTCAACACCGAATGGCTTGTCGGTCGCCGCCTTGGTGCGGGCGATCTCGTCGGCCAGTACTTCGGAGCTCATGGTGCTGGCACCAAGGCAGCCGTAACCACCAGCGTTAGATACAGCCGCGGAGAGTGCGGAGTACGAAACGCCGCCCATGCCGGCCAACATGATGGGGTGTTCAATCTTTAATATTTCCGTCAAGCGTGTCTTCATCGGTGCTCCCTTAGTCCCTCTACTCTGCCACGAGTTGCGCAGTACTTCGGCGAAGGATCACCACGCCCGCTATGGCGCACAGCAGTGACGCCGCCAAGAGGCTCAACGTGGCCATGAGGTAGAGCGACGACGGTACGCCAAAGACGTTGCCAGCAAAGAGCAGGGGAACAGTGAAGCCGACGGCGCAGAGCATCGCTAGACCAACGAACATTGGTTTTGTCAGTGATGGATCTGGTCCAATCCCGGCGCGTCTGGTCAGACTGACGACACCAACAATGCCCGCCACTTTGCCGATGCCACGGGCGAGCAGAAGAAACAAACCAAACTGCCAACCCGTCTGGTCCCAAACAATTGCACTCCAGGTCACGCCAGTCGCCACAAAGGCGAAGAGGGGGAGTGCCAACCACGTGGAAGCCAGCATGACGGGTATCTCTAAGCGGTGACCCACACTTCGTTCTCCGTGAAATGGGACGGCGAGTCCAATAACGACACCGGCCAGTGACGGTTCAACGCCGGCCTTGGTAAAGAGGAGCCATTCGACGATGAGCGCAACGATCCAGGGGGCTGTGGGAATAAAGCGAGCGAACTTGGCGACCACTACTCCGGCTACCACGGCGATCAACGTCCACGCCACGTCAGGGGCGTGGGGTCCAGT
>JBAXMO010000032.1:0-12414 GCA_037134255.1 Actinomycetes bacterium | reverse complement strand
CCAAGCCATGTTCTTTGGCAAGGTCACCGAGTACTGCGGTGCGCGGCAGATGACTAATCCCGTGGTCGACGTCATCGTCGGTGCTTCTGGTGTGGAGCGAGACCCCAGTCGGGTCGGACGCGTCGTGCCGATTTATCCCGCCTCGGGCAAGGCCGGCTTCACCAGTTGGGAGATTGGTGGCTTTGTCGAAGAGTCGCTGCGTCGCGCTGGAGAACTCACCGATCCGCTCGATGAGTTACTTCGTCAACGTCACGACCTGGTGACGCGCTCCGTGGCCTTTACCGGTATCCACGCCCCGAGCGATCTCGCCGACGTTCCACCGGCGCGACGTCGACTCGTCTTCGATGAGTTCTTACGGCTCCAGCTCCTCCTCGCCCTTCGCCGTTCACGTATTGAGCGTGAAGCCCTCGGTATTCAGCACGTGATCTCGCCGGCCGATCTCGATATTCCCCCCGGTGGCCTGAGCGACGACTCGCACCCTTTGGTGCACCGGTTCTTAGCGGGCCACCGTTTTGAATTGACGGGGGCGCAGCGTCGAGCACTCAGTGCCATCTTCACCGACCTCGCTTCACCTCGTCCGATGCATCGTCTCCTCCAGGGCGATGTCGGGTCGGGCAAGACGGTCGTCGCGCTCACCGCCATGTTGGCCGTGGTCGATGGAGGGCATCAGGCCGCCCTCATGGCTCCGACCGAGGTACTGGCCGAACAACACGTGGCCTCGCTCCGGGCCGACCTAGCCGGTCTCACTATCTCAGACCCCCGCGTCCTTGGAGGCGTGCGTCCCGTCAACGTTCAGTTGCTCGCCGGCAAGCTAAAGGCTCCTGAGCGCCGACGGGCTATTGAAGCCATTGGTCGAGGTGACGTCGACATCGTCGTCGGGACCCACGCCCTCATTACCGATGACGTGAAGTTCCGTTCCCTCGGACTAGTGGTGATTGACGAACAGCACCGCTTCGGTGTCGAACAACGCTCGGCCCTGCGAGACAAGGGCAGAGAGTCCTCGGGCGCCTTGCGCGACCCCGATCTCTTGGTGATGACGGCCACGCCCATTCCGCGAACCGCGGCCCTGGTCTTATTCGGTGACCTCGACTCCACCATCTTGGATGAACTCCCGAGTGGACGACGACCGATAACTACGGCGTGGGCCAAGAGTGGCGACGAAGAGGCGGTGGCCTGGGAGAAAGTACGCAGCGAAGTGGCGGCCGGTCATCGGGCCTTTGTCGTATGCCCGCTGGTCGAGGGTTCCGAGAAGATCGAAGCCGCTAGTGCGGTCGCCGAACGCGATCGACTGGCCAGCCACGAGTTGAGTGGGCTGAATGTGGGTCTCCTCCACGGACAGATGAAGGACGTCGAGAAGGAAATGACGATGGAGCGATTCCGCCGAGGTGACCTCGACGTGCTCGTCGCCACCACCGTGATCGAAGTCGGTGTCGACATTCCCGAAGCGACCGTCATGATTATTGAAGACGCCTGGCGATTCGGCATTGCCCAGCTCCACCAGTTACGGGGTCGCGTCGGCCGAAGTTCTCTCGAGAGCTTCTGCTATCTCTTTGGTGATCCCACTACGGGCGACGGCGTTACTCGTCTTGAAGCATTAGTTGCGTCGCACGATGGTTTCTATCTCGCCGAAGTCGATCTTGAGCTACGAGGTGAGGGCACGTTGTTGGGTGCTCGCCAACGCGGACGTAGCGACTTAAAGCTGGCGTCTCTCGCACGAGATGGTGAGCTTTTGATGTTGGCTCGGGAAGTGGCTAACGACCTTGTTGCAGCCAGTGTGAACTTGGCCGACTATCCCGAGCTCATCGAAGAACTTCGTCTCTTTGTCGACGAAGAAGAAGCGGCCTTCCTTTTTAAGTCCTAGCCATTGACGCCGGCGCAATCAGCCACGACTTCAATGACACCGCCCTCAGGGCCGAACAACTTCATGCGGCGCGTCAACACTTTGAGGCGTCAGCATCCACAGTTCTGAGTGTCGGTGGCGTGACCTAGCCTGATGGTGTGCGAGTTATCGGAGGTTCGGCCCGTGGCCGACAACTAAAAGCCAAATTGCCACCCACGGTGCGCCCGACGACCGATATGGCTCGTGAGGCCATCTTCTCCATGGTCGAGTCACGCGGTGGCGTTGATGGCCTCGTCGTGGCCGACCTCTACTGCGGTTCTGGTGCGATGGGTATCGAAGCGATGAGCCGAGGTGCAATCGCTTGCTACTTCGTGGACTCTGATGGTGCCTGTCTCGCGGCGGCCAAAACCAACTGGGAGGCTCTCAATCTGCCGGGCACCGTGCATTTCGTTAAGGCCAACCTACCGAAGTGGACTATGCCCGCCGAAGTGGGGGTCGTCTTTGCTGACCCGCCCTACGGGCCACTCGATATTGATGCTGTTTTGGGCAGTTCTAAGGCCGAGATGGCAATTATCGAAAACGATCGCTTCGCAGCGGCCCCGGCCGGCTGGACAGTCCAAAAAGAGAAGCGGTACGGCACTACGCTCGTCACAGTGCTAGTGGCAGATGGAGAGGATGCATCGTGACGGTTGGCTTGATTCCCGGTTCCTTCGACCCTTTTCATAACGGTCACCTCGAAGTTGTCGAGCGCGCTTCTCGTATCTTTGATGAGATTGTCGTGGCCGCGATTCGTAATCCCCAAAAGTCTCAGGGATTCTTCGATCTCGAAGAACGCCGTGAAATGATCTCGGAGTCGTGCGCTCACATCAAGAACGTTCGCATTGTTTCAATCGCCACCCTGCTCGTAAATGTCGCGCGCGACGTCAACGCCACGGCCATCGTGAAGGGCCTACGGGCCGTCTCGGACTTTGAGAGTGAACTCCAGATGGCTCAGATGAACCGATCGCTGTCGGGCGTTGAGACGCTCTTCATCCCCACTAGTTCGAGCCACTCCTTTATCGCCTCCAAACTGTTGCGGGAAGTGGCCCGCTTTGGTGGTGACGTGAGTCCGTTCGTCCCCGGTCCGGTTATGGAACGATTCAAGGTGAGATTTTCAGAGGAGACCCTGTGAGCAAGTTTCTGGGATTCGACTACGACGGCGACGAGTCGGGCGACGAGGTGCCGATGTTCGTGAGCTCCTCACCCACCGCCACTTTTGATCAAGTGCTCGAAGCACTCCTGGCGGAACTCGAAGGTTCCTCCAAGATTCCCTTCTCCTCAACGGTGATGATTCAACGCGAAGTCGTCGTGGGGCTGATTGCCGAACTCCGCGCGACCCTGCCCGAGGAGTTGCGTCAAGCCGATCGGATTAACCGTGACCGTGACGCCATTTTGCAGGCGGCCGAAGATAGCAAGAATCAGATGCTGGCCACGGCGCGCCGAGAGTCCAACGCCTTGGTGGAAAAGCAGACCATCGTGGAGCGATCCAAGGAGCGGGCTCGAGAAATCATGGCCGATGCCGAAAGCAAGATTCGTGCCCGCACCAACCAGGCCAACGAGTACATACAAGGCGAACTCACCAAGTACGACAACTACTTGACCAAGATGCACGGGATGACGTTGGCCCAGCGCGAGAAGTTGCGCTCCGATCCCAACCCCTTTGATGTTGAGTATCTCGAGGACCGTGCTCCTGTAACCAGCTTCGCGGCCGCCTCGATGAATGACAGTGACCTCGGTTCGGCCTTCTTGGCTCCGCAGCCGGCGTCGACTTCGTTCTACGACCCCGCCGACCTCTAGGCCGTGACTTCTCCTTACCTCATTCCCGTTGCGGGCATCCTGCGCAATATCCCGGCCACGATGGAAGTGAACTTCGTCGCCCCATTCGACGCACCACACGAATTTGAATCACGCGGCGCGGGGGAGTCTGATATCGCCAGTGACGCCGAAGTCGCTGTTGCCGGTCGACTCGAAAGCTTTAGCGGGGGAATCCGCATGCGGGGTGTCCTGCGGGCCCCCTGGACGGGTATGTGTCGCCGTTGCTCGTCACCCGTGGAGGGAATCTTGGAGATTCCCGTTGATGAGCGCTACACCGAAAAAGAGGGCGAGGACGAAGAGGCCTACTTTTTCAGCGAAGATACGGTCGATCTGAGCCACCTGGTCCACGATGCGGTCTTTTTGGAACTCCCCATTGCCCCCCTCTGTCGGGAGGAGTGCCAGGGGCTCTGCACCATCTGTGGAAGTGACCAAAATCTCAGCCCCTGTAGCTGCCAAACGGCAGTTGATCCGCGCTGGGCTATGCTGACAGAACTTCGTTTCGACGACGATACGTCGGCGGAAAGCAACTAAGCAACGGTGAGTTTGGCTCACCGCGACGAAAGAGAAGAACGATGCCAGTACCTAAGAGAAAAACATCTAAGGCCCGTACGCGAGCCCGCCGTGCCTCGAACTGGCGTCTAGAACTCCCCAGCCGCAGCACCTGCCCACAGTGCTCCGTTGCCAAACTGCCCCACGTGGTCTGCCCACAGTGTGGTTGGTACAAGGGTCGTGTGGCCATAGAGGTCAACTGAGTTGGCTCTGCCCCTAGCCCTGGATGCCCTGGGCGGGGATCACTCGCCGCACGAGATTGTGGCGGGCGCCCGACGCGCTGTCGACGAACTCGGTCTCGACGTCATTCTCGTGGGACCACCTGAATTGATTGGCGACCCAATGGGTCTTGAGGTCTACCCCTGCACGGAAGTAATCGGCATGGACGAAGACCCCGCTAACGGTGTTCGCAAGAAGAAGGACTCCTCACTCGTTCGCGCGGCCGAACTCGTTCGCGATGGTAAGGCCTCGGCGATGATTTCGGCCGGCAACACTGGCGCCACGATGGCTGCGGCACTCCTGCGGATGGGCCGTCTACCCGGCGTGGTTCGCCCCTGCATCGCCACCCCACTCCCAAACCCCGGCCGCGCTCCAACCGTCATGGTGGATGCGGGCGCTAACGCCGAGTGCACTGCCGAAATGTTGGTTCAGTTTGCCCAAATGGCCAGTGCCTTTTCCCGCACTCGCTTCGGAATAGCCGAGCCCAAGGTGGCCCTGCTCTCGATCGGTGAAGAGTCGACCAAGGGCACCCCACTCGTGAAAGAGACCCACCAGCTACTCGCCGCCCTGGCGGAGTTGAACTTCGTTGGGAATGTGGAGGGTCGTGACCTCATTCCGTCGCCGGTCGACGTCATCGTCACGGATGGCTTTACCGGCAACGTAGCCCTCAAGACGCTCGAAGGCTCCCTCAAGTTCATTCTCGGCAAACTGCTCGAAGTGATTGGGACCGATGAGATCACCAAGGAAGCCGGCAACGCCCTCTTCCCGTACCTCCTCCCGCTCGTTGGCGACCTCAGCCCTGAGACGCAAGGTGGTGCGATGCTGCTCGGACTCGACGGTATCTGCATCATCAGTCACGGTTCCTCGAACGCCACGGCGATTATGAACGCGCTGCGTGTGGGAGCCGAAATGGCCGATGCGGGAATTGTCGAGACGCTTCGCACCACGATTCGCCCTATTTCATAAGGGAAACCACGAATCAAGGGTGAAACTTCGTAGTATGAGTGCACCGGTCCGCAAAGGAGCTCATATGTCCGCCGAAACCAATAACAATCAGCCCTTTACCCGGGACGAGATCTTGAGCATTATTCAGGCGCAACTGGGTGAAATTCTCGAAAAGGACGGCTCTTCCATTGGACTTGACGCCACCTTTGAGGCCCTCGGTGCCGACTCGTTAGCCCTGATTGAACTGGTCGAGGCCCTCGAAGACGAACTGTCGGAGCGTGCTGCGGGCTTTCACATTGATGACGAGGACCTTGAAGATCTCAAGTCCGTTGGAGATGCCGTCGACTACGTCGCCGCCAAACTCCAGGTCGACTAGGGAGTTCGTGGTCGTCCTGACCTCAGCACTCACTGCGCTGGCCCAACGCCTTGGCCTCGATGAAGCCAGCCCCTCATTTCAGAGGGCTTTGACTCATTCGAGCTACGCCTCCGAACACGCTGAGGCGTCCAATGAGCGGATGGAGTTTCTCGGAGATGCCGTTGTCAATCTCGCTGTGGCCGACGCCATCCTTCGCGACCACCCCGAACTGGACGAAGGTACTGGTTCGCTAGCTCGCAGTCGCGTCGTGAACGAACCGACCTTGGCGCGCGTCGCCGAGTCGTTGGGCGTACCCGAAGCGATGCGCCTAGGTAACGGTGAGCGCAAGAGTGGCGGCGCTACTCGGCCCTCACTCCTAGCCGACGCCTTTGAGGCATTGATCGCCGCCACGTACTTCGACTGTGGTGCCGAACGGGCCATTGCCGTGGCCCAAGAACTCCTCCGAGACGAGTTGGCTCATGCCGTTCTCTCGCCCCACTCCGCGGACCCGAAGAGTCAGCTGCGCCACTGGGCCGAAGTTGGCGGACATGGTTTGCCGACCTACGAAGTTGTCGGGAGTGGTCCCGACCACGACCCGACCTTTACGGCCGTAGTCAAGATCGATGGCGTCGTACGCGGCGCCGCAACGGGACGTTCAAAGAAGGTGGCCGAAGCTTCGGCTGCCCTCATAGCGTGGGAGGGGCGCGACAATGCCTGAATTACCGGAGATTGAAGCCATACGAGTAGTGCTCGCCAAGGAGTTGGTGGGCAAGAAGATCAAGTCCATCGCTATTACCAATGGCAAGTTGGTGGGTCGCCACAAGACGGCTAAAGAGTTCCGGGCCCATCTGGAGGGCCACGCCATTAAGGGTGTCACTCGCTTGGGTCGCAATCTTCTGATTGCCCTCGATGACGCGGCCACCCTTGTCATCGATCCCGGTCCGAACGGTCAGTTGTTGCGCGCGAAAGGTCCTAAGGACGCCAAGCCCAAGCACACGCAGGCCGTCTTTACTTTTTCTCAGGGACCCGAGCTGCGCTTCATTGACGCCAACGCCACGAGTGAGATGTACGCCTCGGTGAAGCCGGCTGACGGGGAAGGACCCGTGCTAAATAAGTTCGTAGACCGCCTCGCTCTCTCCGAAGATGGCAAGGTCATTCGCCGTGCCATTCCCGAACTGGCGACCCTCGGTCTCGACCCCGTCATCGATCAGTTCGGATGGGATCGTCTCGGCATCGTGCTCCAAGTGGCCAAGCAGCCCATTCAAACGGTACTGAAGGATCAACGGCTAGTGGCCGGCCTTGGGGACGTCTACGCCGCCGAGACGCTCTTCACCGCGGGTGTCCGCGAGGACCGCTCGTCGGAGACCCTGACGTCGGTGGAGACCCGCCGTCTCCACCGAGCCCTAATTGAAGTCATCTCCGAAGGTCTCAAGTTGGGCGGCACCACCGTGGGGCCCGAAAACTGGGTTGACCCTGATGGCAAGGGTGGTGGCTACCAGTCACACCTCCAAGTCTTCGGCCGAGAGGGCGAACCGTGCTCGCAGTGTCGGACCAAGATTCAGCGCTCGGAGACCTCGGAATACCTCTCGTTTTACTGCGCCCGCTGTCAGGCGTAGATTTATAGGTGGTCGTATGTCGGGCGACCAAACCCAGGTAGTTCCCACGTAAAGATTGGTAGCGTCATCCGATGTTTTTGAAGCGCCTCACTATGAAGGGTTTTAAGTCCTTCGCTGACGCCACCACTCTCGAATTCGAACAGGGCGTTACCGCCGTGGTCGGACCCAATGGTTCTGGTAAGTCCAACGTCGTCGACGCCGTCGCCTGGGTCCTCGGAGCCCAGAGTGCTCGGGCCCTGCGCTCGGGAAAAATGGAAGATGTCATCTTCGCCGGAACGGCCAATCGCCCCGCGCTCGGTCGCGCCGAAGTGACACTGACACTCGACAACGCCGACGGACGTCTCTCCATAGATGGCGCTGAAGTAACTATCTCGCGCACACTGTTCCGTAACGGTGACAGTGAGTACGCCATCAATGGGACCACGTGTCGCCTACTCGACATCCAAGAACTCCTCAGTGACTCGGGCGTTGGTCGCCAGCAGCACATGATCATCGGGCAAGGTCAACTCGACTCGGTCCTCAACTCTCGCAGCGAAGACCGCCGCGCCGTTATTGAAGAGGCCGCCGGCGTCTTGAAGCACCGCCGCCGTAAGGAACGCGCTGAGCGCCGCTTGGGTCAGACCCAAGAGAACTTGGAGCGCCTAGGTGACCTCGTGCGCGAAGTGCGCCGTCAGATGCGCCCCCTGGAACGCCAAGCCGCCGCGGCTCGTAACTTCGCCGACGTTGATTCCGAGTTGCGTAACGTTCGTCGTGCTCTTTACTCCGATCGCCTCCGTGTATTTGAGACGCGTCGTGGTGAGCTCGACTCCGTGTTGCGGACCTCTGATGGTCAGGGTCGCGAACTGCGCAATGAGCTCGTTCGCCTCGACGCCCAGGCGTCGGCTGCCGCCGCCGAAGTGGCCTCTCGTCGTGAAGAGCACCTGGCCTCCACGTTGGGTCAACTCCAAGGTCTGGCCGAACGCGTCCGTGGAACGCTCGGACTCATTAATGAGCGCCGCCGATCTGTGCGTGCGACTCTCGAAGCATCGGCCGACGAAAACGTGGTCGCCAACCTCGAAGCCGACGCCGCCAAGCTCGCCGCCGACCTGTTGGAACTCACGATGGTCGAAACTGAGTTGGCCCCTCAGCGCGTCGAGATCGAAACTGCACGCACCTCCCTCAATGAGGCTGAAGCCCAGTTCGAAGCCACGTGGGGCGAAGCCGTTGCCGGTCAGTCCGAGGCTTCGCTCGCTCGAGTGCAAGAGCAGGCCGAGATTGTCCAACGCTCCGTCGACACGGGACGCCAGGGCCTCGAGCGGGTCAACGCTCGGCGCAGTGGCGCCACCAGTCGGGCCGAAGAAGTTCGAGCCGCCCGCGAGACGGCCGTTAACGCCCGTGGCGAAGCCGAGCGTGCCGTCGCCGAGGCCACGGTGGCCCACGGACACGCCACCGTTCAAGAACGCGAAGCCGAAGATCGCATCCGTACCGTCGAGAGTGAGCTTCGCGAACTAACCGACACGGCTGCCCGCACACAGGCTCGCGCCGAGGCTCTGGCCCGTGCGCTGGAAGAGTTCTCGGGTGGTGGTGGCCGGTCTCTCATTGGCGAACTCGACGGTGTGCTCGGCGCATTCCTCGACCTGGTCGAAGTAGAGCCCGGCTGGGAAAAGGCTGTGGAGTCAGCCGCGGGAGCATCTCTCGGTGCTGTTGTCGTTGATGGTCGCACCTCGGCCCACGCCGCGTTGAGCGCGCTGCGTCGTGATGGTGGGGCCGGGCTAATTCTGCCCGCCGTCGCCGCCACGGGGGAGCGTCCCAGTGCAC
Source organism: Actinomycetes bacterium (assembly GCA_037134255.1). Classification (GTDB taxonomy): domain Bacteria; phylum Actinomycetota; class Acidimicrobiia; order Acidimicrobiales; family RAAP-2; genus RAAP-2. The sequence goes on along the minus strand of JBAXMO010000032.1, from coordinate 3,239 downwards.
CCGCTGGCTGTGAGTCACTTCGTTCACGCGTCAGCGTCCGTCCCGGAACGCCCGACGATGTCGTTCGGGTGCTCGACGCCCTCTTCGCCCGCGCCTTCGTCGCTCGCGACTGGGAGTCGGGCATCGATATTGCCTTAAGCAACCCTGACCTAATCGTCGTCACGGCCGATGGTGACCGCTTCGCCGCCACTGGTTGGCGCGTGGCCTCGGGTCGCGCGGTCGTTACCCGCAGCTCAGTCGAAGAGGCTCACGCCGTAGCCCGCATTGCAGCCGATCACGTGGAGCCCGCTACGGAGGCCGCGCTAAAGGCCCGCACGGCCAACAATGAGGCCCGCACCGCCGTCCGCGAGTCACTCAACACTTTGACCAAGGCCGAAGCGACGCTGGACCGCTGGACGAAGGAGGGCATCCGTCTCGAAGCGGAGCTCACCACCGTCGAAGCCCTCGTAACGTCGTCAACCACTGAGGCCACCGAGGCCACCGAGGCTCTTGGCGAGTTGGAGTTTGAGCTCTCTACGCTGCTCCAACAACTACCGGCTCTCGAGTTGGCTGTTTCGGAATCATCACAGCGCGCCGCGTGGGCCGATGAGGCACGAGTCACGCTCGAAGCGCACCGGGCCCAGGTCGCCACGTTGGTGAGTGAAGTCGGCAAGCGGGAAGCCGAACTAGGGGAGCGTCGCCGCCTGATCGAATCGCGCCAGTCCGATGTTGAGCGTCGTCTGGCCGGCCACGCCGCGGAGCGTGCCGAAGCGACCGAGCGTCGTCAGTCCTTAGAGTTTGAACTCCAGTCCCTCGATCGCCTCGAAGTAATCGTGCGCCAGGCCGGTGACGACGTCCATCTCAATCAAGAGGCACTCGAATCGACCTATCGCGAGCAACTCGAAGCCTCACGGGCCGGAGCCGAGCAGCTCGAGGCCCTTCGTCGGGAACGCACCGTAACGGAAGCCCGACTCACCGAGTTGGGCGACACCGGTCGCAAGGCCGAGATTGAGCATGCCGAGTTGGCCATCAAGGTCACCACGCTCCACGACTCCATCCGCCGTGATATCGAGATTGAACCCGAGGAGCTGGGATTAGTTGCCGCCCCGGAACTCCCCGAAGGCGTGACCCTCGAGCACCGACTGGTCGAACTCGAGACGCGCATCAACGCTCTCGGTCCCATTAACCCGTTGGCCCTCGAAGAGCTGACGGCGCTGGAGTCTCGATACCAGGAACTCGATGGTCAGGTGGCCGACGTTCGCCACGCCCGTCGCGAACTGCAAGAGGTAGTTCGTGCTCTCGACGAAGAGATCATGACGACCTTCTCGTCGGCCATGGCTGACGTCAACGAACACTTCTCATCACTCATTGCGATGCTCTTTCCCGGTGGCCAGGGCCGTTTGATGTTGACGGACCCCGAAGACCTCTTGAATACGGGCGTCGAAATCGAAGTTCGACCCATGGGTCGTAACGTTCGTCGCGTCTCGTTGCTCTCCGGTGGTGAGCGTTCCCTAGCCGCACTGGCCTTCCTCTTTGCGGTATTCCGCTCGCGCCCCAGCCCCTTCTACATGATGGACGAAGTTGAGGCCGCTCTGGACGACGTGAATCTCCAGCGTTTCTTGTCGCTCGTGGCCGACTTCCGCGACGAAGCTCAGTTGCTCATGGTGACGCACCAAAAGCGCACTATGGAATCGGCCGACGCTCTCTACGGCGTCACCATGGTTCCGGGTGCCTCGTCGAAGGTCGTCTCGCAGCGAGTGAAGCGCACTAAAGAATCGTGATTACCTACGTTCTGATTGTCGCCGTGGCCCTCGTGGTCGTTGCGATTATCGGACGGCGCACACTTCGCCGTCGGTCCCAACGGGTGCTGAGTACGCCAGCGCGGACCCCACTGCCTTCCATTTTGGTCGAGGAGGCCACCGCTCGTCCCGACCTAGTAGCGGTTGACGATTCGCTCTCTGGACGGCTCGGAGCCAGTCGAGGGGTCTTTGATCGGGTGCGATTGAGTAACGGGCGGGGCTCGCTTACACCCGAGCAGCTCGAGCTCGTCGAAGAAGTGCTCCTACGAAGTGATGTGGGAGTTACGACAACCCAGCAGATTCTTGCGTACCTACGAACCAACGGAGCACCCGACGGCCTGGTGGCGGCCCTGCGCTCCCAGCTTGTTGCTCTGCTCGAAGCCGGTGACCGTTCCTTGAATACCTCCGCTGAAGATGGTCGCGTCGCCGTCTGGCTCTTCGTGGGAGTAAATGGAGTCGGTAAGACGACGACCATCGGCAAGGTGGCGTCGGCCCAAGTGGCCAGCGGACGTTCAGTCGTCCTCGCTGCCGGTGACACCTTTCGTGCCGCCGCGGCTGACCAGCTCGCAATGTGGGCCGAGCGGACCGGCGCCGACATTGTGCGCGGTTCCGAGGGATCAGATCCCGGCGCCGTCATTCACGACGCCATCGGCCGGGCCCACGCCCGTGGCGCCAACCTCGTTCTGGCCGATACGGCCGGCCGCCGCCACACCAGCACGAATCTGCTCGAAGAACTGAGCAAGGTGCGCCGTGTGGCCGACCGGACCCCGGGCCAAGTCCTCGAGACCATCCTCGTGCTCGATGCCACCACGGGACAGAACGCCGTGAGTCAGGCCCGCGAATTCCTGGCCGCCGCCAACGTAACCGGACTCGCACTCACCAAGTTGGACGGGACGGCCCGAGGGGGAATCGTGGTGGCCCTAGCCCAAGAGTTCGGCCTTCCGGTGAAGCTCGTCGGTGTGGGCGAAGGAGTTGCGGACCTACGTCCGTTTAACCCCGTGGAGTTCGTCGACGCCCTGCTCGAGGCCTGACGGTAGATTTCAAAGACCATGTTTGACGCACTCTCAGACCGCCTCGAGCGAATCGGACAGAACCTCCGTTCCAAGGGGCGACTGTCGCCGGCTGATCTCGACGCCGCGTTAGGTGAAGTCCGCACCGCCCTGCTCGAGGCCGACGTTGAACTGAGCGTCGTTCGAGCCTTCGTCGAGGCCGTTAAGACCCGCCTCGATGGTGTCGCCCTAAGCCAGAGCCTCTCGCCCGGCCAGCAGGTCATCAAGGCCGTCCACGAGCAACTCATTGAAGTGCTCGGGGGGACCAGTCTCAAGGTCACGTACGCGACCCATCCGCCGACCGTGATTCTCCTGGCCGGTCTCCAGGGTGCCGGTAAGACGACCACGGCCGCCAAGCTGGCCCGCTGGTTCAAACAGCAGGGTCGCCAGCCCTACCTCATCGCCGCCGACC
>JBAXMO010000031.1:0-12607 GCA_037134255.1 Actinomycetes bacterium | reverse complement strand
GTGGAGACGATGGGGATCGAACCCACGACCTCAGGCTTGCAAAGCCCGCGCTCTACCAACTGAGCTACATCCCCTTGGTTCGTTCATGTTACTAAATCTGTAGATGCCCTACTTCGTCGTCGTGGTCGCAAACCGTTGACCGACTTTGGTGAGGATGAGGAGCCAGATGATGATGTCGGCACCAAAAATAGCGAGGGGGAAGGCCACACCGGCCGTCGTCCACTCGTGCAGGGTCAACATCGTGATACCGGCATTGATGGTTCCCGTTACGTATGGGCCCTGGGCTTCACTTTGCGGACTAAAGAAGGCCTTCCTCAGGGTCGGCAGCGCGGCCACCGTATCGGCGGCCACTTGAGCCATCAGCCCGAGCGTCGGTTGGTCACTCGCGAGCCAGATCACGAGTCCCACCACGGAGAGAAAGCCACAGAGCAGGTCAAAGGGACCGAGATTCCACACGGCCGACTTGGACTTCCACGAGGCCACTAAGACGGCGCAGGGAATCAGACCCACCATGAGTGTCATGGTTGAGGCCACGCCCACGCCCTCTTGAATCTCGATAATAAACGCCAGCAGCGGGGCCACGGCCCACATGATCCACGTCACCCGGTTGGGCTGGGCCTCACCACTAAGAACCTTGCGGATATAGGTGGTGGCGCCGACGACTGATATCGCCGCGCCAATAAAGACGGACCAGGAGGGAAGCACTTGGACAGTCTCCCCCAATTCGAAGTGCCACGGGGGAACTACTAGCGTTGAGCGCTATGGACGTAAAGCAATTTCTTGGACTGCAGCAAGTGGGCAAGGGGCACTGGCGACTCGAAGTCGACGAGCGACTCATTACCCCGGGCCAATTCCTCTTTGGTGGTTGTGGTCTGGCCGCCGGCGTTGTGGCCCTCGAAGAAGACAGCGGCCGGCCCTGTATCTGGGCCACCGCGCACTACCTCAGCTACGCCCCGACCCACGCCACGGTGGACGTCTTCACGACCCTGGCCGTCGTCGGTGGCAACGTCACTCAAGCACGCGCGACTGCCATGGTCGACGGCAAAGAGATTTTGACCATCAATGGTGCCTTGGGTCGAGGATCGCTCACGGCCGATGAGCCGTGGACTCAGATGCCCGACGTTCCGGGGCCCATGGACTGTCCCCCTCGAATCATCCCCGCCGCCTACGGTCAGTCAATTTTCACCAGCACCGAGACGCGCACGGCCTTAGGTCGCACCATGGAACAGATGGACGGCACCAAGGGCTCGCCCAACACGGCCCTCTGGGCTCGGGTGCCCGGCCACCTCGAACCGTCGGCCGGAACGCTAGCGATCTTCGGTGACTACGTCTCGGGTGGCGTAGCCAATCCCCTCGGTCAGCGCACCATGGGTCGCAGCCTCGACAACACGATTCGCGTCGTCACGCTGGAGCCCACGGAATGGGTGCTTTGCGACATCCGCATGCACGCGCTTTCCGGTGGTTTCGCCCAAGGCACGGCTTTCCTCTGGAGTGAGCGGGGCACCCTGCTCGCTACGGCCAGTCAGACCATTGCCGCCAAAATTTGGGACGGCCCTCGCAACTAAATCGGGACTCCCTTCCCGTGCTGTAGAATTTCTACTTCGCGGGGCTATAGCTCAGTCGGTTAGAGCGCAGCACTGATAATGCTGAGGTCGTAAGTTCGATTCTTACTAGCCCCACCAATCCGTCGGCCCGCAGGGTCGCTTTTAGGACCCTTCGACGGTTGAGTTGAAAGGGTGGTGTCCGTGAACGCCAATCGAGACCACATGTCTTCCTACGAGCGTGAACGGGCCAGTGTCTTTCACTCCTGGTCGGCGCAGAACGCCATCACCCCATTCATGGTCGCCGGCGGCGAGGGCAGCTTCGTCATTGGCGAAGATGGTGAGCGCTACCTCGACTTCTCATCCCAGTTGGTCAATACCAACCTTGGTCACCAGCACCCCGCGATTGTGGACGCGATTGTGACCCAGGCTCAAGAGTTGGCGACGATTGCGCCCCAGCACGGCTACCGCTCACGGTACGAAGCGGCCGAGATGATTTTGGATCGTTCCTTCGACGGAGCGGCCAAGGTCTTCTTCACCAATGGTGGTACCGAAGCCGTGGAGCACGCCGTACGTATGGCTCGACTCCACACCGGGCGACCCAAGGTCCTCGCCACCTACCGCAGCTACCACGGCGCCACCGCGACCTCCATCAACCTCACCGGTGACCCCCGCCGATGGACGACCGATACCGCTAGCGCCGGAGTTGTTCACTTCTTTGGACCCTTTCTCTACCGCAGTGAATTTCACGCCACCACTGAAACCGAAGAGTGTTCACGCGCCTTGCAACATCTCGAGCGCACGATTGAGTCCGAAGGTCCGGCCACGATTGCGGCCATCATTTTGGAGTCCGTCCCGGGCACGGCCGGCATCATGGTGCCACCCGCGCGTTACCTCGCCGGAGTTCGCGCACTGTGCGACAAGTACGGCATTCTCTACATCGCTGATGAAGTGATGGCCGGATTCGGTCGCACCGGGGCGTGGTTTGCCTTCCAACACTTTGGCATCACCCCCGATCTCGTCACGTTCGCCAAGGGCGTGAACTCGGGCTACGTCCCTCTCGGTGGTGTCATCATCAACGAGGCCGTATCGGCCACCTTTGGTGATCGCGTCTACCCCGGTGGCCTCACTTACTCCGGCCACCCATTGGCCTGTGCCGCCGCCGTTGGTTCGATGCGCTTCATGAGTGAAGCCAACGTAATTGAGCACGCCACGAAACTCGGCGACGAAATCATCCGCCCCGAACTCCTCGGAATGCAGGAGCGTCACCCCTCCATTGGTGAGATTCGTGGCCTCGGCGTCATGTTCGCCATTGAACTGGTGAAGGATCGCGCCACTAGAGAGCCGCTGGCCCCCTACGGTGCTTCTTCCCCGGCGATGAACGAAGTGATTGCCGCCTGTCGGGCCGAGAAGCTGCTGATTTTTGCGAACTTCAATCGACTTCACGTTGTCCCGCCGTGCAACATCTCAGCCGAAGATCTTCGCGATGGTCTGGCCCGACTCGATCGCGCCCTCGCCGTAGCGGACCGTCACTACACCGGTAATTCGTGAGTGTCGTCGCTCGGCGCGACGCCGCCGTGGCGCTCCGACAACTCAGCCACCTCTTCGTAGGCCGAGAACTAACCGACGAGCAGCTCATGGAGCTGACTGATGTAGTGACGACCTGGATTCAACGGGCCGAAGAAGAGCCGTTACGTGTTCGAGAGTTTCCAGCCGATCGCATTCGCGCCTGGCAGGAGGGTGTTGCGTTGCCTGAGAGTGCGCGACCCACAGGTTTTCCTGATTCGGTAGTTACCGGTGATTCCAATCCCATGGGACTGGCCGCCCGGCAATGGAATGAAGGCGAAGTCGCCTACGCCGAAGCGACGTTCGACCGCGCATTCGAGGGGGCACCCGGTCGAGGCCACGGGGGCATCCTCGCCGCTCTCTTGGATGAGACGATGGGTCGCATACCGGCCATCTTTGGCTCACTGGCCTTTACCGGGCGACTCGAAATCTCCTACCGGGCACCCACGCCGCTCTATCGACCCATCATGGCCAAGGCCTGGTGCAGCCGCCGAGAGGGTCGCAAATTTCACATTCACGCCGAGGTTCGTGACGGCGAAACATTGGTGGCCGAGGCCACGGCCCTCTTTATCGCCGTGGATCTCTCGAAGTTCTTACCCTCGAGCTAACGCGAGTTCGCTATTTGCTTGAGCAGAGTGATTTCTTGACCCTGCGCTGTAACGATGTCGCGATTTAACTTTTGAATCTCAAGGCTCGCGCCGGTATCAAACGCACGAACCATCGAGAGGGCACCGCGGTGGTGCGCAATCATCGCGCGGGCCCACGATTGATCAAAGGTCAGACCTTGTTTCTTGCTGAGCGCGGAAAGCTCGTCGCTCGACAACATGCCGTCCTTCATGTCTTCGTGGTGGTGCATAGAAATCGGCTCACCCCACTGCTGTAACAGCTGGGTCAACGTGGCAACTTCCATCGTCTGCCCCGTCTTCATTTCGCTCGCGAGATTCCGCAACTCCTCGCTGGCGTGGCGGGAGGGATTCAGTGCCATGTCGGCCATATCTATGGCCTGCTGGTGGTGTGGAATCATCATCTGCGCGAGCATGACGTCGGTGGAATTATGAGTCGAACGGTTGGTATTACCGTTGGCAATATATACAGCCACTCCCGCCACTACTAGCGCGGCAACGATGGCGATGCGGGGGATTTTTACAATTCCTAACTTATGGCTCGTTACGGGAGCGGCTACTCCTCAACGTGGCGGTGCAGCAGGAAGGTCGCGGTACCCCGACTAATGACGCCACCCTCGGCGTCACGGATGTAGGACTCGCCGTAAGCAACCTGGCGACCGATCCGGGTCACTTCGCCGCGGAAGGTGTACTTCTCGCCACGCTTGGCACCCCGCATGAACTCGGTCTTCATCTCGATGGTGGCCTTAGTCCGGTCTTTGCCGAAGAGGGCCGAATTGATTGCGAAGTTGATAATGGCGTCCAGCAAAATGGCCTGGACTCCGCCCTGGACTCCGCCGTGGGGATTGCAGGCCAATTCGGTGGCGTCGAGTTCGCCCTCGGCCCAGCCCAAATCCTCGCCGTCGACCCCGTAGGCCGTGATTTTTGCACCCACGGCGTCAATAATGGCCATTCCGCCATTACCCAGCCACCGGTCCATGTTTTTACGTTCTGAACTCACCCCTGTGACGATACTTTCTCGGGCTGGCTAGGATTTCGCAGTTGGCACTTCGGCCATTTTTAGAAAAGGAATCACATGCCTACAGCGGTAATTGTGGACGCCATTCGTACCCCTGGTGGGAAGCGTGGCGGCAAGTTAAGTACGTGGCACCCCGTGGACCTCGCGTCGGAGGCCCTCAAGGCCATCGCCGAGCGTAACAACCTCGACCCCGCACTCATTGATGACGTCATCATGGGCTGCGTGTCGCAGGTCGGTGGTCAGGCCTTCAACGTCGGACGAAGCGCCGTGCTCGCCGCCGGTTGGCCCGAATCAGTCCCCTCGACGACGATCGACCGCCAGTGCGGTTCGTCGCAGCAGGCGTTGCACTTCGCCGCGCAGGGTGTTATGTCCGGCGCCTACGACATCGTCGTAGCTGCGGGTATCGAATTGATGTCGACCGTTGCCATGGGTTCTTCCATTGGCAAGGACTCCGGCTTCCCCTTCGGACCTCGCGTCCGTGACCGTTACGAGCCCCAGGGTGGACTCCAGGGTCAGGGCATCGGCGCCGAAATGATCGCCGACAAGTGGGGCATCTCACGTGAAGACCTCGACACCTTCTCGGCCGAGAGCCACAAGCGGGCCGCACGCGCCACCGCCGAAGGTCGCTTCGAAAACGAGATCATCCCAATCCAGCTCAAGGACGCCGAGGGTAACTACACCGGCGAAATCATGACTGCTGACGAGGGCATCCGTCCCGACTCGAGCACCGAGAGCCTCGCCAAGCTCAAGCCCGCCTTCAAGGAGGGCGGCAAGGTCACGGCCGGAAACGCCTCACAGATCACCGACGGTGCTTCCGCCGTATTGATCATGAGCGAAGAGAAGGCCAACGAGTTGGGTCTGACCATCCGTGCCAAGTTCCACAGCTTCGCCCTCGCCGGCGTGGACCCCGTCACGATGTTGACTGGTCCCATCCCCGCGACCCAGAAGATCCTCGAGCGCTCCGGTCTCACCTTGGACCAGATCGACCTCGTCGAGATCAACGAAGCCTTCGCTTCCGTAGTTCTCGCTTGGCAGAAGGAACTGAACGCGGACCTCTCGAAGGTCAACGTCAACGGTGGCGCTATTGCCCTCGGTCACCCGCTCGGCGCTTCTGGCGCCAAGCTCTGCGCAACCTTGCTCAACGAGCTCGAGCGCACCGGTGGCAAGTACGGACTCATCACGATGTGTGAGGGCGGTGGCTTGGCCAACGCCACAATCATCGAGCGCGTCTAGGTACACCTCACGAAAGAGCCCCGCGGGAAACCGCGGGGCTTCTTCAATTCCGAGTGAGTTATTTGTAGCGGGTCGCCATAAAGAAGCCGGCAAAGATGGCGGCGAGGCCGGCCAACAGGTACCACGAAGAAACTGACCCGGGAAGTGCGTGGAGATAGTTCAACGCAATGATGACCACCCCGGTGCACAAGAGGCCCAAGATGGTCCGTCCGAACCACGCGGGACTCGAGGCGTTCGCCTTGGGAGTTCGCGCGGTAACTCGACCTGACTCGGTCGCCGAGACGTACCGGCCAGTGCGATTTCCGTCGTGACGCACGGGCTTGGTTGCTGCGGCCGCGGTCGTTGACGACTTCTTAAATCGTGAGAGCAGAGCCATAGGGCGAAAGACTACCAAGCCCCTTCTGCGTATTCGAAACCAAGGTAACCTTGCCCCACCATGGCTGACGTGCTGGTTATCGACAACTACGACTCTTTTACCTGGAACCTCGTTCAGGAGATGGGTGAACTCGGGGCGACCCTTGAAGTGCGCCGTAACGACAGCATCACAATCGAAGAGATTCGCACCTTGCGTCCCGACGGCATCGTCATCAGCCCGGGACCAGGTCGTCCCGAACAGGCCGGCATTAGCTGTGACGTCATTCGACAACTCGGCGGCGAGATTCCCATCTTCGGAGTCTGCCTCGGACACCAAGCCATTGGTCAGGTGTTTGGCGCCAGCATCGTTCGGGCCCCTTCGATCATGCACGGCAAGGTCAGTGAGATTACGCACGAAGGTCAGGGTGTTTTCGCCGGACTCCCCTCGCCCCTCGTCGCCACTCGCTACCACTCACTCGTGATCGATCCCGCAACGCTGCCCGACGATCTCGTCGTTACGGCGTGGACCGGCGACATCATCATGGGTGTTCGCCACCGCGCCAAGGAAATCGAAGGGGTGCAATTTCATCCCGAGAGTGTCCTGACCAAGGACGGTCTGGCGATGCTCGGAATGTTTCTCGGTCGTCTCGCTAGTTAGCGGGACAGTACGTCAGCGTTACCGGTGAGCCGTAGAGCGTGCTCGCTCCGGGAGAAATGTCTTGGTCGACGACTTCACCCGGATTATTCAGGCAGGTCGGGTTGTTGGCGGCCAGTGTGGTTACCGATACGACGAGTCCTTGCGACTGCATCGCCGAGGTGGCGGAAGCTTTCGAGAAGCCGACCACGTTCGGCACAACGACCGAGCAGTACCCACTGGAGAGAACCAGTTTGATGGCAGTTCCGGCCGCAACGGGCTGACCGATGGCGGGCTCAGCTCCTACGACGATGCCCAGGGCCTGGGTGTTGGAACACTGGGAGCCCTGATCGGGGGCGAGCGTTAGTCCCGCCTGCCCCAAAAGTACGGCCGCGTCCGACAGCGACTTACCAGCGAGATTGGGTACCGGGTAGTTCGAGCCCGGTGCCAGAACTGTGATCGTCACTTCGTCACCAGTACGACCTTCGGTTCCCCCATCGGGTGTCTGTGACAACACAGTGTTGGGGCTCGCACCCTCGGGAGCCGTAGCGGTGAAGTCCACCTTGTAGGCCAAACCGGCCTGCTGCAGTGTGCTCTCGGCGTCACTCAAACTCATGCCGAGGAGGTCGGGAATGGTAACGGGTTGCGTCGATGTACCGAGACTGACGCTCAAAGTAACTGACTGACCCTTTGTCACTTTGGCTCCGGGCTTAGGGATTGATCCCACCACGGTGCCCGCGGGCTGGGTCGACTGCACCAGCTTGGTGGCGCCAACGACGAGGCCCTGGCCCGTGATGGTCGACGTGGCCTCACTGATTGAAGTGCCGATGACGTCGGGCATGACCGTGGCCGCTGATGAACCCAGGAAGAAGTAGCCAATGGCGGCGATGAGCAGAACGGCGAGAGCTGATGACGTAGCGATGAGAGGCGTGTTGGACTTGCGACGGCGCACAATGTCAGTGCGGGGACCGGCCTGAATCGGTACCGCCTGCGTCCGCTCACCAGAGATCACCGAAACGGCTTGCGTGGTGTCGCTGCCGGCGAATGCTCGCGAGCCGCGTTGCGCAGCCTGCACGGGGCGGCCCTCGCTAAAGCGCAGGAGATCTGAACGCATCTCGTCGGCCGTTTGGTAACGCTGCGAAGGATTCTTGGCCAAGGCCATCATGGTGATTGATTCCAAGTCGGCCGGAATACCTGAGTTGAATTGCAGAGGCGAAGGTGCGGCGTCACGAACGTGCATGCCCGCCACCGACACTGGTGAGTCGCCAACGAACGGTGGACGGCCAGCCAACAGCTCGTAGAGCACAACGCCGAGTGAGTAAACGTCACTGCGTCCATCGACCAAGGAACCTTCGGCCTGCTCGGGCGAGAAGTACGTCGCGGTGCCCATAACCGAACCAGCGGCCGTGAGGTGATCTTCGGTCGAAATCGCCTGAGCAATTCCAAAGTCCGTTACCTTCACCACGCCGTCTTCGGTAATCAAGATGTTGCCCGGCTTAACATCACGGTGCACTACGCCCGAACGGTGGGCGAAGGCCAATGCGGCGGCCACTTGCGAAGTGATGGAGGCTGCTCGCGACGGGGGCATGATGCGCTCATCGCGCAGCAGGCCGGCCAACGAAGCTCCTTCGACCAATTCCATCACGATGAAGTAGGTGCCGTCCTCTTCACCCCAGTCAAACACCGGCACGATATTGGCGTGAGAAAGATTGGCGGCGGCCTGTGCTTCACGACGGAATCGCTCGACGAAGTTTTGATCCACGCTGAGTTCGGGGTAGAGGACCTTGAGCGCCACGGGGCGGTTAAGCATCAAGTCGGTAGCCCGGAAAACCTGAGCCATGCCACCACGCGCAATTAGATGCGTGAGACGGTATCGATTCTTATAAACGTGCTGCTCAGTTACGGGCTCCATAATCGTGCTTAGCCTACGCCCTTACTGATTCGAATTATCGCGGACAGGTGGAAGAAGTTCCCGAGGCGGGGCGACCCTGCGCTAACGCCAGAGCACCCTCGATGACGCACCGCATTATCGGACCGGCGACGGCAGCTCCCGAATCGGACTTGGCCTGAAAGGGAACGACAACGGCCACGGCAATAACGGGATTGTTCGCCGGAGCGAAGGCAATCATCCAGTCGTGGGTATTTTCAGCGGCATTCCCCGTTTGGGCCGTTCCCGTCTTCGCCCCCACGTAGTCGGAGGCTCGGAATATTCCGGACGCCGTACCGAATCGGACGACGTTCTGCATCATCGGCACGATTTGTTGGGTCTGAAGTGCCGAGAGAGGTCGCAACCACTCCGATGGCTTGTAACGACGGGCTATTGAACCATCGGCTCGGGAGATTTCGGCCATTAGGTGGGGCTTCATTATGACGCCATTATTGGCAATAGCAGCGGCTAGGAGGGCGTTTTGGAGCGCCGTAGCGCGAACGTCCTTTTGGCCAATAGAGGAGTAGGCGAGGCCGGGAAGATCCTGGGCGAAGCTTGCGGCGTCGGGGAAGTAGGAGCTCACCACTCCCGGCAGGTCGATCGGCGGCACTTGGTTAAAACCAAAGGCCGTAGCAGTGGCCGACATCACGTCGGCGCCGAGGTCTAGGCCAATCAGGGCAAAGCCGGGGTCACACGACCCGGGCAACATGTCAGCGGCGTTCCCACCACAGGCCGTGTGGCCCGAGTTCCACAACAGTTTGTTCGAGGTCGGCAGGGTTGTAAAGGCCTTGGAGGGATACTTCTTGACGAATATGTCAGGTCGGGCCGATAGCGCGGCGGCCGAAGTAATCACCTTGAACGTAGAACCGGGGGCGAAGGTCTGCTGGGTGGCCATCAGGCCGAGCGGGGGAAAGCCCCACTCATTCTTCTTGACGTACCTCTTCCACGCCGCCGTGGCCACCGCGGAGTCGGGTGACGTGATTGGTCGGGGGTCGTAGTTGGGGTTCGAGTACATCGCCAGGATCGCCCCGGTCTTGGGATTAATCGCCACCACGGCGCCGTCACGACCGGCCAGTGCCTTTTGGGCCACTCGCTGCAGCTCCGGCTGCAGCGTCAGGGTCAAAATATTGGGGGAACTAATCGGCGCAATGACCTGCGAGAGGGATTTGGCCGGCTGGGGATGGGACGTTAACTCGGCGTTGTAGTACGACTCCAACGCCCACGTTCCATAAATCGATGAGGAGAAGCCAATGACGCCCGAGGTCAGTGAGCCCAGCGGGTACGAACGGCGCCAGGGGTAGACCCCCGATGTGGCGGACTTTGAAGTAGCCAGCACGGTCCCGTCCGCCGCAAAGATATCGCCGCGAGGTTGCATTAGTCCGGCGAACGAGACGCGAGGGTTCAGTGACGAACTGTTGAGCGCCCCGGCGTGAAAGAACTGAATGTAGGCCGATTGACCCACCAAAATGGCAAAGAGCAACGCAATAACGGAGCCGAGAATACCGAGGCGGCGAGTCACATTTGACCTACCGCGTCGCGACGTCTTGGGTCGCCACCCAGGCCGAGTGCATGTTGTCCGCGTGACGAATCGCTGCCGACAGGCTGGACTCCGTGATGTGCTTTTTCAATTCCCTCGCATCACCGGGTCGTAACTCGGAGGACTTAAACGGAGTTACGAACACTTCTTTCGGGTGGTACCAGAGGTAGCCGTTCGGTTGGCCCTGATAAACCGCCACCGAACCATTGTCGTCACCGAGATAGAACGAGGCCGACGCGAACCAACCCAAGATCACAAAGACGGCCACCACCAGACCGGTCATGGCCAAAGCAAAAATGCCAGTCCGCCACGTCATCCAACGAGGCAGATTTCTTTGGCGACGGCGCATCACCGTTTCACCCGTACCCGATGCGGTGGAACGACTGGCCGGGAACGTTCTCGCGCTTGAAGGCGTCACCGCAATTTCCGGAACGGCCACTGAGACTGATTCGACTTCAAGGAGGGCCACGGTGATGTTGTCGTGCCCACCGTTGGCGCAGGCTCGAGCCACGAGGGAGGCCACGGCATCGTCGAGGCCGGTGGGGCTCGAGGCCAACTCCGTCAACTCGGTATCGCTCACTTCATTCGTCAATCCATCACTACAGAGCAGCAGGCGATCGCCGACTTTCACGGAGAGCACACCGGTATCACCATCTAATGAATCCGCCATACCCAACACGCGGGTGAGCTGGTGGCGGCGGGGATGAACGGCCGCTTCTTCCTTAGAAATTCGACCTTCGCGAACCCACTCCTCGGCGACGCTGTGGTCTTCGGTCACCTGACGAATGGCGCCATCACGTAGTTGGTAGAGACGAGAGTCACCAATGTTGACCCAGGCGAGGGCCTCACCATCTTCGTATTGGACCGGAACGATGGCCGTCAAAGTGGTGCCCATGCCCGCACGCTCGGGGTGTGCGAGCGCGTCGTCCAAGATGGCTTGGTTCACGGTGTGGAGAGCGGCATTGAGTCCGGCGACCGAAGGCTCGCTGGTAATCGCCCGCGCAAAGACCGAAATAGCGAGTTCGGAGGCCACTTCTCCAGCGGCGTGGCCACCCATACCGTCGGCCACCACGACCAGACGGTCAGTCGCCGCCACGGCATCTTCGTTCGCCTCGCGAACGAGACCGACGTTGGTGGCTATGGCGCTACGCCACGTAGTCATCGAACAACTTCCAAAATCACGTTGCCGATTTGAATCACGTCACCCTTCAAAAGTTGGGTGCGGTGGATTACCGGTTCGGCATTGACGTAAGAACCATTGCGTGAACCAAGATCTTCAATGAAGAGGTCACCATCATCGACCGAGAATCGGGCGTGCTGGGTTGACAAAAAGGTGTCATCAAGAACGATGTCACTCGGAGCACCCCGGCCCAATACCACGGGGTTGGAAACCTCAATGCGCTCACCGGCCCGAGCTTCGGGCTCCATGAATGAGAGCGTCAGTGGGCGGCGGCGTTGGCGGCGACCAGTCTCTTCTTTAGGCGGGCGCATCTCCTCGGTGGCGATCGAGAGAACGCGCACGAAAAAGAGAATTACGCCCAGAAGGACCAGGAATTGGAGGGGCCGAACGATCGTGGCGTAGGCCGACGCAGCAACCAGCAAGTTAGGCCAACTCGATCCGGAACACCTGAGAACCAAAGGAGATCTCGTCGTGGGGCGTCACCAAGACCGATTCGATACGGCGACCGTTGACCAGAGTCCCGTTGGTGGAGCCCAGGTCGCGAAGGCCCACGCCATCAGGGGTGGACCAGATTTCGGCGTGGCGACGGGAAACGTTGGGATCAGCCACCATAATGTCGCACTCCGCCGTCCGACCAATGGTCTGGGGCCGTTCACTCAAGTTGTACTGCCCGCCGTTCATGCTGACCAATTTGGGTTGGGGGCGACCAGAAACAAAATTCACCCGAATGCCGAGCTGGCCCATGGTGAGTGAGGTGTCCTCAAAGATCTGCACTGAAACCGGGCCGACGAAGTCGTAGCTCTCTTGACGGGCGTGTTCGCGTACCGAGGAGGCCAATTCGTCAATGGTGGACTGCTCAAAGCCGTGGAAACGGGGGGTGTCCTCAGCCGACAAGAAGATTCGAATGTCATTTGGCGCCATAGTTGAACTGGGGCCGATACGAGCAGCCAGGTCGAGTTCACGAGCGATGCGTTGAGCAATCTCAATCGGCTGG
>JBAXMO010000030.1:0-13078 GCA_037134255.1 Actinomycetes bacterium | reverse complement strand
TCTTGCTGCAAGGTGTTGATGACCTTGCCCTTTGGCCCAATGACCTCACCGATCTTGTCGATTGGAATCTCGATGTTGATGATCTTCGGAGCAACGGCCGCTACTTCAGCGCGAGGCTCGGGCATCGTGGCGCTCATGACGTCCAAAATCTGGAGACGGGCGACCTTGGCCTGGTGCAACGCCTGGGCCAAAACTTCGGCGGGCAGGCCGTCGATCTTGGTGTCGAGCTGCAGCGCAGTTACGGCGTCGGTCGTACCGGCAACCTTGAAGTCCATGTCACCGAACGCGTCTTCGGCACCGAGGATGTCGGTCAACGTGACGTACTTGCCGCCGTCGTAGACCAGACCCATCGCAATACCGGCCACGGGAGCCTTGATTGGCACGCCGGCCGCCATGAGCGACAACGACGAACCACAGACTGAAGCCATCGAGGTTGAACCGTTGGAAGCCATGATGTCTGAGACAACACGCAACGTGTAAGCGAATTCACTCTCGGAAGGCAGTACGGGGATCAAGGCGCGCTCAGCGAGCATGCCGTGACCGACTTCGCGACGCTTCGGCATACCAACACGGCCGGTTTCACCGACTGAGTATGGAGGGAAGTTGTAGTGGTGCATGTAGCGGCGCCACTCGTCAGGCGTAATGGTGTCGAGCTGCTGCTTCATACGAGGCATGCCCAGAGTGGTCACGTTGATGACCTGGGTCTCACCGCGCTGGAACAGTGCGGAACCGTGCGTCATTGGGAAGAGGTCGACTTCGGCCGAGAGGGGACGAATGTCAGCCGTACCACGACCGTCAATACGCATGCCCTCGTCAACGATGCGACGACGAACGATCTTCTTGGTCAATGACCTAACCGCGGCCTTGATTTCACCAACACGGTCGAGGAACTCAGGAGTCAACTCGGCCACGATTTCAGCCGTAGCGGTGTTGAGGGCTTCAGCGCGAGGAGCCTTCGAGGTCAACTTGTTGGCTTCGCCAATCTTGCTGGCACCTACGGCCTCAACGCGAGCCATGACGTCGTCTTCGTAGTCACGGAACACGGTGTAAGGAATGGTCTCAATCGGACCGCGCTCGGCGACGTACATCTTCACCATTTCGCGCTGGAGGTTGATTGATTCACGGATCCAGAGCTTGGCCTTTTCAAGACCATCGGCGAGGACGTCTTCGTCGACCTTGGGGGCACCATCGGCGTACATTTCGAAGCTACCTTCGGTACCGCCGGCCTCCACCATCATGATGGCAATGTCGGTCTCAACTGAGTCGGACAAAGCGCGACCGGCAACAACGATTTCAAATGTTGAGGCGTCACCTTCGGCGAACGTGGGGTGAGGCATCCAGACACCGTCGGTGCTGTAGGCCAAACGAACGGCACCGACTGGGCCGTCGAAAGGGATGCCGGAGATCATCAAGGCAGCCGAGGCGGCATTGATGGCCAAAACGTCGTGGGGGTTTTCCTGGTCGGCCGAAAAGACGGTGCCAACGACCTGGACTTCGTTACGGAAGCCCTTGGGGAACGAGGGACGCAGTGGGCGGTCGATCAAACGACAGATGAGTACGGCCTGGTCGGAAGGCTTGCCTTCACGACGGAAGTATGCACCTGGGATTTTTCCGGCGGCGTAGGCACGCTCTTCAATGTCCACGGTCAGTGGGAAGAAGTCGATACCGTCACGTACGCTGCGGTTCGCCGCAACGGTGGCCAAAAGCACCGTGTCGCCAATGCGAGCGGTAACGGCACCGTCAGCGAGTTGCGCCAACTTTCCGGTTTCGAAGGTCAGGGTCTTGTCAGTCCCAGTTATGGGGCTAGAAACGCGCATGGCGTCGGTCATGTTTTTTTCCTTTGTTTGGGGTATGAACATGTCGAACCGAACCCCAGTGGGCAGGGCTCGGAGTTAACGAAGCCATCCCCACCGGCATCCGAAGACGACGGTGTTCACTCACTTGCGGTCCAACCGCAAGTGTTTTTCGCCGGGTTAGCGGCGGATGCCGAGACGGGCGATCAAGGTACGGTAACGCTCAACGTCACCCTTTTGGACGTAGTCCAAAAGACGGCGGCGCTGGCCGATGAGCTTCATAAGTCCACGGCGCGAGTGGTGGTCGCCCTTGTGAATCTTGAGATGCTCGGTGAGGTGCGCAATTCGGCCGGTGAGCAGCGCGATCTGAACTTCGGATGAGCCGGTGTCCGTCTCGTGTGCGCGGTATTCCTGAATTGTTTGCGACTTCTCAGCCATGGTGTTGGTCTTACCTTTGAATCGGAGGTCCCGATGCGAACCGCCTCCATGACGACCCGCACAGTCAGCGGCGCTGACCAGATGAAAGAATAGCAGGAATTACAGGCTTCTTCTAGTGGGAGCCCGACAAACTATGGAAGAGTGAGGTCGAAGCGCCCATAATTCCGCTCTAGGGAGCCACAATCGTGTTGTGAATGCTGCCGAGTTCTCCAATGGTGCTTCGAACGACATCGCCCACCTGGAGGAATCGTGCCGGCTGGGCGGTAATCCCCACCCCGGCTGGCGTCCCAGTGAAAATGACGTCGCCCGGCCAAAGCGGCGTCACCGCCGACAATTGCGCAATTAGAGAGGGAATTGAAAAGACCATGTCTGTTGACGGGGCGTCTTGGACCTTGTCCTCATTGATCCAACACTCCAGCTGGAGATTGTCCCGGTCGGGCACTTCGTCCAAAGTAGTCAACCAGGGTCCTACGGGGCCAAATCCAAGATAGGACTTTCCCAGGGAAAACTGAGATCCGGCCGCGAACTGCATGGTGCGCTCCGAATAGTCCTGCCCGACCGCCAAGCCCGCCACGTAGTTCCAGGCATCGGCCTCCGATACTCGGTAGGCCGTGCGACTCATAACGGCCACAATCTCGACTTCCCAGTCAAGGGTCTCCCCCATGCGCGGTACCGGTTCGAACGGTCCACCCAGACTCGAGGGGAATTTTGTGAAGGTTGCCGGTACCTGCGGCACGGGTACTCCAGCTTCCGCAGCGTGACCGTGATAGTTCAACCCAATCGCGAAGACTTGCCGAGGCAAGGGTGCCGGCGAGCCCAACTCACTCGAAGAGAATGCCTTGAGACCGTCGCGTGACCAGCTTGGAGCTGCGGCGACGAATGCGGCGTAGTCGTCGTAGAGCGACTGGAGGCTCGGGCCGAACTCTCCGTCACTCGCGTCAGCAATGTCGAGAGCTTGACCGTCAATAACTAGATGGGCCCGTCCGTTGATGTTGGCAATCTTCATGAGTTCACTTTCATTAGCTGTTCTAGAATTTGCGCGATGTTTGTCGCACTTTCACTCGGCCCGCAGTGAGCCCGCCACGCGACATGTTGATCTGGTCGAATAAACAACGCGCCATCGAAAGGAATGCCACTGAGTGGTGACCACTGCTCCGACTCATCGGCGACATCGACTCCCACAACCACGCGTGTTACCGAGAGATCCTGCGGCAGCTCGATGTTGGCCCAGTCCGAGTTGTTGCACAGCAGCAAGAAGGAACCGGCGGTTACGAGATCCAATGTTGAGATCAAGTCTTCCCCCCGCCGCAACACGGCGTGGGGAAGTCGTGAACCAGGCACTGTATTTGGCACATACTCCCGGACGGGATTACTGACTACCGGTCGAGCAGCACCGTCGTCGAGTATCACGCCAGAGTCGGCGGTATAGAAGAAACCCAACTGGACACCGAGTTGATCAAAGTGTTCAGCCTGATGCTGAATGGCCCGCGTGACTTCGGCCATTCCCTCATCGGTCGCCAAGAGGGACTCCGCACGCACTTTCGATGCTTCAAGGTCATCATCGACACCAAGGGCCATCCACACTTCAACGAGTCGGAAGGCATTCTCCAGGCTGACCCCCGCGTTGTACTCCGCAATCGAGCGACGCTCCGCCTCGTAGGTGTCAAGAAGTGCCGGTGGGGCCAAACCGCGCAGCACCCAGGCGAGCTTCCAAGCGAGGTTGTGTGCTTCGGCCGCACCAGTATTGAGACCCAGCCCGCCCGTCGGGGGGAACCGATGGGCGGCATCACCCACGAGAAAGGTTCGACCCTGGCGGAAGCGATTCGCCACCTGTGAGGTCATACGCCACGAGCTGACGTGATGAATAGTTACGGCAATCTCGTCAGACAGTCCCCCGGCTCGACGAAAGATCGCTTCAGCACGAGCCGTGTCGTAGTCCGCCACAGTTTCTAGAGCGGGGTTATATGTCGTCATGTAGACCCAGGTCGACGCCACGTCGTGGGCGATGAAGGTGCCTTGAATCGTGGGATCGGTGATCCAGTAGAGCGTCGCAGGTTCATTACCCACAATCGATCGCAGGTCAGTCTCGGCGTGGATAGAGATGAAGTTCTCTAGCTCATCGGGACCTTCCATCTCGATGCCACTGTGACGACGCACTGCGCTACTGGCGCCATCGCAACCAATGATGTAGCGACTCGTAATTTCGTACGTCTCTCCACTCGCAAGCGAGCGAACTGTGCTCACTACCGCTTCATCGTTTTCAACACTGGAGACCCATTGCGTGCCGGAACGCAGATCGCCGACTTGTCGGTAGAGAACCGGCTCGAGGCGATGCTGCGAAAGGTTGCGCAACGGTTGGGGCGACGTCTGCGCCAGACGCTCCGGGTCGTTTAAGTTCTCGAAAGGTACCGCGCCAAGTTCACGGCCCGCCAGAGTGTCGACCCAACGCGCCCACGCCCCCTCGCTGGGAGTTTGAGCGAGTGCTTCGATTTCGGCCATGTCTAATCCCAGGCTCCGGAGTATTTCCAGCGTCCGTGCAGAGACAACATGGGCCGAAGGTGCGGTCTGGGGACCATCACGCTGTTCGATTACCACCACGCTGAGCCCCAGTTGGCGCAGGAGCAACGTCTCAATCAATCCAACGGGTCCACCGCCAACGACGAGTACGTCACATGTTGTGTTTGCGTACGCCGGCTCCATCAGATCAATCCGTCGTAACTGCCACCATCGAGGTGGAGGTTCTCACCCGAAATGTATCCCGCGTGAACAGAGGCGAGGAAGGCACAGGCCGCGCCAACTTCGTCGGGACGGCCAAGTCGTTTAGCCGCGATTGTTTGCTTCATTTCGTCGTAAGCCTCCTCGAGCGTGATGCCTCGGAACTGAACTTGTAGCTCGGCCATCTGCCGCTGGCGACCGGTATCGATGCGCTCAGGAAGAATGTTGTTGATTGTGACATTGTCACTCACCACTTCTTTCGAAACGGCCTTCGTCACACCCGTCAGCGCAGTACGAGCCGCGATTGAAAGCGTCATGAAGGGGTGAGGCGAGGTCACCATCGCGGAAGTGATGTTGATGATGCGACCGAATTTACGTTCACGCATCCCCGGAAGGACCAGCTGCATCATTCCTACGGCGGAGTGAAAGTTCATATCGAAAGCCTCGCTCCACTGCTCGGCGGAGTTGTCCACAAAACTCGACGGTGACGGGCCAGAGGCATTCGTTACCAGAATGTCGACATTCGGGTGAGCGGAATGGAGCTGCTCTCGCCCTCCAGCCGTTGCCACATCAGCCACCACAAATATGACTTCAACGCCGAAACGTGCGCGTAGGTCGACTGCAACCTGTTCGCCCTCTATGTCGGTACGAGCGTTCAGAACAATGTTGACGCCTTCAGCGGCCAGCGCCTCAGCGCAGGCGAGACCTAAACCTCGAGTTGACCCCGACACGATGGCCCACTTGCCGGAAATGCCGAGATCCATTAGAGACCGGCCCGCTCGCGGCCAGCCGCAATCACGTCGATATCGGAGGGCAGGAAGAAGTCCATTTTGGAGATTCCCGATTCGTACGTGGCAATGGTGAAGGGATCCCAGTCCTCACGACGAATTTCGGAGTCCCAAAGATCATCATCAGTGATCTGATCCATATCAGCAAAGAACTCGAACATGCCACCAGCCGGATCGAGGAGATACCAAAAAACGTTAGAGCCCACTACGTGGCGACCCATTCCATACACCGAGGCGTCGGGACGTTCTTGCACTACCTCTACGCCGCGAAGACCAATGGCGTCGAAGTCTTCGAGTTCTAAGGCGTAGTGATTCATACAGGGCACGGGTGCCGGCAGAATCAACATGTTGTGGTGATCAGTGGAGCAACGTAAAAACGTGGCTTCCACTTCCGGCAGACGATCAGAAACTCGAAAGCCCAAGCCGTTGACGTAGTAGTCCACAGTGGCCTGCGTGTCGGTCGAACCAAAGACCACGTGGCCAAACCGCCTGGGCTTAGGCGCCCATTCGCGAACGGCCGCCTCGGATCGTCGATTTGGTCGATCCAAGCGACCCGGTCCGTTGAATGCGCGTGGAGCCATGGGGGGCAAGGGATTGTTTTGCGTAACTTCGACGCGAACCGAATGGCCAATCACGGGGTCGATACTCTCCAGCCAACCGTCGCCAAGTTCCACGCTGGCGCCCATCTGCTCGAGTGAAGCCGCAATACGGACGAGGTCCTCTTGGGTTTCGGTGGCAATACGCAGTTGCGAGACGTGGCGGTAGTCCGATTCAACAAGTCGAAGCTGAGACTCCCGTTCGGGTGTGCCGAGGCGACCCGATCCAGTGGTTGAGAGGCCCCGACGATTCCAGAACTCTTCGAGCTCACTTGGATTAGGAACTGCGAGTTCAATGTCGATGAGGTCAGTGAGGGCCATCGCTATCTCCTTCTTTGCCATGTCTTTTCTTAGGCGTATGACTAACTAATGTTAGTTTCTAGCAGAACTGGCGGGTTCCCGCAGGAACCATGTGGGTACCGAGCGTCAAAGGAGAGTGGTGGATGAAAGAGCGGGGACGACCGAGAATTGTCCAGGATGACGTAATCCTCAGTGCGGCCCTCAAGGGTTTTGCCGAACTGGGCTACGAGGGCCTGTCGCTGCGGAGCCTCAGCGCCGGCCTTGGCCTCAGCCACAGTGCCGTAGGCCAGCGCTACGCGACGAAGGACAACCTCTTTCGGCACGCCGTAGCGGCAGGGTTCGACAGCCTCTTTAGCGCTATCGGCGCGGCGCGGGCGGAGTGGCCCGAGCAACTCGAAGACCTCGAGGAGCTGCGAGCTCTGATACACAGCTTCTTAACCGCGGCCGCAACATTCCCCGCGTTGGGGCAGCTCATGAATCGCGAGGGTGTTGAGCAATCGGATCGACTCGACTACATCTTCGAAACAGTGATCTTGCCTCAAATCAGCCCACTGATTGAACTGCTCGATCGCTTACGTGCCGAGAAGCTCATCTATCTCATCCCCACTCGGAGCCTGTTCTTCTTGGTCGCCCACGGCGCCGAAGCGCCATTCACGCTTCGAGGCTTCTCGGCCGAGTTCGATCCCTACGACGGCGAACTAGACGTGCGCAGCCACATCGAGGTAATGACTGACTTTGTAATGCGAGCAATCAAGCTCTAGCGAAAAACGCTTACAGCGACGCGAGAATCCGATTGAACGTAGGTGATGGTCGCATGGCTGCGGTGGCCTTGTCGACATTTGGCCGGAAGTAACCACCGAGGTCCACGGGGCTCCCCTGCACTGCAATCAACTCTTGAACAATCTTCTCTTCAGACTCGGCGAGCTGTGCCGCGATGACGGCAAACTTGCTGGCCAGTTCGGCGTCGGCTGTCTGTTGGGCCAGTTCATCGGCCCAGTAGATAGCGAGATAGATGTGTGAACCGCGATTATCGATCGTGCCGAGCTTGCGCCCAGGCGAACGGTCGGCATCGAGGAAGCGGCCAGTGGCACGATCCAACGTGTCAGCCAACACTTGGGCGCGGGCATTCCCGGTCCGCTGGGCCAAGTATTCAAAACTCGAGGCCAGGGCCAAGAACTCACCGAGGCTGTCCCAGCGCAGGTAGTTCTCCTGTTCAAACTGCTGGACGTGCTTGGGAGCTGAACCGCCGGCACCGGTCTCGAAGAGTCCCCCACCATTGATGAGGGGAACAATCGACAACATCTTGGCGCTCGTACCGAGTTCCATGATCGGAAAGAGGTCAGTCAGATAGTCACGCAGAACGTTGCCCGTTACCGAAATGGTGTTGAGACCCTTACGAATACGGTCCAGGGAGATACCGATGGCTTCGGCCGGCGCCATGATGTCAATCTGGAGATTGGTCGTGTCGTGATCCGCTAAGTAGCGACGCACCTTGGCAATGACCTGGGCGTCGTGGGCCCGATCTTCATCGAGCCAGAAAATGGCAGGGTCTCCGCTGAGACGGGCCCGGTTCACGGCGAGCTTGACCCAGTCGGCGACCGGCACGTCCTTGGTCTGGCACATACGGAAGATGTCGTGCTGCGCTACGGGCACAGAGAAGACGATCTCGCCTGCGGAGTTCGTTACCACCACGGTGCCGTCGTGTGGGATTTCAAAGGTCTTGTCGTGACTGCCGTACTCTTCGGCCGCTTGAGCCATCAGACCAACGTTGGGCACTGATCCCATGGTGGCCGGGTCGAAGGCGCCAAAGCGGCGACAGTCATTGAGGGCGACTTGATAGATACCGGCGTAGCTGGCATCGGGCAGAACGGCCAACGTGTCGGCCTCCTGGCCGGCGGCATTCCACATGTGACCCGAGGAGCGAATCATCGCCGGCATCGAAGCGTCAACAATCACGTCATTCGGAGCGTGCAGGTTCGTAATGCCCTTATCGGAGTCGACCATTGCGAGAGCCGGTCCGTCGGCCAGTTCACTGGCAAAGGAAGCCTTGATGGCCTCCCCGTTTGTCAGGGCGTCCAGACCGGCGTAGATGCCAGCCAGTCCATTGTTTGGATTGAGGCCGGCATTGGCCATCTCGCCCCCGAACTTGGAGAAGGTCTTTGGAAAGAATGCGCGAACGACGTGGCCAAAGACGATCGGATCCGAGACCTTCATCATGGTTGCCTTGAGGTGAATCGAGAACAACACGCCCTCGGACTGGGCCCGGGCAATCTGCTCCTGCAAGAAGGCGTCCAAAGTGGCCGCCTCCATCTTGGTGGCGTCGACGATTTCCCCGGCCAGCACGGCCAGTGGTCCGCGGAGTGGTGCGATTGATCCGTCGGCGGAGACAAGAGTGATCGACAGCGAGTCATCGGACGGCATGACGCTGGAAACTTCGTTGGAGAAAAAATCCCCGTGGGTCATGTGCGCCACGTTGGTCTTGGAGTCAGCCGACCACTTCCCCATGGAGTGAGGATGCTTCTGGGCATACTTTTTCACCGAGAGCGGTGCCCGACGGTCCGCGTTCCCTTCGCGCAATACGGGGTTAACGGCCGAACCAGAAACCTTCTTATAGCGAGTCTGGATGTCTCGCTCTTCGTCGGTCTCGGGACTGTCGGGGTAGTTCGGGATGGCGAAACCTTGGGACTGCAGTTCGGCAATCACGGATTTGATCTGTGGGATTGAGGCCGAGATATTAGGCAGCTTGATGATGTTGGCTTCGGGCAGAAGTACTTCTTTGCCCAGTGTGGCCAAATCGTCGGTGATGCGCTGGTCGGGGGTTAGGAATTCCGCAAAATTGGCAATGAGTCGACCGGCGAGTGAGATGTCGCTCGTGGTCACCGTGACACCGGCCTGCGCGGCGAAGGCCGAGACAATCGGGAGGAGGGAGTATGTGGCGAGAGCGGGGGCTTCGTCCGTGTGGGTGTAAATGATGGTTGATTCGCTCATACGCATTCCTTTGGTTGTGGTCTCCCGCTAAGCATGATACGAAGCGAAGACCTCTTCAGATTTCTTTACATCACGGTGCATCTGTTCGACGAGGTCGTCGACTGATTCGAATTTCATCTCACCACGAAGAAATTTCAAGAATGAGAGTGACAGCGACTGTCCGTAGAGGTCACCAGAAAAGCCACAGAGGTAGGCCTCAACCAGTAGTGAGCCATCTTCGTAGAACTGGGGGCGCTTGCCAACCGAAATAGCGGCGGCGTAACGAGATCCGTCAGCTAGATCGGCGAAACCAGCATAAATACCCAGGGCCGGGCGAATCAGTCGCGGCGAAGGGTCAATGTTGGCCGTCGGAAAACCGAGTTCGGCCCCACCTCGCGCGTCACCGTGAACCACCTCAACATTTCGGTATTGAAAGGGACGGCCTAGCACCGCCCGAGCCTCCGCTACTTCACCAGCGGAGATGCGAGTTCGGGCTCGCGTGGAACTGAAGTGGGCCTCATCGCCCACCAGCGTCACCGGACTCACGGTGAAGTTACGAGTCTCACCCCACGTGCGGAGCCGTTCAACGTTGCCTTGGCGATTACGACCGAAATGAAAGTCTTCGCCGACGACAATGACGCGAGCATCACATCCCGCGACTACGACGCGATCAACGAACGCGACGGCCTCTTCATGGGAGGCCTCCGTGGAAAAACGAACGACGCGCACCTCGTCGATACCCAGTGCTTCAAACTCCCGCAATCGATCACTCAGTGTGGCCAGCATCTTGGGTGCACGCTCGGGGGCAAGAACTTCGGCCGGGGTGGGATCAAAGGTAACAACAATGGCGTCAAGATCTCGCTCGCGGGCGAGGCTCACCACGTGGCGAAGAACGGCCTGATGGCCTCGATGCACACCATCGAAGACGCCGATAGCCACGACGGAACCACGTTGTGTCGAACGCGCTTCGTCCGCATGATGTACCCGCATACAAAAACCTTACGAGTCCTTCACGGTCGACTCGATCGCCAAGACCACGTCGGGCTGCCACCGGTCGCCCTTGGGGCGCAGAACCGCTACGAGCTCCCCAGCGCCGTCAACGGCATTGAGAAAGTTCCCCTCTATCGGGGCGTCAAATACCACTGTCTTACCCTGTCGGATGGCGAGCACCGTGGCGTCATCGACGGTCACTACCGGAAACTGCTTGGTCATCTCTAGGGGCGCCGCCAACACGGCCCCACCCTTGGCGGCGGCCTCCTGGAGCGATTCGATGGTGTATGCGGCATCAACCAAGGAAGCACCACTCGCCGTTCGACGAAGTGCCGTTAAGTGGCCCAAGGTGCCAGCCTTAACGGCCCAATCGGCGAGCAGTACGCGAACGTAGGTTCCGGGAGTTACGGTCACCTCGAAAACCCACGAGCCGGGGACTTCGGATTCGCCTATCTCGAACTTCGAGACCACGATGTCGCGAGGCTTGCGCTCGATCTCTTTTCCCTCACGGGCCAGCTCGTACAGCCTCTTCCCATCGACCTTGATGGCCGAGACCATCGGTGGAATCTGTTGCTGGGGCCGAGAAAGCTGGTGGCGATGGTTTGCGCTTGAGACGGACTCAAATCAGGAATTGGAGCAGTAGCAATCACCACACCGTCAGCGTCGAGGGAATCGGTAGCTTCGCCCAACTTCACCGTTCCGGTGTACGTCTTTTGAGTATCCGTAGCAAAGCGCAGGAGTCTCGTCGCTGGTCCCACTGCAATCACCAGCAGTCCTGTGGCCATGGGATCGAGTGTGCCGGCGTGACCAATACGGCGCTGACGAAGGATGCCGCGCATCTTGGCGACGACGTCGTGGCTCGTCCAACCCGCCGGTTTGTCGACGAGTACGACGCCGCTAGTTCTGCTCATCCTCTGCGTGGAGTCGACGAATGATTTCTTCGACTGATTCACCCGAACGAACAGCGGGGTCGATTCGAAAGTCCAACTTCGGCGTGCGCTTCATCTTGGTCTGGGCGTTCACTTGACCCTGAATCTGCGTACGACGGTCTTCGAGGCCAGCCTTGGCTTCAGGGGTGAGCGAGTCGAAGAAGACCGTGGCGTGTCGCAGATCAGGAGTCGTCTCGACACCAGTAACCGTTAGGAGGCCCAGGCGATCATCGAGGTCCTCGAGACGCACGATGACATCCGAAATAACCTCACGGAGAATTTCATTTACTCGAGCACTCCGTGGGTAGGGGTGCTTATCGGCAGATTTATTTGACACGACTTAGGCCGTCCGCGGAATCTCGCGCTCCTCGAAGGTTTCGATGATGTCGCCATCCTTCAAGTCCTGGTAGTCAGAGAGGCCAATACCGCACTCGAAGCCCGACTGCACTTCACGGGCGTCGTCCTTAAAGCGACGCAGTGAGGTGATCGAACCCTTCCAGATAATGGCACCTTCGCGGAGGAAGCGAACCTTGCTACCTCGTGTGATGACGCCTTCGCGCACGTAGCAACCAGCGATGGCGCCGAGCTTGGGAACACGGAAGATTTCGCGTACTTCAGCTTCGCCGGTAACGACTTCTTCGAACTCCGGAGCCAAAAGACCGAGCATGGCCGCTTGGATTTCTTCGATGAGCTTGTAGATGATTTCGTAGGTACGAATCTGAACGCCTTCGCGCTCAGCCATCTCACGACTGCGGCGGTCCGGACGGACGTTGAATCCAATGATGGTGGCACTCGAAGCGCTAGCCAGCTGGACGTCGTTCTCGGTAATTCCACCGACGCCGCGGTGCACGATAACGAGCTTGACGTCTTCACGCTCCAACTTACGGAGTGACTCGGTGCACGCTTCCAATGAACCTTGCACGTCAGATTTCAGAACCACATTCAACGTGGCCGTTTCGCCCCGCTGGATGGCCTCAAAGAGGTCTTCCAGGCGGGCACCAGTACTGGCGAGTGGGATGTGTCCGGTGATACGAATCCGCTGTGCGCGAGCCTCACCCAAGGTGCGAGCGTGAGCTTGGTCTTGCGCAACGCGCATCTCGTCACCGGCGTGGGGAGGTTCTGAGAAGCCGAGTACCTGCACCGGAGTCGACGGGCCAGCAATCTTGATTTGGCGACCCTTGTCGTCAATCATGGCTTTGACCTTGCCCCAGGCGGCTCCGGCCACAATGGCGTCGCCCAACTTCAGATGACCCTTTTGCACCATGACAGTGGCCACGGGTCCACGCCCAACTTCGAGGTTGGCTTCAAGGACTGAACCAACGGCCGGACCTTCAGTGCGAGCAGTGAGTTCGCCCACTTCCGCAATTAGTAGTACCTGCTCGAGCAAGTCGTCAACGCCCAGGCCCTGCAATGCGGAAACCTCGACACAGATCGTGTCGCCGCCCCACTTTTCGGGAACTAGGCCGTGTTCGGCTATTTGCTGCAAGACACGGTCGGGATTGGCGTCAGGACGGTCAATCTTGTTGACGGCCACAATGATGGGCACTTCGGCGGCCTTGGCG
>JBAXMO010000029.1:0-13167 GCA_037134255.1 Actinomycetes bacterium | reverse complement strand
CGATGTAATTGTTGTTGATAACTTGAGCCGTCGCGCCATTGACCTCGAGCTCGAAGTTGACTCCCTGACGCCCATCCGTCCCATGGGTGAGCGCATCCGGGTCTGGAAGGAAGTCTCTGGTAAGACGATCCGTTTCGAGAATTTGGACTTGGCTGAGGACTACGACCTCTTCGCACAGTTGGTCGTCACTGAGCGCCCCGACGCCATCGTCCACTTTGGTGAGCAGCGCGCCGCGCCGTACTCCATGCGCAATATTCCTGCCAAGCGCTACACGATCGACAACAACATTCGTGGCACGCATAACGTCCTTGTCGCAATCGTTGCGTCGGGTCTTGACATTCAACTCGTCCACCTCGGCACCATGGGTGTTTACGGTTACGGATGGACCGGCACCACGCCAATTCCTGAGGGCTACCTCACTGTCAAGGTGCCCACTGAGGAAGGCTTGCTGGATCGTGAGATCCTGCACCCCGCCAACCCTGGTTCGGTGTACCACTTGACCAAAACAATGGATCAGCTGATGTTCGCCTTCTACGCGGCCAACGACCAGATTCGCATTACCGACTTGCACCAGGGCATCGTTTGGGGAACCCAGACTCCGCAGACCGCCCTCGACGAGCGACTCATTAACCGCTTCGACTACGACGGTGACTACGGCACTGTCTTGAACCGGTTCTTGATGCAGGCGGCTATTGGTCACCCCCTGACCGTGCACGGTACCGGCGGTCAAACACGCGCCTTCATTCACATCCGCGACACCGTTCGTTGCATCGAGATTGCCTTGAACAACCCACCGGCCGCTGGCGAAAAGCCTGCCGTGTTCAACCAGGTCACCGAGACGCACCGCGTCCGCGACCTGGCCGCGATGATCTCGAAGCTCACCGGCGTGGAAGTGGCTAACTTGCCGAACCCTCGCCGCGAAGCTGCGGAGAATGAACTCAACGTGAGCCGCGACCGCTTCTTGGCGTTGGGCCTCAACCCCACCACGCTCTCCGATGGTCTCTTGGAAGAAGTGCAGCAGATTGCGGTTAAGTACCGTGACCGCGCCGACACCTCCAAGATTGTTGCCCGTTCAACCTGGCGTGCCGGCATGGAGACTGCTGACGACCTCGTCAAGTAGCTCGTCTGTTTGATGAGAGACGCTCCTATGCGCAGATTTTTAACGATGGCCCTCCTGTCCTCGGGCCTTGTTGTGGGTGTCTCGAGTGCGGTTCGCGTCGCCCCGGCCAACGCCCAGACAGATTGTGGCGCCGTCATACTGCACGGTGCCAATTGGTTGCAGGGTGGTGGCGTCGACGTTCACAGCAATGGTGCTAATCAGTACACCGGAGTTTCCTGCGGGGGAGTTTCCGTCAAGAACCCCCAAGTGCAGTACGGGTACGGCTGGCAGTGTGTCGAACTGGCGGCTCGTCTCTATCGAGTGATGAACTGGGGACGGGTCTACGCCAATGGTGGCGTAAAGACTGGCGACTTTCGCTACGGCGCCCAGTACATTCCTGAGGGTTCACCCGGTCTTCGTTTCTATCCCGTTACCTCGTCCTACGCGCCCGTTCCCGGCGATCTCGTGATTGAAGCGGGCCAGACGTATGGTCACGTTTCAGTCGTCGATCATACGGAGAAGTCTCCTGACGGCACCACTCAGATCATTGCCGTCGAGCAGAACGCCAGCATGACGGGCTTTCACATCTATCAACGCGGCGTCGGCACGATGACCGGTGGCTACCACCCCATCAAGGGCTTCCTGCACTCACCCGCCAACACTCATGTGGAAAAAGGTGGCCCCCGGCGTGGGTTCGTCTCCACCTTGGTTTCGCCCGCCGGTGTTTTATTCCGTGAAGGAACGTTCGGGGTAGTTACTTCGCTGGAAACCGTGGCTTCGGATAGTTCGCCGGCGAGTGCACCAACGGTTCGCGGTTCCTTTGCCGTCAGTTTTGTTGATCGAGCCCAACACGTCTGGTACGTGGATGGTCAGGGTCGAAGGTTTGATACTGGTGTCGTGGCGCCAACCAAGGCCAGCCCCACGCTGCAGTTAGACGCCAACGACAACCCAACGATTGCTCTCGTTCACACTTCGCGCGCGTTGACGATTTGGCGAACGAGCGGTGTAGTGAGATTGACTGTTACGGTGCGCACTGGTACCAGTCCCGCCCTGGTCCTCGATGCTCATGGTGACTATCACGTGGCCTTTGTCACGCCGTCTAAATCAGTTAGCGTCGCCAGCCTGAGCGGCGTCATCGATACCGGGCTGGTGGCGGCCCCCAATTCCAATCCCTCGATTGCCGTCCGAGGTGACGGCTCAGTCGTGGTCGTGGTGGCCAATACCACGGGCCTCGTGCAGGTGGCCGAGAGCAGCCTCGACGGTTCAACTTTTACGGCCTCCCCGGCATTAGTACTCACCGTCCGAACCGGCACCTCACCAGTGGTTGCGGCCTTTGGCCCGACGGGCTATCAAGTGGCCTACGTGAACGCGCAGAGTCAAATGCGAACGTTCGGACCCCTAGGCCCTCTGGCTGCGACCGTGCAATCAAGCACACTCGTGAGTTCACCGTCTTTGGCAATCCGAAGTGACGGAATGATGGTGTTGAGTGCCACGGCATCTGACGGACATCCGTGGCGATTCACTAAGTCAACAGCGACGAAAAGCACTTTGACCATCAAGAGTTCGAGCACTCCGTCAATTCTCTTGCTGCGCTAGTGCTAGAGAAGTACCTGTGATTACTACGCAACGAACTGAACCCATTGCCGTCGTGACGATTGATCGTCCGGAAGCCCGCAATGCACTCACCGGTCAGATGATGGCGGACTTGGTCTCCACGATGGTGGCCCTCGATGAAGATCCAGCCATTCGCGTCATTGTTCTGACGGGCACCGACCCCGCATTTTGCGCCGGCCTCGACTTGAAAGACTTGGCTCGAACCTACGACGAGGCCACCTCCAAGCGGCCTTCGACCGGCCGGCAGATTCGCAGCCTTCTCCCAATCTTGGACACGCCACTCATTGGGGCCATCAACGGACCGGCCGTCACGGGCGGTCTGGAACTAGCGATGGGCTGTGATTTTCTCATTGCCTCGCACCGCGCCTCCTTCGCCGATACCCACGCCCGGGTTGGGGTGATGCCCGGTGGTGGCATGAGTATTCGCCTGCCGCAGCTCGTGGGGATTAACCGCGCACGACAGATGTCGCTGACGGGCAACTTTGTCGATGCGGGAACTGCCTGTGAGTGGGGACTCGTGAATGAAGTCGTTATGCATTCGGCCCTCATGGACAGAACCTTGGAGTTAGCCCGATCAATTGCCGAGGCTCCGCCAGAATCAATTCGCGAACTTCGGCGTATGTATGCCGCCTTCGCCCATCGCAGTGACCCGGAGGTCTACCGAGAAGAGTCCGCGTGGTCTCGTCGGTGGATGAATGAGAAGTTCAATGCATCGCAGTTTGAACAGTCTCGCGACACCATTATTGAGCGTGGATCATCCCAACAGCAGTAGTAAGGAAGCGGCATGACTGAACACGTGATTACGGAACATCCTCGCGAGAAGAGCCGTGCGGCCACGGGGCCCGTAAAGGCTCACGATCACTTGCGGAGGGACAAGCTAGGCCACCGCATCAACAGTTATCTCGCCGTCAAAATCACGGGTGCGGTCGGCACTATGTGGTGCGCCTACCTCTTCGCTCTTTTAGCGCTCCTCAGTCTCCCCGAGGTACTCAGCTCTGGTTCGCTCAAAGACCTTGTCGCGTGGATTGCCCAAACATTCCTTCAGCTGGTGTTGCTCTCCATCATCATCGTGGGCCAGAACATCTCCCAGGTGGCCGCCGACAAGCGAGCCGAAGAGACGTTCGAGGACGTGACCATGTCGCTCGACAAAGCTCGAGAGATTCAGGCCCACCTGATTGATCAGGACAAGGAACTCGAGACAATTCTGGCCATGGTTAAGAGTCTGGAAGCACAGTTAATTGCCCGAATAGACGGCGGGAAGTAGCCCTTCTTCACCGGGCGGAACCGTTCTAACATGGACTTACGGCTCCAGTTCGAGTCAGAGAAAGAACGTCATGTCGCATAGTTACGATTTCCGAAGCGCTCGCCTTACCAAGTGGATGGCCGTAGTTGCCCTGTTTCTAGCCCCCACTCTCGTGGCCCTGCCCGCGTATGCCACTGGGGTTGCTCCCGATGCCCCCACGGGCGTGCTCGTGACACCCGGTGACAGTCAACTAATCGTCAGTTGGATTGCGCCCGTCAACGATGGCGGTGACACGATTACTGCCTACACGGCTACCGCGACTGATGGTTCGTCATCATCAACGTGCGGCTGGACGAACCTCAGCCCCACCCTCGCCTGCACCATAAGTTCTTTAACCAATGGCACCGCCTACACCGTGACGGTAGTGGCCACCAACTCAATCGGCAGTAGTGGAGACTCCATCGCCGCCTCCGGCACGCCGAATGTGGTGCCGGGGACCCCAACACTTTCCAGCGTGGTTTCGGGTAACCAGTCATTAACAGTGGCCTGGACGGCACCATCGAATAACGGAACGGCGATTACGGGCTACACCGCGACTGCCGTAGATGGCTTGAGCACGTTGACCTGCACCACCGTCCTGCTGACCTGCACGATCTCTAGTCTGGTGAATGGTACGGAGTACACAGTCACGCTGGTGGCATCGAATGCGGCCGGTGATTCAACGGCATCTAGCTCCCTTAACGAAACGCCACTCTCAGTTCCAAGTGCGCCGACCAATGTTCAAGTGACGCGTGTCTTCGATGGCATCACGGTTACCTGGACGGCGCCAACACTCACCGGTGGAGCCGCCATCACGGACTACACCGTGACAGCTTCGCCCAATGACGCCTCCGGGGCAGTGACGTGTAGCTGGACTACGGGCGACGGCGCTTTGACCTGCGATCTCACTGGGGTCAGCAACACGGCGAACTACTCCATCGTGGTGGTCGCAACAAACTCAGTCGGGGACTCTGCGGGGTCGGCTTCGGCTTCTACTAACGGATACTCAGCTCCTGGCGCTCCTACGATTAGCTCTATTACCCCCGGACATACCACGTTGACACTCTCGATTACGCCGGGAACCACCGGTGGTTTGAGCCGGACGGACTACGTCTACTCCCTCGACAATGGCGTTACCTTTACCTCGTTCGCCACCGCCACCGGCCCATTCGTGATCACCGGTCTCGCCAACGGCACGACGTATCACGTGTCCGTGGCCGCAGTGAGTGACCTTGACACTGGTGCCTTCTCGTCACGGGTGAACGGCGTACCAGCCACCGTGCCGAGCGCCCCTCGCTGGTTGCACGGCGTGCGAGGTAGCACCACGGCCACGTTGCTCTGGAATCCACCGGCGACTAATGGTGGCTCGGCTATCACGAGTTACGTAGTCTCCGATCTACACGGGCATACGTGCACAACGTCAACTATGACGTGCACGGTTTCGGGACTAGCCAACGGTGTTTCCTACGTCTTCTACGTGGTGGCCATCAACAGTCGAGGCACATCGGCTCCCTCAAACAGCAACCTCGTTATCCCCGCAACGACACCCGGTGCCCCAGGCGTCACCTCAGTGGTGGCCGGTAATCGGAGCGTTGTGGTGACCTTTACGGCGCCCACGACTACTGGCGGCGCGGCACTCGGGTACTACGACTACTCAGTCAATGGCGGCACTTCATGGCAGTCTGGTCAGTACCGCACCAAAAACACCGCCCTCACAATCACTGGTCTTGTGAACGGAACGTCCTACTCAGTCAAGATTCGTGCCCGCAATATCGTCGGCGCCGGAACGGCATCAGCCGCGACCTCGGCCGTACCCTTTACGACCCCCGGGAAGACGGTTATCCAAAGCATTGTGACGACGTCGACAACGGCCACAGTGACCTTCGCAGCGCCAGGTACTGGCGGTCGGGCAATCACCTCGTACCAGTACTCCCTCAACAATGGAACCACATGGGTGACCCGCTCGTCGGGGACTACGGCTTCGCCCCTCGCGATTTCGGGACTAGCGACGAAGAACTTCTATACGGTCTTGGTGCGAGCGGTGAGTTCGGCCGGATCGGGTCTTGCTTCGGCACCGTTCCGTTTCCAAACGAAGTAACTGCGCTTGTCGAAGTACGTTCCTCTCGACGGTAAATCATTTCGACTGGCGATGGGCCTACGGCCGCTCGATACCGATAACTGGTTTGAATCGGATGAGAGTACTGCCGGAGAACTCGTAGAAAAACATCGGCTTATTCGTGACCGTCGAAGTGATGTGGTGGGTTTGTTGGACTCCTGTCGGCCCGCGGCGGAAGAACTCCAGGCCATGGTGGTGGACCATGTGGCTGGATCCAAGGTCACGGCAACGGATCATCCCCTGGTCGAAGCCTCGCGCTTGGTTGCTGACGATCTCTGCCTCATGGAACGTTTTGATGATGCGTGGCGACTGAGCGGCGCGGTAGTGGCCTTCCCGTCGCGCTGGTATCTTGCCGAAAAAATGGGACGCACGCTGGATGCAATCCACGATGTTGTGCCCGGGTATGCGTCACACCTTGCCTCTCCGGTGAATGCGTTCTTTGACCGGATGACGCCGGAACGTTCCGTGTGGCGACTGAATTGGTCGCTGGTTGATTCGCCGGAGCTCTTTCTGCCACCTAGTCACCGCCGCCCGCTCGACGACGTTCCCGAGTGGTACTTCCGAGTGGAACGCCAGACTCTCCGTGTCCTACCGAGTACCAGAGCCATTATTTTTACGATTCGCACGTACGTGCAGTCCCTCGAACAACTTTTGTCGCGCGATCTCAACTACGGCAGCGCCTTACTCCACGCCCTCGATACCGCACCGCAAGAATCACTGGAGTACAAGGGCTGGGTTGGCGTCGCTGATCGCCTTCGCGAGCGACTAACTAGGAACTAGGCCGGGCAGGCGCCCGCAGCCAATTCCGTCGAGACACTAAATGGCGCGGTGGCGTGCACGATGGCGCTGGGGTGGGTTCCCTGACGCGGCGTGGCCAAGATGTCAAAGGCGTCACGTGCGTTCTCGGCGAGAATGAAGGAATAGCAACCCGGCTCAAACTGATATTGGCGGTTTGCGGCGCTCCACGTACCGGACTGCATCGCGGTCACCGTCGCGTTTGTGCTCCCCGAGACGCAGGTGCTCGAGCTCGTTGTCAGAGAGCCAGCCGTAGTCCGACAGGGTGTCGCTACGACAGTACCCAGCAAGAGTTTGGGCTGACCTGATGAAGTTGGTGGTGCCAGGTAGAGCTGTGAGATCGACGTGAAATTCTTTACGGTGTCGCCCATGGTCACGCGTGGTTGGATGCGCAGGCAGAGCGACGTGGCTGTGGCCGCGGCGCAACTCACCGCACTCGCAGGGAAGGTGGTGGTGACAGTGGGGTAGGTCAGCCCAAAACCGAAGGGGAACAGAACGGGCCACCCGACTTTTTGGTACCAGTTGAATCCCAGGCCAAGCCCATTATTGGGAGCACGGTTGAGGTTGGCCATAGTTTTGATCCCGGGCCAGAACGCCTGATTGGCAAAACCTGATGGGCTCGCGGCCGTAGACACGGGGAACGTGATGGGCAGACGGCCTGTTGGTGTGGTGGCTCCACTTATCAAGTCGGCGATCGCTGGCGTGAGTCGCGCAATGCTGGAGTCCGCGGTGGCATCACCCGGACCGTTCCAGAATTCAAACACGCCCTTGACTGAATTAATCCATGGCATGGTGACTGGTCCAGTTGTGAACAGAGCTACCGACGTGGGCTTGGCGGCGGCGGCCACGCTGATGAGGGAGTCAAAGCCGTAGGGGAGTTCGAGAGTGGACCGGTCCGCACCCTCCCGCCCCACATCGTTGGCCATCACCACCACTTGGGCCGCTTTGGTGATTTCAGTGGTGGCCGAAGCGATGACACCGTTCATAAAAATAATAGAAAACGCAGGTGCCTTTCGCTGCCAGTTGAGGTGGAGGTTGAATGAGTCCCCGGCATTGGCTCGGAAACTTACGTAGCTAGCGTAAGGAAATTCAGTGGTTCCGTTCACAGCGATTGTGCGCACTCCGTTAACTTTGAATTCGGAATCGCCCGTTGTCTGCATTTGATAGCAGTAGTACCCCGTACGCGGAGCCACCCAACGGACTGTCCGCTCTTTGCGGTTCGTGCCATTACTCGGGGTGAGTAGGCCGAAGGGCTTCAATCCACCACCGAGTGGCGGGTGCAATGCTTTGCAGGTCGTTTTGTAACCCTGCTGCCGCATAGCAGTGGCGAGAGCGTGACAAGTGCCGTCAAGATCTTGCATCGTGAGCAACAGTGTCGAACCACTCTTGGCTAGTGGAAAGGCACCATTGTTTTTTAATAACACTGCCGCTCGTCGCTCTACGTCATTGGCAACCGCTACCCCCTGATTGTGCATGCTGGGAGTCAACGTTGCACCGACGTTACGGTCGGCTACTCCCGTCGGAGTGACCAGTGAGGTACGAAACATTTCAACTATGACCTTTACTGCGGCTTCGTGGATACCTTGCTTGGTCTGAGGTGAGAGAAGTTCCATGGCCCTGTCGCTCAGGGCCACTTGTGGCTTGATGAGTGATACGTGGGCGGAATAGAGCGATCCGACACCCTCTCGTACATCGAGGTCGGAACGGACTAAACCTCGAAAGCCAAAATTACTCATGGCGTCAATCAATGTTTGAGACCGACAGGACTGGTGGCCATTAATGTCGCCGTACGAACACATCATCAACAGGTCGTGCTGGCGACCATCGGCCAATGCCGATGCGGCGCCCTGTTGCGCGATGGCAAAGGGCCGCAAGTAGTTGTCATACAGGACCTTGTCGGTGATTAGTTGGTTTAGCTGCCGACGAGAATTTTCCTGTCCGTACGCACCAAAGTGCTTTAAAACCACAAACGGCACATGGGCGATTAATCGATTGACTTCGGCCCGACCCATGAGGCCCGCCAAGTTAGGGTTCTCGCCAAATGATTCGGAGATGCGACCCCAAGTGGGAATACGAGCGATGTTGAGGTTGGGTGCCTGGATGCCTTGATAGTTCAGTAACGATGTCTCGGTACCTAGTTGCTCGCCGTAAGCGGCGGCGACGCCGGGGTCCATGGTGGCAGCGAGAGATAGCTGACTCGAAAACGTTGTGGGAAGTGAGTTAGCGGCGGCGCGCTGATAGCGAATTCCAATGGGCCCATCCTCCAGGGTGATCGATGGAATACCCAGCGAATTGAAATCAGGCATATATCGGTAACTAGGTCCGGGCAACGTCAACCAATTGTTTTGATTCTGCCACTGCTGGCCAGTTACGAACCGCAGGGTGGTAAGAGCAATCTCCGAAGCGAGCGCGTTTGAGCGGTGCAACTGCTCCTCGCAGTCCACAACTTGTGCAGCCAACTGTTCGGGGGTGTATTGGTCTTGGTAGTTCTGTTGCATCCAGGGGAGGCTGGCCACCGAACTGGGCCAGCTAGTGATGGGGCAGGCGGTAGGGCTGGACTGAGTCACGGCGTTGCTAATTAACGGGGTGCCGAGAAGTACCAACGCCACCAGCGTCAAGGTACTGATTAGTCGGCGCGACATGGCAACTTCGAATCCCTTTTTCATCGGAGAGTTGACGGCTCGATTGAGAACCCTCTACGACCCTATGTTGGCACAAAACGAACTCGCCTAAAAGAGAATTCCGACGTAATTTTTGGGTGAATTCCTCGGCGCTCGCAGCGAGCACTAACCCGTTCTCCCTCTCGGGCGAACTAGCCCTAGCGGAGCAGGTCCTTTGCGATAGCGCCAACCTGAATCTCATCAGTTCCGGCGTAGATGCGAAGAACTCGAGCGTCACGGGACAGTTGCTCCACGCGGTATTCGGAAACGTAGCCATTGCCACCGAACAGCTGAATCGCTTCGTCGGCGACTTGGCAGGCCGCCTGAGCGGAGTAGAGCTTCATTGCGGAAGCTTCAGCCATCGAGGTCGGCGCGTTGTTCACTGAGCGCTCAATGAACTGGAAGACCATGTTCTGTACGTTGACGCGAGCAACTTCCATGTTGGCCAATTTGAGCTGGATCAGCTGGAAGTCCGAAATCGGCTTGTTCCAGAGCTTGCGGTTCTTGGCGTAATCGATGGAGAGCTTGAGGCACTCTTCGATAACACCGAGTGACATCGACGCCACGCCGGCGCGCTCGGAAACGAAGTTGTCCTTGGCGCTGCTCCGACCGCCACCCTTGGGGTCTTCAGTCTCACCGAGCAATCGGTCCTTGCCAACACGAACGTCGGTCATGAACAGGGTGCCCGTTGGTGAAGCCTTCTGACCCATCTTGCGCATGGGCTTGCTCTGCTCGAGGCCGGGCATGCCCTTGTCGAGCACGAAGGTCAGGACCTTGCGGTTACGCATCTCTTCACCGGAGCCGTCGTCGAGCTTCGCGTAGAGCACGATGGTGTCGGCGAAGGGCCCATTGGTGATCCAGGTCTTCGAACCGTTGATGATGTACTCATCACCGTCGCGGCGGGCCGTGGTGGTCATGCCACCTAGGGCGTCAGAACCAGAGTCTGGTTCGGTGATAGCCCAAGCGCCAACCTTGTCAAAGGTCATGAGGTCCAGGCCCCAACGTTCCATCTGCGCTGGCGTACCGAGCTTGTTGATGGTGCCACCGGCGAGGCCCGTGGAAACACCCATCGAGGTCACGAGTCCGGGGCTCACGCGACAGAGTTCAATGGTTGAGATCAACTGGGCACCGGGGTCGCCACCACCGCGTCGAACGCTGGACTCTTCACCAGTCTTTTTCTTCTCGAGCATCTTGGCGAAGTTCTCCTTCGCCATTTCCTTCAGTCCGAAGACGTCGTACATCTTTCGGATGATGTCGTACGGAGGAACGCCCTCGTACTCAATCTCGTCGAGGTGGGGACGAATCTCCTTGTCGACGAAGCTGCGCATCACCTGAATGATGGCCTGGTGTTCTTCGGACCACTGGTACATGACTAGGCCTCGCGACTTACGAGCTTGAGGGTGTTGCGGTCGGTGTGCATGATGACAGTTGGCGTCTTCTGGTGCTCGATGACCGAAGTCTCGTCGTAGAAGAACGTGTCGTCGGTCACCTTGATGGTGACGGTGTAACGGACACACTTCGCGATGCGGTCGAGGTAAGGGTTGGACAAGATGCCATAGACATTGGAGCCCACAACGGCTTCGAGGTCGAATTCCTTGGCGTCGTTGGCCACGGTGCCACCGGCGATCAGCGTTGAGGCCCGGGGGATTGAGAAGCAACGAGTGACCTGCTGCTCGTTGGCGTCCCACATCCAGTAACCAACTTCGGTGTGGAAGGGGTTGTCTTCGCCCTCGCGCCACGCGGCGGTGCGGTAGTCGAGGCCGTAGAGAATCTGCTCGCCGTTGTCGACAGGACCAAAAGGCTTGAAGGTCGTCTTCTCACGGAACGGAGTCTCAGCGACCTTGCCCTTCTCGTTGTGGAAAGAGACGTCGAGGCCGTCAAAGCCACTTTCCCAAGTACCAATCAAGCCGGCCAGTGGGCCCCACTCTTCAAACGCCATGATGTTTCCTCCTCATTAGGGCATTCTCGCCCTTCGAACAGGAAAAGCCTAGAGAGTGAGGTCCTCTGTTGTGTCATTTTGCTGGACTTTTCGACGGGTTCGGCTCGGCCTGAATTCCACGGTTTGCCTGCTCGTGGCCTCGCGCGGAGGCGGGTCATCGACCAATTTTTTCCCAAAACGGGGGTAGCCTTCGAGTCGGAGAAGGGAATAGCCATGTTGCAAGCTCAACGAGGTGCCGCGGCACCCACTTCTGGAAATCAAGACCACGGGTCCATCGAAACGGCGGTCCTGGATCGTGCCGTGGCCGATGTGGCAGAAAAGGCTCTCATCTGGGCAGCCACGACCCCCCGTGACCGCGCCGCTCTACTGACGCAGATTGTCGCCGACACCTACGCCGTCGCCGAAGAGTGGGCCGCCGCAGGGTGCGCGGCCAAGGGCTACGCCCCCAACTCGGTCGAGGCCGGCGAAGAGCTCTTCAGTGGTGTGGGCACCTTTATGAGGATGGCGAACGCCTTCCATAAGTCCA
The DNA here is from genome assembly GCA_037134255.1 of Actinomycetes bacterium. Classification (GTDB taxonomy): domain Bacteria; phylum Actinomycetota; class Acidimicrobiia; order Acidimicrobiales; family RAAP-2; genus RAAP-2. The sequence goes on along the minus strand of JBAXMO010000029.1, from coordinate 1,136 downwards.
TGTTGGACATTGTCGAGACCGGACGCCCCCAGTACCCGGGCCCCGTGCGCCACAAGCCCGGAAACCGCATCGCCGTGCAGGTGCTGCCCGGCAGTGGCTTTGACAAGTTGCTCTACTCCGGCATCACCGGCGAGGTCTGGATGGAACCAGGTATCACGGAGCCCCAGGTGCAAGAGACGCAGGCCGAGGTCTACAAGGATCCCGCCAAACACGCCGGCGTCTCACTCGTTCTCGGTGCCGGCAACGTGGCCTCACTCGGCCCACGTGACGTGTTGACCAAACTCTTTGCCGAGGGAAAGGTCGTAGTTCTAAAGGCCAACCCCGTTAATGAGTACCTCGTCCCCTACTGGGAGAAGGCCATGGGTTCCCTCATTGCAAAGGGGTTCCTCCGTATCGTGAGCGGCGGGGCCGCCACCGGGGCCTACCTGACTAATCACGCCCAGGTCGAAGACATTCACGTCACCGGTTCGGACAAGACACACGACGCCATTGTCTTTGGTGTCGGTGAAGAAGGCGCCCGTCGCAAGGCCGCCAACGAGCCTCTCGTCACTAAGCCCGTCTCGTGTGAACTCGGCAATGTTTCGCCCGTCGTCATCGTGCCGGGTGAGTGGAGCGAAAAGGACATTGCCTATCAGGCCGCTCACGTCGCGACCATGATCTCGAACAACGCTGGCTTCAACTGCTTAACGCCCCGAGTCCTCGTGACGCACAAGGGCTGGCCCCAACGTGAAGAGTTCCTCTCGGCGTTGGAAGCAACGTTGGCCGCGCTACCGACACGACGGGCCTACTACCCCGGCGCCAAGGATCGCCACGCCGCGTTCCTTGCCGGTCACCCCGAAGCCCATCAGATTGGCAGTCCCGAGGGCGATCAGTTGCCGTGGACGATTGTTCGCGACGTCAACCCCGACAACGCTGGCGATATGGCCTTCAACGTCGAAGCCTTCTGCGCTCTCACCAGCGAGACGGCCCTCGAGGCCTCCGATGCGGCCGACTTTGTTCGTCGCGCCGTAACGTTCTGTAACGACGTGGTGTGGGGAACGTTGTCCGCCACCGTGATTGCGCACCCCTCATCCTTGAAGGACCCCGTCGTTGGTGCCGCTGTCGAGCAGGCCGTGGCCGATCTGCGGTACGGATCG